>NZ_MOWP01000036.1:0-180836 GCF_001983215.1 Frankia sp. CcI49
CACATCGTCGAGGAAACAGCCGGTGTCGTGGGCCGAACCGCCAGCACGGTCGGACGCGTCGCCGCCGGTGGAACAGTCGCCGTACTCACCCTCGGATTCGTCGTCCTCATGGCGACCCCCGTCTCCGACCTCCCCTACGAACCCGCCACCGACCCGGCCGCCCGTGAAGGCGCCGGAGGCGGAAACGGTGGCGGCGGCGCCGGAGGCGGAAACGGCGGCGGTGGTGGCGGTGGCGCTGGTGGCCTCCCCGCCAGTGGCGGCGGCGGCGGAGGCGGCGGAGGCGGCGGCGGCGGCGGAGGCGGTGTCACGGTTCTGGAAAAGACCGCGCAAACCGTCAACCTCGAATGGCTCAACGTCCCCCTCCTCTCCGCCACCAACCCCACCAACATCCCCGTCGACCGGCCCGCACGACCCAACCCCAACAGCGGCGGCCCCGGCCTCCACGCCGACCTCGGCGCAGGCACCAAAACCCCCTACACCATCCCCCAATGCGCCCCACCCCTCCGCTGCATCGACGACACCCCACCCCCCACCACCGGAACCGGCACCAAAACCGACCCCGACAGCACCCCGCTCCCCGACACCGCCGCCGACGGCGTCACCGACAACACCTGCGCCACCACCCCCGCCGCCAGCGGCCTCGTCGACACCTGCCGCCAGGCACTCCCCGACCAGACCTGCACCCAGACCGGCAACCCCCACACCGACCGCTACGACCTCGGCAACACCCGCATCTGCCAACACGGCACAGACAGCCTCGCCGATGCCCTCGCAGATACGCAGGACATGTTGTCCGATCTTCAGAGCTCCGCTGATGGCGCGAAAATTTCCGTCGTGGCTCGCCTCGATATCGCCGGCCGTGATCCGATTTACGGCGTAAATGGACATGGGCAGGCGTATCCACGGCCCGCCAGTGTAATGCCCCAGTCGATGGGGCACGYCGAATCCGATGCGTTCATTCAGGCGRCAAAAACTGGAGCAAATGGTGGTATCGCGGATCTCTATGTGGCAGGCAAGATTCCTTGCGGGTTCTGTCGATCCAGCCTAGGTGGATGGGCAAAGTTTCTCAATCTTGACGAGTTGAACGTGTATGGTCCAAACGGATACGTGGGTCAGTATGTAAGGGGTGGGAGGTATCGTACGCTAGAGTGGGGAGATAATCCCCACTAGTTTAGGGAGCCTGATGTTCGATGTGGCAGGGAAGCTCGCCGTTCTGCCGTCTAGCCCTAGCGAGATGCTTGGGTTACTGCGAGAGGTGGTTGAGGCGTGGCGAGGCGAGGCCGGGAACCGGGTTGGCTGCACCTCCGAGGAGCTCGTAGCCGTACAGGGCAGGCTCGGTGTGCAGGTTCCGTGGCCTCTGGGGAACTTCCTCGGTCCGAATGGAATCGGGCGATACCTTATGAACTGCCAGGATCCGTTCCTTCTACCCCGCAGTATGCGGATCGAAGATAATGTGCTCGTGATTCAAGAAGAGAATCAAATGTGCGCACTTTGGGGCATCTCAACTCAGCGGCTAGCAGAGCTCGACCCGCCAGTTCTTTTTAAGGGTCTAAATGATGTGACGGGTGATTGGCGCCCCTATCACGGCAGGCTCTCCGTGCACCTCTTCGAGGCGGTCCTGAACGAGTTGGTAATTTCATCGAAGGGCAGCATATTTCGTGAAGTAGACGAAGATTCCATTGATGCACTTACCGGCTCGCTGATACAGGTCGGAATTCCCAGGCACCCATTCTGGGCCGAACCGGAAGGAGCGGCAGTTAAGTGGCTCGCTGGCGCCGAAATATTGGTGCGCATTGACGGAGACTCGATAATCTGGGCTTCAGCCCCGTTGGGATACGAAGCGCGGGGCGTTCTCAATATTGTTCCTGAGGGCTGGGAGAGTGTCGACTCCTGAATTCTTCGTGCGACATGCGGGAATGCTATGCGATGGACTTTGTTCCCCTTGCCATACGTCAGGATCTTTGGCAGAGGGGTTCGTTGGCCATGAGCCCTAGGAGATCAAGATGAGTCGTCCTCCGGTGATCCCGGCCGAGGACAAGGTCCGGATCGTGTTGTCGGTGCCTACCAGCGCGTCGACACCCTCTACAACCTCACCATCGCCGACCTCCACACGTACTATGTCGTGGCAGGATCGACACCGATCTTGGCCCACAACAGCAACTGCAAAACCATCGACCCGGTCGGGGGTGTCAAGAAAACAAGCATTCGGGTAGCCCGGGGGATCTTATCCCCGGGCCCCACAGAGCCCGGTGACGATCTCTCGTCACTGGGCTCTTGTTATCCTGTCTGAACCGCTCCGGGTTCATTAGGGGTCGGGGCGGTTCATTTGAGGTTGCAGCGTCGAACCGGCGCTGGAATAGATAACGTCGAGAGCGGCTGTCGCTTGCAATGGGGTCAGTCGAACAGGGCGCTGACGGATTCGCCGTTGTGGATGTGTCGGATGGCTTCGGCGAGTGCCGGGGCGACGGACAGCACCGTGAGCTTGGAGAACTGGTCGGCGGCTGGCACGGGGACCGTGTTGGTGCAGACGATCTCCGTGACGTCGGGCTGATCGCCGATGCGCTTGAGCGCTCCGTTGGCGAAGAGACCATGCGTGCAGGCGACCCGGATGGACCCGACGCCGATTTCGCGCAGGCGCTCCAGCAGTTCCAGCACGGTGCTGCCCTGGGCGATCTCGTCGTCCAGGATGATGATGTCGCGGCCCGCGACGTCGCCGATGACCGCGCTGATCGCGACGCGGTCGTCGGCGAAGCGCTGCTTGGCACCGGCCGCGACGGGGACGCCGAGGCGCCGGGCGAACCGCGCCGCCTCCTTGGCGTTGCCGAGGTCGGGGGAGACGACGGTCGTGTTCGACAGGTCGTTGCGCTGGAAGTGCTGGGCGAGTTCGCGCAGCGCGTGCAGGTGGTCGACCGGGACGCTGAAGAAGCCGTGTACCTGCGGTGAGTGCAGGGTCATCGCGAGGATGCGGCTGGCGCCCGCGGCGACCAGCAGGTCGGCGACGAGCCGGCCACCGATCGAGATCCGCGGTGTGTCCTTCTTGTCAGACCGTGCGTAGGAGTAGTGCGGCATGACGACGGTGATCCGGGCGGCGGAGGCGCCGCGGGCCGCGTCGAGCATGAGCAGCAGCTCGACCAGGTTCTCCTGGACGGGTTTGATCAGCGGCTGGATGAGGAAGATGTCCCGCTCGCGGCAGTTCGCCTGCAGCTGTACTTCCAGGCAGTCGTTGGCGAAACGGTCGACCCGCACCGGCGAGAGTGGAACGTCGAGGTGGTCGCACACGTCCTGGGCGAGCTGGTGGTGCGCACTCCCACTGAACACGGCGATCTCTCGCACAATTAGCTCCCGATGTCTGCGCTGCTGGGGATCTTCGCTGACCGGGCCATCCTACGAGGCGCGGCCGGCGAGCCGGCTCGCCGCGGCCCCCACGGGCGGGTGCGTTCCCGCGGGCCCGCCGGCCGGTGCCGGGCTGGCCGGGTGCCGGCCCGTCCGGGCTGGTTCTGTCGTGGCGGGGACAGGCCCAGGTCCAGCATCTCGCGGGATACTTCGGCGTAGGTCATCCCTACGATCGCGGATGTCGGTCCAGATTCTCCGCAGCGGCGTGCGCCCGGCGCGCCGGGACGAGGAGGCAGTGGATGGCCCTCGGCGCGCGCCTGGATCGTGCGCAGCAGAGCCGACCGAGTGTCGCGTTCCCGCTCGCGGTCGTCTACAAGTTCACCGAGGACCAGGGCGGGTACCTGGCCGCGCTGATCGCCTTCTACGGGTTCCTCTCGCTGTTCCCACTGCTCCTGCTGCTCACCACCTGCCTCGGTTTCGTGCTTGCCGGGCATCCGGACCTGCAGGAGCAGGTGGTCAGCTCCGCGCTCAGCCAGTTCCCGATCATCGGTGACCAGCTGCGCAACGACGTCCACGCGCTGCGGGGGAGTGCCGCCGCGGTGGCGATCGGCGTCTTCGGCAGCATCTGGGGCAGCCTCGGTGTGGCCCGCGCGGTCGGCAACGCGCTGGACACAGTGTGGGCGGTTCCGCGCCGGTCCCGACCGAACCCGTTCTTCGCCCGGGTGCGCAGCTTCGGCCTGATCGGTCTGCTCGGCCTCGGTGTGCTTCTGACGACCGTGCTGTCGGCGATCACGACCCGGGCGAGCGACCTGGGGACCGGCCTCGGGGTCGGCCTGCAGGTGCTGGCCGTGGTGCTCGGTCTCGTCGGGAACACGGGCCTGGCCCTCGTGGCGTTCCAGCTGCTCACCGTCAAGGATGTGTCGTTCCGCCAGGTCCTGCCCGGGGCGGCGGTCGCCGCCGTGGGCTGGCAGCTGCTCCAGTCGGCCGGTACCTATCTGCTGCAGTACCAGCTACAGGGCCGGACCCAGGTGTACGGGCTGTTCGCCTTGGTGCTCGGCCTGGTGACCTGGCTGTACCTGCTCGCCGTGGTGATCGTGTTCGCGATGGAGATCAACACGGTGCGGGCCGGGCGGCTGTACCCGCGCGCGCTGCTGACGCCGTTCACCGACGACGTCGTCCTGACCGACTCGGACCGGCGCGTCTACACCGCGTACGCGCAGGCCGAGCAGTTCAAGAGCTTCCAGAAGGTGGACGTCTCCTTCGACCAGGATCCGCCCATGGAGCTGACCCACGCGATGCGCACCACGGGGACCTGCCGCAGGTTCCGGCCGGACCCGGTGCCTGATGACGTCCTGGTCGAGGCGTTCGACGCGGCCCGGTTCGGGCCGCAGGGCGGGAACCGGCAGCCGGTGCGGTTCGTCGTCGTGCGCGATCCGGAGCGTCGCGCGGCGCTGGCGGAGCTGTACCGGGCCCGCTGGCAGCTCTACCTGGCGGCGTTGCGGGAGCGTGGGCTCGAGCCGCCACCCGACACGGACCACTTCGTGCGACACCTCGCCGAGGTACCGGTGCTCATCGTGGTCTGCGTGGAGCTGGCGGCGCTGCATCCGACCGACACCGATCTCGGCCGGCTCAGCATCGTCGGCGGGGCGTCGGTCTACCCGATCGTGCAGAACCTCTGCCTCGCGCTGCGCGGCCAGGGTGTCGCCAGCGCCCTGACCACGCTGTTGGTCGCGGACGAGCCCGCGGTGGCCGAGCTGCTCGCGATCCCGCCCGGGTACGTCACCGCTGCACATCTGGCGGTCGGCTACCCGGAGGCGGACTTCCCGCGCCGGCTGCGCCGCCGCCCCGTCGCCGAGCTGGTCTTCGAGGACACCTTCGGACACCCGATGGGCGACAGTCAGTAGCCCGACGGGCGACAGTCAATGGTCTGAGTGACACTCGGGAAATGACGGCACGAGAGCATGTCAGGGTCGACGTGACCGGGATCGTGCAGGGGGTCGGCTTCCGTCCCTTTCGTCCACGGGCTGGCCACCCGGCTGGGGCTGCGCGGCGAGGTCGGTAACGACAGCGAGGGCGTCCACATCGAGCTGGACGGCGACGGCGCCGACGTCGCCGCGTTCCTGACCGCGCTGCGGGACGAGGCGCCGCCGCTCGCGGAGATCGACACGGTCGACGTCACGGAATACACCGACCACACCGGCCACACCGATGGCGCCGGTGGCGCGGACGGCGCCGGTTCCGCGGAACCGGGAGGTGGCTTCCGCATCGTCGCCAGCGATCCGGCGCGCGACGGGGGCGGGCCGCGGACGCAGGTCTGCGCCGACAGCGCCACCTGCGCGAACTGCCTGCGCGAGCTGGCCGACCCGGCCGACCGGCGCTACCAGTACCCGTTCATCAACTGCACGAACTGCGGGCCGCGTTTCACGATCATCCTGGACGTCCCCTACGACCGGCCCGCCACGACGATGGCGCCGTTCCGGATGTGCGGCCGCTGCCGGGCCGAGTACGAGGACCCGACCGATCGGCGTTTCCACGCCCAGCCGGTGTGCTGCCCGGACTGCGGGCCCACGCTGGAGTTCCGGCCGGCGCACGGCTTCTGGCTGACCCCCGACTTCCGCCTCGGGCCGGGGTTCCGCCTCGGGGCCGGGATCCGTCCCACCACCCGCCCGGGCCAGGCGCCGTCCGACAACGCCCTGAACCAGGCGGCGGCGCTGCTGCGGGCCGGCGGGATCCTGGCGGTCAAAGGCCTCGGCGGATACCACCTGGCCGTGCTCGCCACGGACGACAAGGCGGTCGCCGAGCTGCGCCGGCGCAAGCGCCGCGACGGCAAGCCGTTCGCCCTGATGGCCCGGGATCTGGCCGAGGTGGAGCGGCTCTGCGTCGTCGACGAGACCGCCCGCCGGCTGCTCACCGGCCGGCGCCGCCCGATCGTGCTGCTCGACCGCCGGCCCGCACCGCCCGACCCGCCTGCCCCACCGGACGCGTCCGACCTGCCCGACGGTGCCGGGACGTCCCCCTGCATCGCGCCGTCGGTGGCCCCCGGGGTCCGGACGCTCGGGATCATGCTGCCCTACACGCCGCTGCACCACCTGCTGCTCGGCCGCCTGCCCGGTCCGATCGTGCTCACCAGCGGCAACATCTCCGACGAGCCGATCCTGTTCCGTGACGACGAGGCCCTCGCCGGGCTCGGCCGGGTCGCGGACGGGTTCCTCCTGCACGACCGGGCCATCCACACCCGCCTGGACGACTCGGTCACCCGGTCGGTCCGCGGCCGCGCGGCGGTGGTGCGCAGGTCCCGCGGCTACGCGCCGGAGCCGGTGCCGCTGGCCTGGGACGTCGCCCGGCCCGTGCTCGCGTGCGGAGCGGAGCTGAAGAACACGGTCTGCCTGGCGGCGGGGCGGCGCGCGTACCTGTCCGGGCACCTCGGCGACCTGGAGAACCCGGCGACCCTGCGTTCGTTCGCCGGTGCCATCGAGCATCTGGGCAGGCTGTTCGACATCCGGCCGGAGCTGGTGGCGCACGACCTGCATCCGGAGTACCTGTCCACCAAGTGGGCGCTGGAGCAGGAGCTGCCCGTCGTCGGCGTCCAGCACCACCATGCGCACATCGCCTCCTGCCTGGCCGACAACGGACAGCGGGGGCCCGTGCTGGGGGTGGCGTTCGACGGCCTGGGCTTCGGCCTCGACGGCACCCTGTGGGGTGGGGAGTTCCTGTGGGCCGACCTGACCGGCTTCACCCGGGTGGCCCACTTCGAGCCGGTGGCACTGCCCGGCGGGGCGGCGGCGATCCGCGCACCGTGGCGGATGGCCGCCGCCTACCTGCAGGCCGCCGGGGTGGACCACGTGGAGCGGCTCGGGGTCGCGCGGCGCAACGAGGCGTGGTGGGACGCGGTGACCAGCCTGGCCCGCGCGTGCTCGGCCACCTCGCCGGCGACGCCGTCGGCGCTGGCAACGCCGGACACACCGCCCACGCCGACTCCGCTGGCGCCGCGGACCAGCAGTGTGGGGCGGCTGTTCGACGCGGTCGCCGCGCTGGTCGGCGTCCGCGACACGATCCGCTACGAGGGGCAGGCCGCCATCGAGCTGGAGCAGCTGGCCGCACCCGGTGACCACGGCGCCTACCCGTCCGGGGCAGGCCGGGGAGCACTGGCCCGGGGCACACGGGTCGGGGGAGCGCCGGGCACCGACGCCCTGGTCCTGTCGGGTGCCGGGCTGGTCCGGGACGTGGTGGCGGACCTGCGCGCCGGGGCCACCCCGGAGGTGGTCGCCGCCCGCTTCCACACCACCCTGGCCAGGCTCACCGTCGACACCTGTGTGGCGCTGCGGGAGCGGCTGTTCGGAACGGAGCCCGGCACCGTGGCCCTGTCGGGCGGTGTGTTCGCCAACGTGCGGCTCGCCGGGGAGATCGAGGACGGCCTGGCCCGATCGGGCTTCACCGTGCTGACCCATGCGCGGGTGCCCTGCAACGACGGCGGGATCAGCCTCGGTCAGGCGGCCGTCGCCAGCGCGCGCAGCCAGGAGAACCAGTCGGACAGCCCGGCCCCGTCGTTCGCTGACACCGCCAGCACCCGGACGGACGGGTTGACCTGACGCACCGCGTCGGTGAACTGATCCCCGTCGAAGGCCAGCCAGGGCAGCAGATCGACCTTGGTCAGCAGGATCAGATCCGCGGCCCGGTACATGTGCGGGTACTTGGTCGGTTTGTCCTCGCCTTCGGTGACCGAGGTGAGCACCACCCGGGCCGTCTCACCGAGATCGAACAGCCCGGGGCAGACCAGGTTCCCCACGTTCTCGATGAGCACCACGGAGCCCCGGTGCGGGTCGATGGCGCCGCGGTGCGGGTCGAGACGGCCGGGTGGCGGGTCTAGCTCGCGCAGCGCCCGGCCGACGGAAGCGGCGTCCAGATGACAGCCGGTGCCCGTGTTCACCTGGACCGCCGGCGCTCCGGTCGCGCGGATGCGCTCGGCGTCCAGCCGGGTCTCCTGGTCGCCTTCGATCACCGCGCACTCGACGGCCCCGGTGAGACCGGGGATCGTGTGCTCCAGCAGCGTCGTCTTCCCCGAGCCCGGAGAGCTCATCAGGTTGACGGCGGCTGTCCGCCGCGCCGCCAGCCAGGCCCGGTTCTCCCGGGCGGCCTCGTCGTTTCGGGCCAGCACGTCCAGCTCCAGCCGCAGCATCCGCGTCGCGGCGCCGGCGCCGGGGCCGGTCTCGCGTGCCGACTCGTCGGTGCGGTCACACCCGCAGGTGCCACACATCAGCCCACCTCCTCATCGGCCACCTCGACGTCGGCCACCTCGACCTCATTGGCCACCTGGACGTCGGTCACCTCGACTGCGACGATCCGGACCTGCTCACCGCCGGTCAGGTCGATCTCGTGGCTGCCGCACCGGCACGGCGTGAGCAGGTCGGGCAGGTCGACGTCTCGCCCACATCGTCGGCAGTGACCCCGCCCGACCGGCTCGGTGAGCTCCAGCCGCGCGCCGGCCAGCGGTGTGCCGGCGGCGACCAGGTCGAAGCAGAACCGCACCGGCTCGGTCATCACCCCGGACAACCGGCCGATCTCCAGCGCCACCCTGGTGACCCGCACGTCTGCGGGCAGCCGGTCGACGACCATGTCGACCAGGCCGACGGTGACGGAGAGCTCGTGCACCGCGCGACCGCCCGGTCAGCAGATCCGCGGCAGCGGGTCGCCCACCAGCAGGTCGACGATGCGGGTGCCGCCGAACGCCGTGTTGAGCAGCACCGTTCCCGGCGGGTCGTCGACGATCCGGCCGATCACCGTGCTCTGCGCGCCGAGCGGGTCCGCACGCAGGGCCGCGAGCGCGGTGTCGACCGCCTCCGGGGCGACGATCACCACCATCCTGCCCTCGCACGCGACGTACAACGGGTCGAGCCCGAGCAGCTCGCAGGCTCCGCGCACCTCGGTGCGGACGGGAACCGCGGCCTCGTCGACGACGACCCCGACACCGGACGCCTTCGCGACCTCGTTGAGGATCGTCGCGACTCCACCGCGGGTCGCGTCCCGCATCGCCCGCACGCCGCCACCTGCTGCGCCGCCGCCCGGTGCGCCGTCACCGTCCCGTGTGCCGCCACCGTCCTGGGTGCCGTCACCGCTCTGCGCGTTGACGGCTGCCAGCAGGCGTGCGGTGAGGGCTGACAGCGGGGCGGTGTCGGAGCGGAGGTCGGCACTGAGGTCCAGCTCGCCGCGGGCCAGCAGCACCGTGATCCCGTGGTCGCCGATCGGCCCCGTGACCACGACGACATCCCCCGGCCGGGCCAGTGACGCCCCGAGCCGCAGCCCCGGATCGACCAGACCGACGCCCGTCGTGGTGATGTAGCAGCCGTCGGCCCGGCCACGCTGGACGACCTTCGTGTCCCCGGTGACGATCGACACGCCCGCGCGCGTCGCCGCCTCGGCCATCGACGCCACGATCCGGCGCAGGTCCGCGATGTCCATGCCCTCCTCGAGGATGACCGCGCAGGCCAGGTGCAACGGGCGGGCCCCGGCCACCGCCAGGTCGTTGACCGTGCCGTTCACCGCGAGATCCCCGATGTTGCCGCCGGGGAAGAACAACGGCGTGACGACGAACGAGTCCGTCGTCAGGGCGAGGCGCTCGGTGCCGGCGGCGAACACCGCCGCGTCCTCCAGCGGTTCCAGCAGCGGGTTGCGCAGTGCCTCGAGGAAGACCGCGTCGACCAGGGTCGCTGTGGCCTTGCCGCCGGCGCCGTGCGCCGAGGTGATGTGGGTGTCGCGCAGCTTCGGACGCCGGCGCCGCGCGGCCTCGACGCGGTCGAGGACTCCGGACGCACCCTGGCCTGCCGTCGTCATGTGCCGATCACCGCCTTTCTGCGGTCCGCCTTCGCGGGGCCGACGGAGCCGACGTCATCCCCGCGATGGGGGTTGGCGGAGCCGCGGTGGCGCAGGCGCCCGAAGTTGTAGTAGGCCGCGCAGGCCCCTTCGGGGGAGACCATGCATGCCCCGATCGGGGTCTCCGGGGTGCAGCCGGTGCCGAAGACCCGGCATTCCCACGGCTTGATCACACCGGTCAGGACCTCGCCGCACTGGCAGGCCTTCGGGTCGGCGACCCGGGCACCTGGTGGCGCGAAGATCCGCTCGGCGTCGAAGGCCGCGAACCGCTCCCGCACCTGCATGGCCGACCACGGAATGCGTCCCAGCCCGCGCCACTCGAAGTCCGGCCGCGGTTCGAGGACCTCGTCGATGGCGGCGAGTGCCACCGGGTTGCCCTCGGCCGCGACCACCCGGGTGTACTGGTTCTCGACCTCGCACCGTCCGTCCCGGAGCTGACGGAGCAGCTGGTAGATGGACTGCAGGATGTCCAGCGGCTCGAAGCCGGAGACCACCAGCGGCTTGCCGTAGTCGCGCGGGATGAACTCGTACGGCCGGCAGCCGATGACCGTCGAGACGTGCCCGGGGCCGACGAATCCGTCCAGGCGCACGTCGGGGGAGTCGAGGATCGCCCGCAGCGCCGGCACGATCGTGATGTGGTTGCAGAAGACGGAGAAGTTCTCCAGGCCTTCCGCGGCCGCCCGCAGCACCGTCAGCGCGGTGGACGGTGTCGTCGTCTCGAAGCCGATCGCCATGAACACGACCCGCCGGTCCGGGTTCGCCCGCGCGATCTTCAGCGAGTCGAGCGGGGAGTAGACCATCCGGATGTCGGTGCCCTCGGCGTTCGCGTCGAAGAACGAGCCGTGACTGCCCGGAACCCGCATCATGTCGCCGAACGAGGTCATGATGACGCCGTCCTGACGGGCGATGTGCATGGCATCGTCGACCCGGCCCATCGGGATGACACACACCGGGCACCCCGGGCCATGCACCAGGGAGACCGCCGGCGGGAGATGGTCCTCCAGACCGTGTTTGTAGATCGTGTGGGTGTGCCCGCCGCACACCTCCATGAAGGCGTAGGCCTGCCCGGGTTCGCACAGGTCGGCCATCCGGGCCGACAGCGCCCGCGCGGTGTCGGCGTCTCGGTACTCGTCGACGAAGCGCATCAGCTTCCCCTCCTTCCTCGCTGGTCGGCCGACGTTCCGTGAGCCTGAGCAGGCTCAGTCGATGGCCGATGCGCGCAGCGCCGCCAGCTCGTCGTCGTAGGCCCGCCCGATGCCGGTCAGGAACTCCAGCGCCGCCCGGGCCTCGGCCTCGTCGATCAGGGACAACGCGAAGCCGACATGGATGAGGACCCAGTCACCCGGCCGGGGCGGGGTGGCGTCGAGCAGCCCGATGTTGATCGCCCGCCGCACTCCGCTGACGTCCACCGTCGCGATGTCCGGGCGGTCCGGGCGGATCTCCACGACCTCGCCTGGGATGCCAAGGCACATGCCGGATCACATCCGGCTGAAATCTAGGTAGCGCCGCAGGTCAGGGGTCACTGTGACGGCCACTGCGCCGAGGCCGGCCGTCGCGGCGGCGAGCAGTATCCAGTGCGACATGATCAGCTCCTTCGCGATTTCGAATGCGAGTGCGAGTACGAGTACGAATGCGCGGGTGTTTCCGGGGCCTCCTCCGACGCCGCCACCTCCTCGACCACGGAGCGGACGAGCCGGGCCGCGGGCTCCACGGCGGCTGCCACCTGCGCGGACAGCCCGATCTGGGGATGCACGATGGCCGGTTCGCAGCCGACCAGCAGGGCGCGGTCGAGGTGGCCGCCGAGCGTGGCGACCAGGTCGAGGACGGCGTCCGGCCGCATCCCGTGCGCGTCGAAGCCGACCGGTTCCCGCGCGCCGCCCAGATCCAGCAACGAGACCGTTCCCGGCGGGTGCCCGCGCCCGAGCGCGTCGACGAGCACCACAGCTCCGTACCCGGAACACAGGTCGAGGGCGAGCTGCATGCCGCTGATCCCGTAGTCGGCGACCGTGACGCCCGGCGGTGGGCCGGCGTCGAGCAGACGGCGCACCACCTCGACGCCGAAACCGTCATCGGCGAGCAGGACGTTACCCACTCCGGCGACCAGCGTGGGCGGGCTCATCTCGGTTCCAGTTCGTCCGGGCTGAAATACAGGAAGCGGCCGAACTCCCGGCGCAGGTCGGCGCCCGGATCCTCGTCCAGGGTGACCGCGATGTGGGTCCGTCCGTCGAGGTCGTGCAGTACCGCGGCGACGGTGGCGGCGGCGCCGTCGACGAACATGTCCTGCGCGTCGGTCCGCCCGCGGCGGGGCCGGACCCACACCGCGGCGCCCTCCACCAGCTGCGGGGACGGGGCCAGCGGCGGGGACGGGGTGGCACGAGCCGGGTCGGAGCCGGCGATCCGGGTGCGGCCGTGGAGTTTCTCGACCATCGCCGGCGCAAGCTCCGCGACGGCGTCCAGGAGCTCGGCCGCCCGTGGGTCACCCGCCCGGGCGTCGCGTTGCTCGGTCTCGGTCAGGGTCGCCGTGCGCAGGGCGAGCATCTCGTCGATCTCGGTGGCGTCGCAGAAGGAGGTCGGGCTCTCCGCGGCGAGTTGAGGGTCGTCCGGGAGGATGATCGGTGCCGCCAGCAGCGTGTCGCTGCGGCCGGGCCGGCCCAGCAGGGCGGGCCACAGCCGCTCGTTGGCACAGTCAGCCGCGGCGCGGGCCGCCCATTCGGGCGGGTCCGCCAGCGACAGGAACTCCCCCGGGGCGACATGGGCCACCAGTTGCAGCCCGATGAACGCGGCCCCCAACGCCGCGTCCCGCGCTCCGGCGGCGGCGTCCGGCGCGCCCGGTGGCTCACCGGCGGAGATGTTGCGGACGCTCGCGCGGATCCGGAACCCCCCGTAGGGGCCAGGAAGCCGCTGGGCGTCGAGCAGCAGCTCGCCGCGCGCCGCGGGCGTCGACGGCGTCGGCCGCGGTGGCGGGTAGGTGAGTTCTCGGCGTGCCGGCTCATCGAGCATGTCGGCGAGGCGCATCCGCAGGGCGGTGGCCGCCTCGCCGCGGGCTCCGTCGTGCTCCCACAGCCATCGGATCGCGACTGTCAGCTGGGCGTCCGGGCCGCCGTCGAGGAGGAACTCGGTGTGCGCGTTGCTGTGCTCGCCGCTGCCGGCACCGGCGAACGACGGGGGCATCAGCACCCCGAACTGCCAGTGCTGCTGGTTCTTCAGCGCGTCGGCCCGGTAGGGGTAGAGCAGGTAGCCCTCGTACAGGACGGTGTCCGAAAGCGCCCGCGCCGCGGCGGACAGGAAGCCGAGCGCGTCATCGTCGCCGGGCACGGGTGCGGACGTCCCACCATCGGCGTGGTCACTGATGGCCGCGTCGGTGCTGGTCCGGTCCGGCGATCTCATCGGTCCTCCCCGGCCAGCAGCGAGACGATCGCGGCGTCGGCGGTCGCGATGGCATGGTCGCGGCGGTAGCGCGTGAGCGCGTCGACTGTGCCGCGATCCAGGCGAAGCCAGCCCGAGCCGGGGAAGTAGGCGTCGATCAGCTCGCGCCAGGTGGCCACCGGCATGCGGCAGGTGGTCTCCAGGCGCCAGGGCACCTGCTCGACGCGCAGCCCGTGCGGGCCCACCCCGAAGACGGTTCCGCTGAACATCAGACGCAGCGGGATCACCCCGCCTCGCAGCGACTGGAAGTAGTTGCCGGCGGCGACCTCAAGATCGTAGCTGCAGGGCACGGCGAGTTCGACGTCCGCGCTCCCGGTGAAGCCGGGAATCATCGTGGACACCATCGCGAACTGGATCGGATGCGGCGGGCCGGCTCCGAACAGCCCGGTCAGCGCCTGCGCCTCCGCGTCGTCGTAGCGACGCGCGCCGGGCTCGATGCGGATCTGGCAGCGGAGCGCCAGCGCGTGCAGCCGCTCACCGCTGTGCTCCTCGACCCGCAGGACGAACCGGAGCGTCGGCGCCGCGGCATGCCGCAGCGGCGTGACCTCGACACAGGTGAAGGTCAGGTCGGCCATCATGCGCCTCCCACAGCCGAAGTCATGGGAGCCGCCGCATCCGCATCTACAGCGCTGGCCGCAGCCGCAGCCGCATCCGCAGCGCTGGCCGTGGCCGTGGCCGCGGGCGTGGCCCCGGCCCGGTGCCGGGCGTCGGCGAGGAAGGCCGCGAGGTGGGCGCGGGCGTCGGCGCCGCCGTCGAATCCCCGCCAGTGCAGCCGCAGGTCGCCGACGAGCCGGTAGCAGGCGTCGATCGGCAGCAGGTACCCCGCCTGGCCGTCGCGGGTGACGTGGACGAGTACCGCCTCGACCTCGGGCTCCGGCCGCCACGCCGTTCCGCCCGTTGCGCGGTCGGCACCAGCGCTGGTGCCGGCGCCGGCGCCGGCGCCGGTGCCGATACCGGTGCCAGGGCCGTCGGTGTCGTCGAGGTTGAGGTCCTGTGGCGTCAGGGTGGCGGGCAGCTCGCAGTGCGTCGCCCCCGCGGGACTCGGGTAGAAGGCGTTGACCGCTCCGTCGTGGATCACGAAGAACGCCAGCCCCACCGGGATCCCCGCCGCGGCCAGCAGCCGCGGGCCGGCAGCGAAACTGGCGGCGAAGTGGTATCGGGTCGGTATAGCGCGGTAGCGCCCGCCGCCGGCTCCGGTGGGGGTGAACAGCAGCCGGCAGCCGGGGCAGGCGCACAGGATGGACCTGGTGGCCAGATCCGCGACATGACCGTGACCGTGCTCGTCGTCGACCGCCTCACCGCAGAACTCGCACCGGGTCATGGCGCGGCCCGGGTTCCCGGCGAGGAAGCGGCGCAGGGTGGGGGCTGTCATGGCGTGCCCGCCCGACCCGCCCTGCTGGCACGGTCAGCCGTGCCCGCCGCGCTCACGCCGACGACGGGCAGCAGGGGACGTCCCGCGGCGAGGTCGCCGGCGAGATGCTGCCCCTCGACGGTGACGCCGACCTCGGGTGCGAGCGCCGCGACGGCGCTTTCGACGGCGGCGATCACCGCCGGGCTGGTCGGCTGCCCGTCGGCCCGGACGGTGACCATCCGATCGTCGGCCGGGCCGGTCACCGCCAGCACGGGGGTCCGGTCGCCGAGCCGCGCGCGGATCTGGTCGAACGCCTGCTCGACCCGGTCGCGGGTGCTGACGGGATGCAGCCCGTGCATCGCCAGCATGGCGCCCAGGTGCGGGTCGGCCGCGAGCCGCCGGACGGTGTCCGCGTCGGCGATCCGGGTGACGCGGGCGAGGCCGGCACCGTAGAACTCCATCAGTGCTCTGACGATCTCTTCCGCGAGCACCCGCGTCCGGCTGTCTCCCAGCTGCTCCATCCTGGCGAGCAGACCGTCGACGCGGGCCGCGGTGTCACGCGGGTCCGTGCTGTCGTGCGGGTTCAGGTCGTGCGGGTTCACGGTGTCGCGCGGGTCCGCGGTGGTCGCTGTTGCTGTTGCTGTCGCTGTCATCGCGCTCATCCGGCCGGGGTGAAGGCATGCGGGGTGTGCAGCACCTCCAGGGTTCGTCCGGTGCCGGTGTGCATGTGCACACCGCATGGCAGGCACGGGTCGAAGCTGCGGACCGTGCGCATGATGTCGATCCCCTTGAACGACTCCGGCGGGTTCTTCTCGAAGATCGGCGTGTTCTGCACCGCGTCCTCGTACGGGCCGGGGGTGCCGAACACGTCGCGCACGCTGGCGTTCCACGGCGTCGGCGGGTACGGGTGGTAGTTCGCGATGCGCCCGTCCCGGATGACCATGTGATGGGAGAGCACCCCGCGTACTGCCTCGGTGAAACCACAGCTCACGGCGTCCTGCGGGACGTCGAACGGCTCCCAGGTCCGGGTGTGGCCCGCACGGACCTCGGCGAGGGCCTGCTCGACGAAGTAGACCGCGCAGGCCGCCGCGTAGGCCTGGAAGTAGGTGCGTGCCCGGTTGCGTTCCAGGGCGTTGCTCCACCGGGGGATCATCCACTCGAAGGTCCGCTCACCGACCGTCGCCGACTTCGGCAGGGTGATCTGGACGCTGCTGCCGGTGGCCCGTACGTAGCCGATGTCGACCAGCCCGGACAGCGCGGTGCTCCACAGCCGGGCGATCGGGCCACCGCCGGTGTCGAGAGGGAGGTGGTCCGTCCCGTCGAACCAGCGCGGGGACATGACCCACGAGTACTTGTCGTCGAAGTCGCGCCGGCCCGGATGGGGGATGGTGTGCTGGTTCCAGGGGTGGTGGCGGTCCACCGGGTTTCCCAGCGGGTCGTTCGTGACGAACATCGGCTGGTCGGCCCAGTCGTCGTAGTACGAGCTGCCCAGCAGGATGCGGATGCCGAGGTTGATGTCGACCAGGTCGTTGGTGACCAGCCTGCCGTCGACGATCACGCCCGGGGTGACGAACATGTGCCGGCCCCAGTCGGACATGTTCCGGTAGGTGAAGTCGCAGTGCGCCGGGTCGTTGAACGAGCCCCAGCAGCCGAGCAGCACCCGCCGCCGGCCGACCTCCTCATAGCCCGGCAGGGCCTTGTAGAAGAAGTCGAACAGGTCGTCGTGCATGGGGACGACGCGCTTGAGGAACTCGATATAGCGCATCAGCCGGGTGAGGTAGTCGGTGAACAGCTGCACGGACGCGACGGTGCCCACCCCGCCCGGATAAAGCGTGGACGGGTGAACATGGCGCCCCTCCATGAGGCAGAACATCTCCCGAGTCACCCGGCTCATCGCCAGGGCCTCGCGGTAGAACTCGCCCTCGATGGGATTGAGTGCGTGCATGATGTCGCCGATGGTGCGGTAACCGTGCTGGTCCGCGTTGGGTGACTCGGTGCGCCGGGCCTGTTCCAGCACCTCGGGATTCGTCTCGCCGACCATCTTCTCGCAGTAGTCCACACCGACCAGGTTCTCCTGGTAGATGTTGTGGTCGAACATGTACTCGGCGGCTTCGCCGAGATTGATGATCCATTCTCCGAGGTGTGGTGGCTTCACTCCGTAGGCCATGTTCTGTGCGTAGACGGAGCAGGTGGCGTGGTTGTCACCGCAGATACCGCAGATCCGGCTGGTGATGAAATGCGCGTCCCGCGGGTCCTTGTCCTTCATGAAGATGCTGTAGCCGCGGAAGATCGATGACGTGCTGTGGCACTCGACGACCCGCCGGGCCGGCCAGTCGATCTTCGTGTAGACGCCCAGGCTCCCCACGATGCGGGTGATCGGGTCCCATGACATCTCCAGCAGATGGGAGTCAGAGCCTCGGGCTTCGGTTTCCCTGTGCTCCGAGGTGGTTGTCATGCCAGCACCTTCTCCCGCGAGTCCTCGGCGTGCTGGGGCGCGTGGCCATCCCGGCGCCGCCAGTGCGGTTCGATGTCGGCCTTGCGCGCCGTGATGGCGCGGAGCCTGCGGATGACCGCGCCGTACACGCTGCTGGCCGCTGCCGACACATGGGCGCCGGGTGGTTCGTCCATGAACGGCATGAAACGGTCCGGGAAACCGGGCATGGTGCAGGCGATGCAGATGCCGCCGACGTTCGGGCAGCCGCCCACCCCGTTGATCCAGCCCCGCTTCGGGACGTTGCACTTCACCACCGGTCCCCAGCAGCCGAGCTTCACCAGGCACTGCGGGGTTCCGTATTCGGTGGTGAACTGGCCCTCCTCGTAGTAGCCGGCGCGGTCACAACCGTGGTGCACGGTCGCCTCGAACAGCCAGCGTGGCCGCAGCTGTTCGTCCAGCGGAATCATCGGAGCCTGGCCGCTGGCCTGGTAAAGCAGATAGGTGATCGTCTCCGAGAGGTTGTCCGGCTGCACCGGGCAGCCTGGTACGCACACGATCGGAATCTGCGCCTTCGATTTCCAGTCCCAGCCCAGATAGTCCGGGACCCCCATCGCGCCGGTCGGATTCCCCGCCATGGCGTGGATGCCGCCGTAGGTCGCGCAGGTTCCCGCCGCGAGCACGGCGAGTGCCTTGGGCGCAAGGCGGTCCAGCCAGGTGCTGGTGGGTACCGGCTGGTGGGTCTGCGGATCGTTGCCGAAACCGCACCAGTAGCCCTCGCCGGTGATGAGGTCCTCGTTCGGGATGGAGCCCTCGACCACCAGCACGAACGGGTCCAATTCGCCGTGATCAGCCTTGCGGAACCATTCGATGAAGGTGTCGGCGCCCTGCTCCGGGCCGGATTCGAAGTCGATGAGCGGCCAGTGCACGCTGACCTTCGGCAGACCCGGCAGGGCGCCGAGCACGATGTCCTCGATGCTCGGCTGCGTCGCCGCGGTGAGCGAGACGGAGTCCCCGTCGCAGCTCAGACCGGCGTTGATCCAAAGTATGTGGATCGGTTCCTCGACTGTGGACACGAATCTCCACCCCTTCCGTCGTCGACCGATCACTGATCTCAGACGACGGCGATCGCCTCCCCGGCGTKCACCAGGACGGTGTCGCCCGCCTGCGCCTCGACCAGCGCGATGCTGATCTCCTCCACCCCCGCAGCGGCCCTCGCGACGGCCAGTCCGCCCTCCTCCAGCCGGACGATCTCCATCTCGATCGCGTCGTCCGAACAGGTGATGCAGTGGCCCGTCTCGCCGGTGAGTTCACCGGCGGGGTGGCAGGGTGGAGCGCTTGGGCCAGCTATATCGGCATGGTCCTTGCGGTGCGTGTTCACGGCCTAACGGTACGTCTGTGATGTGAGCGGCACCACCCGACACGTGACGACCTGCGCCGCGGCGGGACGGTGGCGCCGTGGTGAGCATGACCACCCAGACCGGGCCTGATGTCCGCCCGGCGCGCCCTACGCTCGGAGACATGGCCTTCGCCTCCTTGCGGGATCTCGTCGCGGCCGGCGGCGTCGCCGTGCTCACCGGCGCGGGGATCTCGACGGGTTCCGGCATCCCGGACTACCGCGGCCCGAACGGGTCGCTGCGCCGGCACACCCCGATGACCTACCAGCAGTTCACCGGGGACGCCGAGTCCCGGCGCCGGTACTGGGCCCGCAGCCACGTCGGCTGGCGGCACGTCGCGCTGGCCCGCCCCAACCCGGGCCACCACGCCGTCGCGGCGCTGGAGGGGGCCGGACTGGTGGACGGCGTCATCACCCAGAACGTCGACGGCCTGCACAGCGCCGCCGGCTCGCGGCGGGTGATCGACCTACACGGCAGCCTGGCGCGGGTCCGCTGCCGCGGCTGCGGGGTCCTCAGCGACCGGGCCGATCTCGACCACCGCCTGCGGCTGCGCAACCCCGGTTTCGGCAAGCACGGTTTCGACAGCGGAGCCGTCGCGGGCTCGCCGTTGGGCGCCGAGGTCAACCCGGACGGCGACGCCACGCTCGCCGAGGCCGAGATCGACGGTTTCGCCGTGGTCGGCTGCGCTGACTGCGACGGTGACCTCGAGCCCGACGTCGTGTTCTTCGGCGCGACCGTGCCGCCGGCCCGGCTCGCCGCGGCCGTCGACCTGCTCACGCAGTCCCGTGCGCTGCTGGTGCTCGGATCCTCGCTGGCGGTCATGTCGGGCTACCGGTTCGTGCTGCGGGCCGGGGAGCTGGGCATCCCGGTCGGAATCGTGAACCAGGGCCCCACCCGCGGCGACGCCCGGGCGGCCTTCACGCTGGACGCGCAGCTCAGCACGGTCCTGCCGCGGCTGGCCACCGAGCTCGCCGGCGCGGCGGCGCGATGACCGCCGTCGATGATCTCACCGTCCGTGTCGCCGACAGCCAGGACGCGGCCGCGCTGGTCGAGCTGATCGAGTCGGCGTATCGCGGCGAGGGCAGCCGGGTCGGCTGGACCACCGAAGCCGACCTCCTCGACGGCCAGCGCACGGATCTGGCGATGGTGCTGGCGGCGATCGCGCGGCCGGATCTGCGGCTACTGGCCGCGGTCGACCCGACGGGCGCCGTCGTCGCCTGCTGTGAGCTGGAACGCCGACCCGACGGCGCGTACTTCGGGATGTTCGCCGTGCGCCCGGATCTGCAGGGCAGGGGCGTCGGCGACCGGCTGCTCGCCACCGCCGAGGAGTTCGCGCGCCGGCAGTGGCATGCGGCCCGGATGGAGATGCTCGTGATCTCACTGCGGGACGATCTGATCGCCTGGTACGAGCGGCGTGGCTATCGGCGCACCTCCCGCCGCGAGCCGTTCCCCTACGGGGACGAGCGGTTCGGCCTGCCACGCCGGACGGATCTCGTCTTCGTCGTCCTCGACAAGGATCTCGCACCCGGCGCCTGAGCTGGCGTGGGCCCGGCCTGCCGGCAGCGGTGCTGCTGGCGACGGTGCTGCCGGCGGCGGTGCTGCCGGCGGCGGCGAGACGGGCGGAGACGCCCGATCGGTACTGGATCTGTCGTCCAGTCGGATTCTCCGTGAACTGGGAGTGTCTGTGTACTGATCGGGATACTGATCAGGTGTCGCCAGAGGCTGCCCGCGGCGGTGATACAACCCGCCTCACGGCGAGCGGCCGTTCAATGGAGAATGAGGACGTGAGCGTTGCTGATGATCCTCATCTGTCGATGATCCGGCCGGTTGTACCGACAACACCAGATGGCTGCACCGAGTGTCTGCGGGTCGGCTCGTCCTGGGTGCATCTGAGGCTGTGTCTCACCTGTGGCAATGTGGGTTGTTGTGACTCCTCGCCGCTGCGACATGCCCGCGCACACGCGCATACGGAGGGCCATCCGGTCGTCCGTTCGTTCCAGCCCGGCGAGCACTGGCGTTGGTGCTACGTGGACGAGGCCTATGTATAGCTGTGTCCGATAGCGTGCCCAAAAGCAGGGCGTCCGATGTTTGGGCATCCGAAATGCCCCGGTGGGTGCCCGGTGGTTCGTGGAACCTCCGCCGGGCCGCCGTGGGCCGAGGTGCGTGCGCCGCCCCGGGGCCGCGGGCACCGGTGGGTGCCGTCGGCCCCGGGGCGGGTCGCCGTGCTGGCCACGCAGCACCTCGCATGGCCTGGCGGGGCGGACTAGTGGTGCGCGGTGTATCGGTCACGGTCGCTGCGTGCGTGCGCCTTGGCGCGACTGGCCCACAGCGGGGCGGCGACGGCGACCAGGGCGACCGCGACGCCGATCTGAAGAACATGGCGAATCCAGTCGATACCCGACGTGTTGCGCACCCCGATCGCGCTCGCTATGACATTTCCGACGAGGGCGCCGACGATACCGATGGCCACGGTGAGCCAGAGCGGGATGTCGTACCGGCCGTGCCCGGCCGCGCGTGCGATGAAGCGCGCGATGAGCCCGATGACGAGACCTGCCACTACTATCCACAGAATTTGAAACACGACGGATGGCCCCCTGGGTCGGGTGATGGATACCCCGGGTTTCCCCTCCGTTCCAGCGTCGCAAACGAGTCGTCGACCAGACGGGATGAATACGGATGTCGTTGATGGCGGAACGCGGTGAGAACGCAACGCCGTTTGACGAGGGCGTTCGGCTGCTGGCACCGGACGGGTCGCTCGTCGATGATCCGCGGTTCGCGGTGCGCGCGGATTCTCGCCAGACGGAGTCGTTTTACCGGGAGATGGTGCGGGCCCGGCGGCTGGACGAGGAGGCGACAGCCCTGCAGCGGCAGGGGGAGCTGGTCCTGTGGATTCCGCTGCGTGGCCAGGAGGCCGCGCAGGTGGGCTCGGCGGCGGCCGCCCGCCCGGGCGACTTCCTGTTCCCCAGCTACCGGGAACACGCGGTGGCCTGGCATCGGGGTATCCCGCCGGTGGAGGTCCTGCGGCTGCTGCGTGGCGTGACGCACGGCGGCTGGGATCCGGAGCTGTACAAGGTGGCCAACTACGTGCTGGTGCTGGCCTCGCAGACGTTGCACGCGGTCGGCTACGGCCTCGGCGTGCGAATCGACGAAGGCGTCGCTCGAGATGGCGACCCGCAGGTGGTGATGGTCTATCTCGGCGACGGTGCGATGAGTCAGGGCGACGCCAACGAGGCCTTCGTCTGGGCGGCCAGTTTCGCGGCACCCGTGGTGTTCTTCTGCCAGAACAACCAGTGGGCGATCTCCACGCCGAGCCGTCGCCAGTCGCCGGTGCCGCTCGCGCGGCGCGCGGAGGGGTTCGGCTTTCCCGGGGTTCGGGTCGACGGCAACGACGTTCTCGCCGTGCATGCGGTGACCGGCTGGGCGCTTGAGCACGCCCGTTCCGGCCAGGGCCCCGTGCTCGTCGAGGCCAACACCTACCGGATGGCACCGCACACGACGTCCGACGACGCGACCAGGTACCAGGAGCCGGCCGAGGTCGCCTGGTGGGGCGCGCGGGACCCGATCGACCGCCTGGAGCGGCTGCTGGCACACACCCACGAGCCGGCCTGGTTCGCACAGGTGCGTGCCGAGGCCGACGCCGACGCCGACGCGCTGCGCCGACAGTGCCTGGCGCTGCCGGATCCGAGCCCGTGGTCGCTGGTCGATCACGTGCTCGTTGGTGGCTCCTCACTACTGCGGGAGCAGCGAGGGCAGATCTGGGAGGGTTGACGCCGTGATAGATGTCGAAATCCACGCCGGATCCGAATCGTCCGCCGACGCCGACAGCCCCGCCGGAACCGGCCACAAGATCGCGATTGTGCGCATCGACCGGCCGGATCGGCGCAACGCCCTGGACATCGACCACTGCCAGGGCCTGCGCGACGGCGTCGGGCAGGCGGTGGACGCCGGCGCGCGCGCCATCGTCCTCACCGGTGTCGGCACCAGCTTCTGCGCCGGCGCGGACCTCGACCAGGTGTACGGCGAGGCGTTCACCGAGGCGCTCTACGCGGCACTGCACGCCATCACCGATGCCGCCGTTCCGGTGATCGCGGCCGTCAACGGCCCGGCGATCGGCGCCGGTCTGCAGCTCGCCCTCGCCGCCGACCTGCGGGTGGCCGCCGAACGTGCCTCGTTCGCGATTCCGACGGCGCGGCTGGGCCTCGCGGTCGACCCGTGGACGCTCAGCCGCCTCGCCGCGCTCGCCGGTGGCGGGACGGCACGCGCGGTCGTGATCGGCTGCGAGAGCGTGGCGGCGCAGCGGGCGATCGACCTCGGCCTGGTGCAGCGCTCCGGTGAGCTCGACGTCGCCGTCGCCTGGGCCCAGGAGCTGGCCGGGCTAGCGCCGTTGACGCTCGCGTACTCGAAGCGGGCGTTCAACGAGGCCGTGGACGCGACCGCCCGGCCGTCGGCGGCCGTGACCGCCGCCTATGAGGCATGCTGGGCCAGCGACGACGCCCAGGAAGGCCGCCGGGCGCGAGCTGAGAAGCGCCCCCCGATCTTCCAGGGCAAATAGGGCCCGCGGCCCGACGACGGGGCGGGTGCGTCCGGACGCAGGGCCATCGGACGTGGGGACGAAGGTGGAACGTCATGGCAGCGCAGGCAGCGGAAGCGAAGTTCGAGTCACGTAACCCGGCGACCGACGAGGTCGTCGGAACCTTCGCGGTGATGTCCGCCGACGAGGTGGTCGCTGCCGTGCGGTCGGCGCGGTCCGCGCGGTCGGCGTGGCAGGCGGCCGGCTTCGCCGGCCGGCGGGCCGCCCTGCTGCGCTGGGCGGCCTGGCTGGCCGCCCATGAGCATGAGATCGTCGACCTCGTCCACGCCGAGAACGGCAAGCCGGCGATCGCCGCCCGCCTCGAGCTCCTGCTGACCTGCGAACACATCCGCTGGGCGGCGCGCAACGCCCGCCCGGTGCTGCGCGAGCGCCGGGTCCGTACCACCGCGTTGATGATCGACTACGCCGCGCGGGTCGGCTACCTGCCCTACGGCGTGGTCGGGGTGATCGGGCCGTGGAACTACCCGCTGCTGACCCCGGCCGGTTCCCTCGCCTACGCGCTCGCCGCGGGCAACACGGTCGTGTTCAAGCCCAGTGAGCTGACCTCCGCGCTGGGCCTGCTCCTCGTCGAGGGCTTCACCGCGGCGAACCCGGAGCTGCCCGACGGCGTCCTCGTCGGGGTGACCGGTGGCGGCGAGACCGGGACGGCCCTGTGCCGGGCGGGTGTCGACAAGATCGCCTTCACCGGATCGGGCGCGACAGCCAGGAAGGTGCTCGCGACCTGCGCGGAGACGCTCACCCCGGTGGTCGCCGAGTGCGGCGGCAAGGACGCGGCGATCGTGGCCGAGGACGCCGACATCGCCGCCGCGGCGAGGATGGTGGCCTGGGGCGCGGCCTCGAACGCCGGGCAGACCTGCGCCGGGGTCGAACGTGTCTACGTCGTGGCCGGTGTGCGCGACGCCTTCCTCACCGAGCTGGGCCGCCAGCTCGCCGACGTCCGGCCCGGGTCTGATCCACAGGCCGCCTACGGCCCGATGACGATGCCGGGCCAGGCCGACGTCGTCCGCCGCCATGTCGCGGATGCGCTCGCCCGCGGCGGGTCGGCCCTGCTCGGCGGGCCGCAGGCGGTGCGCGGCCGGTTCGTCGATCCGATCGTGCTGGTCGACGTGCCAGAGGACAGCGCGGCGGTCCAGGAGGAGACGTTCGGCCCGACCATGACCGTGCGGACCGTCGCCGACGTCGACGAGGCGATCGCCCTGGCCAACGACAGCCGCTACGGACTGGGCGCGGCGGTCTTCTCCCGGGCCCGGGGCGAGGAGATCGCCGGGCGCCTCGATGCGGGCATGGTGTCGGTGAACTCGGTGTTGTCCTTCGCCGCGATCCCCGCCCTCCCGTTCGGCGGGCGCGGCGAGAGCGGGTTCGGGCGGATCCACGGGGCTGACGGCCTGCGCGAGTTCGCCCGGCCCCGATCGGTCGCCGCCCGCCGCCCGGGCGTCCGGGGCCTCGACGTCACCCGGTTCGACCCGTATCCAGGGACGTCCACCGTGCTGAGGGCGGCATTGCGGGTGCGTCACCGCGGCGTGCCCACGACCGGCAGCGCTACGGGGACGACGATGGACGGTGCGACCGGGACTACGGCTGGCAGCGCGACCGGGACGATGGCCGGAAGCCCGGCTGGGACGACGGCCGGCGGTGCGGCGGGCCGGCTGCTCAGGCGGGTGCGAGCAGCCAGGCGATGAGCTCGGCGGCGACCGGGCCAGCGGTGCCGCCCAGGCCGAGCGGGAACCCGAGCGTGTCGCGCAGCCCCGCCAGGACCGGCTCGCTGACCGCCTTCCCCTGCACCGCGAGCACCAGCGCGGCTCGCTGACGGTCATCCAGCACGGCGAGCGCCGGTGCGGCACCGGGCCGGCTCAGCAGCTGGCGGGCCACGTCGTTGTCGACGACCACCTCGCCTGCCGACAGCCGGGTCAGCACCGACCGCAGCTGGTCGCGGTTCGTGATCGTCGACTTCAGGACGTAGCCGACGCCGCCTGGTGAGTCACGCAGCAGGTCTGCCGCGTACGGCGCCTCGTCGTCAGCGGAGAAGACCAGCACCGCCGTGGCCGGGCGCAGCGCCTTGATCTGCCGCGCGGCACGCAGGCCCTCGTCGGTGAGGGTCGGCGGCATCCGCATGTCGACCAGGGCGACGTCCACCGGCTCGGTGACGGGGGCGTCCGTGACGACGTCGACGAGGTCGTGACCGCGGCCGACGACCGCGACGACCTGCGCGCCGACACTGGCCACGAGCGCACGCAGCCCCGCGCGCAGATGTGGGCTGTCATCCGCGATCGCTACCCGCATCGGTCAGGTCTACCGGACCCGTCCCGGTGCGGCTACCGGCCCTACCCCGGAACGTCCGGGGGTTATCCCGGTGTGATCGGGACAGTGAGCCCTTCCACCTCACGGTGCACGGGCAGGGTGCCGCAGGTCGGAGTCGACGATGGAAAAGGCTCAGCGAGCACCGGCGTGAGAAGATCCGGTGTGCGTGTTGCGATCGCGGAGGACAGTGGGCTCATCAGAGAGGCACTCGGTGTTCTGCTCACGACGATCGGCGTCCAGGTCACGGCGTCGGTGCCGACCGGCACCGAACTGCTCGCGGCCGTGCGCGAGGCTCCTCCCGACGTCGCGATCGTGGACATGCGGATGCCGCCCACCCGGACCAACGAGGGGCTGCTGACCGCCCGCGCGTTGCGCGACGCGCACCCGTCGATGGGCATTCTCGTCGTCACCGCCCACGACGACGACCCGTTCGCGGCCGACCTTTTCGCCGGCGGTGCCGACGGTATCGGCTACATGCGCAAGGACAACATCACCAACCGGCAGGCGCTGCGGGACGCGCTCGAGCGCCTGCGGGACGGGCAGCCCGTCATCGACTCGCACATCGCCGCGCGCCTGCTCGCCGGCTACCCGCAGTCGCACCGCCTGCTCGGGCTGTCCGACCGCGAACGGCGAATCCTCGAACTGATGGCGCAGGGGCTGTCGAACAGCGGGATCTCCCAACAGGTGCACCTGAGCCCGAAGACGGTCGAGTCCCACATCGCCAGCATCTTCACCAAGCTCGGCCTGCGGATGGAGCCCACCGAGAACAGGCGCGTGCTCGCGGTGCTCGCCTGGCTGGAGGCCGCACGGCACAGCTGAGCGGCACAGCTGAGCGGCGCAGCTGGGTGCGGCACCCGGCCGGGCGCCGCACCCAGCTGTGGTTGCCTGGGGTCAAGTAGCGTCTGTCTGGCGCCGGATGGCGTCCGGGTGGTGGCGAGCGGCGCCCGGGCGGCGTCGGGCGGCGTCTGGCCTGTGCCGGGGAGCGCCTGCCGGGCACCTTGTCACGACAATGTGATGGTGTTCGGAACGCCCCGGCTCGACGGGCCCGACGGCTTACACTTCAGATGATCTTCTGTTTGCCGTGTCAGCGGGGAGGTGCTGTGAGCGGTTCGGAAGCATTGAGTCGCGTCATCACGTTCTGTGGCAAGTGCAGCTGTGGCTGCCCGGAGCTCTATATCGATCATGAGGCTGAGGCCACCCGGAGGGTTGTGCTCACGGACGACTTCGGCCAGCGGATCCAGATGAGCATCGAGCAGCTCGAAGTCATCGTCGACGAGGCCCGCGCGGGCCGGATCACCTCCCTGGTGGCGGCCGAAATCGCCGCCGGAGGGTGACCGGTCATCCTCATTCCGTAGCGGCCGAGCTCGGTCCGCTACCGGGGCCGGTCACCGCCGTGGCTGCCGCGGCGGCCGCGGTGGTGGCGGCGGTTCACCTCGTGCGGCTGTACGGGCTGCTTCGCTCCACCCCGGCCGGGCGCCTGACGCTCGGTCATCCGGCGGCGGGTCATCCGGCGGCTGGCCATCCGGTGGCTGGCCATATGGTCGCCGACGGCTGGATCGAAGTCGCCCACGTGCTGGTCGCGGCGGGGATGGCGGTGATGTTCGTCGGCCCGCCGCGGCTCATCGGCTCGTGGCCGTTCTTCGCCGTGTACCTGGCACTCGCGCTCGTCATGCTGGCGATGGTGGTGCTGCATCCGCACTGTGGGACGCCCGGAGTCTGGTCATGCTGCGCCATGGTCGTCGTCGAGTCGGCGGCGATGGCGTGCATGTCGGGCGCGGTCGGTTTCGCGGGCTGGCCGCTGCGCACCGACGGCGCCCTCGGCGCCTGGTGCGTCGCCGTCTTCGCCGGAGCCTGCCTGGTGGCGCTGGTGGGCCTGCCCGCCCGCTGGGCGGCGCGGACATCCGCCCGCAGGATCACCGCCTGGCTGGTCAGGGCGTTTCCGGATCCGGTCGTTCCGCGTGGCACCAGGCTTGTCATGTCAGGCGGGATGGTGCTGATGTTTCTCGGGCACGTCTGACCGCGATGTTCTGATCCGCGCTGTTCCGATAGCGCGCGAATCGCCTTCCTGGCGGGCGGAGCGCGCCACGGGCGCCTATGGTCACCCGGTTGGCGGAAACGAGGCCAAGGGGGCGACCCATGCGGCGCATCGTGCTCATCTTCGTGCTGACCTTCACTGCAGTGCTGACCGTGACGGCTTCGGCGAGTTTCGCCGCACCGGCGAGCGCACCGGCGAGCACACCGGCTGTCACATCAGGCACCGCGACACCTGCCGCCCCGGCCGGTGCGTTGACACCCGCGCAGGCGGTGCAGCTGGTGCGGGAACGCGGCTACACGCCGATGGGGAGCAGMAGCTACGAACCCGCCTGGGCGCTGAGCGCGATCGTGGGGCGGTTGACGTCATCCGTGGACGGACATCCGCAGCAGGCGTTCTTCTTCAGTCAGGGCCGGTTCGTCGGAACCGACAGCGTCCCGAGTGCGAACGTGCGATGGGTGTGGTCCACGAGCGACACCGTGGCGCTTCAGTACGACCTGTACCGCCCTGATGATCCGATGTGCTGCCCGTCGGCGGGGGCGGCCACGGTGCGCTTCCGGTGGAACGGCACCGCGGTGCAGGCGCTCGACCCGATCCCGACCAACGACTGGTCGGCTCCGACGAGCCGCCGCTGAGCCGGCCATGTTCTACGTCCTGTAGAAAAGACGTCATGGGCGTGGTCTACGACATCGTTGTTGTGTTTCACCTGGTCGGGATGGCCATGATTGTCGGAGGGTGGCTCGCGCAGATCCGCTCGCCGCATCCGGTCATCACGCCCGGCATCCTGCACGGCGCCCTCGTCCAGATCGTCACAGGCATGATCCTGGTGGGGCTGGCGTCCAGCGGGGCCGTGGACCGGGACGTGGACAACGCCAAGATCGCGGTCAAGCTCGTCGTCGCGGCGGCCGTCGCCGGCATCGCCGTCGTGGGCAACGCCCGCGGCCGCGAGGCGCCGGCGGCCCTGGCTCACGCCGCAGGTGGGCTCGGGGTGGCCAATGTGGCGATCGCGGTGCTGTGGTGACGATGGCAGCCGGGCGGGCCTTCACGGCCCACGGGTGATCGCGGGCTGCGGGCTGCGGGCTGGGGACTGCGGGCTGGGGACTGCGGGCTGGGGGGGGCACCGGGCGTCGGCGGGATGGCCGACGCCCGGTGCCTCGTGCGTGCAGCCGGTGCGGGGGCGCCGAGTCAGTGCCCTTCCGGTGCCTCGACCAACTCGGTGAGCACACCGCCGACACCCTTCGGGTGCATGAAGGCGATGCGGCTGCCGGCCGTGCCGTGCACGGGCGTCTTGTTGACCAGGTCGAAGCCGGCGACGGTGAGCGCCGCCAGCGCGGAGTCGATGTCACCCACGCCGTAGGCGATGTGGTGGATGCCCGGCCCCTTCTTGGCCAGGAACTTGCCGACCGGGGTGTCCTCGCGGATCGGCTCCAGCAGCTGGACGTAGGAACCGCCGGTGTCGCCCTTGTGGACCAGCAGCATGGCCTCGCGCACGCCCTGCGCCTCGTTGGTCTCCTGATGCGCGACCGTCAGGCCGAATGCAGCCTCGTAGCGAGGAATGGCCTCCTCCAGCGAGGCCACGGCGATCCCGACATGGTCGATCCTGGTCAGCACAACATCGCTCCTGGTCGTAGGACGGTCGGCCCGTGGCGGCGTCCGGCCCGGGCCCAGCCTCCKAGAGTGCCCGGATACGGCGTTGCGGTCCACTGAATCCAGTACGCCGTGTCCCGGTCACCACCGACCTGTGGCGCGCGTCACCCCGGGCCTCGTCGAAGTTTCATGACGAGTGGTGCGGGAAGGTCCCAGTCACCGCAGTCGGTATGAATTCCCCGCTCGGACCCACAAGAAGATCCGTGTTGTCTGTAGTGATTAATGGAAGGCGTGTAACGGTGCCTGGAGCTCGGCTGGATCGCATTTCTGCCGAGTCGATGCCAGGGGTGCGGCTTATCGCCGGAAAACGCGGCGTCCCCGCCGTGACGCCTCTGGATGTCCAGGGGCCCGCGGCGGGGACGGTGCGTCGAGTCGATCGACGATTCCGATCAGCTTACGAGGGGCAGCTGATCGATCGGTCGCTCGCTCGGGTATTCGGTTGTGCGGCCGATCAGCCGAACAGGGCCTTGTGGGTGAGCGGGCCGATGACGCCGTCGGGCACCAGGCCGTGCTTCTTCTGGAAGTCGATGACCATGTGGTTGGTCTGCGGTCCGAAGTAGCCGTCGACGACGATCGGGTAGCCGAGCTTACGCAGCTGGTCCTGCACCAGGGAGACATCCCAGCGGGGGCCGGACACGCCCAGCCGCATGTAGCCCGAGTCGACGGCGCGGTTGGCGCTGGTGGACGGCGCGGTGGACACCGTGGTGCTCACCGAGTTGCCCACGGCCGCGGCTGCTGCGGCTCCACGAGCCAGGTACTTCGTGTGCATGCCGTTGGTGTAGGCACTCCACGCGGTGATGCCCTGGCTCTGGCAGACCTGCCGTGCGGCCCAGGCGTTGACGTTCGGGTCGTAGAGGTCGCGGTTTCCGACCCAGCTGGCATGCGCGCGCATGTTGATCTGCCACAGGCCGCGGGAGTCCTCGCCGACGGTCGCGTGGGCGGTGGTGTTGCCGCCGGACTCGGCGAGCGCGACGGCGACCCAGGTGCTCAGCGGAATTCCGCGGCAGGAGTTCAGGCCGGCGTTCTTCGCCGCCTGCGCGATGCTGGTGTCCGAGATTACCGCCGCGCTGGCGGGGCTCGCGGTGAAGAACAGGCCGGCGGATGCCCCGATGACGCTCGCCGCGGCAACAGCAGCGGAGCGACCACGGCCTCGGCGGCGGACGCTGGGGGACTTGCGGTGCTTTCCGGTCGACATCAAGATATCTCGTTTCTACGTTGAAGAGCAGGCGGGTAGGGCGTCTTCGGGCGCCAGTGATCCGTACACGGATCAATGAGTCGCGACGAAATGGGGTCGCGAAAAAAGGCGCACGAATGGACGCGCGTTCTGCTATCGGCGTGAAATTTGTCCGGGCCCGAGCGGGCCCCAGATCTCCGGTGTCAACCCCGGGTTACGGGCGCGGCGTTACCGCGGCGGCGTTCCGGGGGACGGATGCAGTCCCGGCTGCTATTCCAAGCATGCGTACACGCAGATCCTTCCCGTACGCCTGCGAGGTTAGCTGTCGGGTTCGGGCCGGGAAGCCCGGTCGGCGCGCGCTGCGCGGCGACTTCACCCCGAGGACGGCCGCCTGGGTGCGGTGGCCATCCGGAGGAACCTGGTTCCCCCGCTTCTGCCCTGGTGGTCACTAGGAGGGGACGACGGGCCTAGGGCAGAACTCGGCGTACGACCCGTCGCTTGTTTGGTGCCAACACACCGTAACGAACTACTAAGGGTAGTCGCAAGTCCCAGTTTTTGCCCTTTTGTGGCGCTACCTAGTCACGATGCGTACAACAGGTTGGTGTATGCGCACTGTACGCGACGAAGAGGGGGAGGGGGTCCGCCGAGTACCGCCGGTGCCGCCGATGTGGTGTATGCGGCGTTCTGCCGGCTGCTTGAGCTGCGCGTGGTGACCGGGTCGTCCGCGGAGGGTGGTGACCGATCCGCAGTGATCCCTGGCAGGCCTGTCGGCTCGCGATCGCCGAATCGGCTGTGATGTGCGTAGCATCTCCGGCGAGAGTGGAATACCGGACCCCTGCCCCGTCCCCGTGGGGCCCTCGCCGACGTCCTACGGTGACTGGCGGGGCGGTTCCGCGGAACCGCCCCATACGTCGCGGGCAAGCTGGCGGTGTGGGCGCTCTCCCGTCGACCGCGCCGTCAGGAACAGGCTCGCCCGGCCAGCGGACCGGGCGAGCCCGAGCGGATGTGCGATGTGATCAGACCCAGCCGGACATCGGGTAGGCCGTCATCAGGTCGCGCACCTCGCCGGCGATGCGGCTGATGGTGGTCTCGTCGTCGTCGCCCGCTGCCTTGACGGCCTCGTCGATCCAGCCCGCCAGCGTCGGCATCTGCTCCGGCTGCAGTCCGCGGGTGGTGATCGCGGCCGTTCCCAGCCGGACGCCGGACGGGTCGAACGGCTTGCGCGGGTCGAACGGAACGGTGTTGTAGTTGAGCTCGATACCGGCCCGGTCCAGCGCCTTCGCGGCCGGCTTGCCGGCGACGCCACGGCTGGTCAGGTCGATCAGGATCAGGTGGTTGTCGGTGCCGCCGGTGACGAGGTCGAAACCGCGGGCGGACAGCGCCTCGGCGAGCGCCTTCGCGTTCGCGACGACGCGGTGGGCGTACTCGCGGAAGTCCGGGGTGGTGGCTTCGCGCAGCGCGACCGCGATGGCGGCGGTCGTGTGGTTGTGCGGGCCGCCCTGCAGGCCTGGGAACACCGCCTTGTCGAGGGCGGACGCGTGCGCCGCGTCCGACATGATCATCGCGCCGCGGGGCCCGCGCAGGGTCTTGTGCGTGGTGGTGGTGATGACCGGCGCGTGGCCCACGGGCGAGGGGTGGGCGCCACCGGCGATCAGGCCGGCGATGTGGGAGATGTCCGCCACGAGCACGGCGTCGATCTCGCCCGCGATCGCCGCGAAGGCGGGGAAGTCGATGGTGCGGGGGATCGCGGTCCCACCACAGAAGATCACTTTTGGTCGGTGCTGGAGCGCGAGGTCGCGCACCTCGTCGAGGTCGACCCGCCCGGTGTCCTGGCGTACTCCGTACCGGACCCCCTGGAACCAGCGGCCGGTGGCCGACACCGTCCAGCCGTGGGTCAGGTGGCCACCCGAGGGCAGGCCCATGCCCATCACGGCGTCGCCCGGCTGCAGGAACGCCAGGTAGACGGCCAGGTTGGCAGGCGAGCCGGAGTACGGCTGGACGTTCGCGTGCTCGACGCCGAACACCGCCTTCGCCCGGTCGATCGCCAGGGTCTCGACCGGGTCGATGAACTGCTGGCCCTCGTAGTAGCGCTTGCCGGCGTAGCCCTCGGAGTACTTGTTCGTCAGGACGGAGCCGGAGGCCTCGAGGACGGCGGTGGAGACGTAGTTCTCGGAGGCGATCAGGCGGATCTTCTCGAACTGGCGCTGGGCCTCGGACTCGACCAGGCCGGCGATCTCGGGGTCGCTGGCCGCCAGGTGCGTCATCGCGGGCTCGTGCATGTGGACCTCCAACGGGCATGCGGCGGACGTCGGAGYGCCCAGGCGCGCGGCACCGCCAGCAGATTCGTCGCTCCCCGGTGGTCACTTCCACCCGAGCACGCCAGTCACGACTGTTGCTCTGCATCGTAGTGGTCACGGCCTTGTCGCCCCGGAGGCCTGGACAGTGGACCGCCGTCGCCAGGCGCCGGCCGGCACCACGCCGCGCCGGCACGCCGCCGCGCCGGCACGCCTGCCGCCATGTCACGCCTGCTGCCGCGTCACGCCCGAGGCTCGTCGTGCTCCGCGGCGCACTGACCGCTCAGCGCCTGTCGGGCCTGGTCGGGTCGAAGCGGTGGCTCGGGCAGCGGGTGGGCGGCCTCGGCGCGCAGGCCGTCCAGCATGATCGCGAGATGGCGTCGCCAGGCGCGGGGCGCGACGGCCGCGGTCGCCTCGACGGTGCGGGCGTGGCCCCACAGGACGAAGGCCATGTCCTCCAGGGTGATGTCCGCGCGCAGGACCGCGGCCTCCTGGGCCCGCACGATGACCTGCTGCATCAGCTCATAGCCGCGGGCCCGGGCCTGCTCGGCGGCGCCGCGCAGCGGCAGTGCCCGGGAGACGACGTCGTTGTAGCCGAGGTCGGCGGCCTGCAGCTCGCAGGTCTGTTCGAGCAGGAGGACGAGCGCCTGCCACGGGTCGTCCATGTCGAGCGCCGCTTCGGCGATGCGCACACTCGCCGCGACCCGGTCGGCGAACACGGCGTCGACGAGGTGGCCGCGGGTCGGGAACCGGTTGTACAGCGTGCCGATGCTCACCCGGGCGCGGCGGGCGATCTCCTCCAGGGGGACGTCGACGCCGCGCTCGGCGAACAGCTCGCGCGCGGCGGCGATCAGCTGCTCGCGGTTGCGGCGTGCGTCCCTGCGCAGGCCGGGCTCGTCTTCTGTCGGGGGCAATGTCCTCACCTGGGGAAGTTGACGGTGTCCTCAAGTTACCCTAGCCTCTGCCGAACTTGAGGGTCACCTCAAGTTCGGGGTGGCGGGGCGCCGGCTGTAGGGGAGAGATCGGTAGACGTGGGCAGATTCGTCATCTCGGGGGGAACCGACGGCATCGGGCGGGCCCTGGCCCTGCACTACCTGCGGGCGGGTGCCGACGTCGTGGTCATCGGCCGCAGCGAGGAGAAGTTCCGCCGCCTGGTCGCCGAGGCCGGCGGCGGCGTCAGTGGCGTCAGTGGCGCCGGGGTGGCCCATTTCGTCGGGGYGGACCTGGCGCTCGCCGCGGAGAACCGCCGGGTCGTCGCCGAGGTCACCGACAGGTTCCCCGCGATCGACGCACTCATCCTCTGTGCGGCCTACCTGCGCACCACCCGCACCGTCACGGCGGAGGGCCTCGAGCACACCTTCGCCCTCTACTACCTGAGCCGGTACCTGCTCAGTCACGGCCTGGCTGACCGGCTTGAGGCCGCCGAGCGGCCGGTGGTTCTGAACACCTCGGTGCCAGGTGCGTCTCGCGACGCCGTGAGGTGGGGCGACCTGCAGCTTGACCGGCGGTTCACCGCCCGGCGCGCCAACCAGCAGAGCCGGCGCGCCAACGAGCTGCTCGGTCTGATGTTGCGTGCGCGTCCGGCGGGCCGCATCCGTCACGTGCTCTACAACCCCGGCTTCGTGCGCACCAGCCATGCGGGTGCGCTGAGCCGGCCGGCGCGGGCGCTGGTGTCGGCGCTGGCCGCGGTCGCTGCCACCCCGGTCGACCGGGCGGTCGAACCGATCGTCGAGCTGATCGATCAGCCTCCGGAGCGCCAGGTGTCGGCCTACCGGCGCCGGCATCGGCTGCGGCTGAGTGCGGGAGCGGCCGACGTCGCCGATGCCGAACGGTTGCGGAGCGTTACCGATCGACTGTAACTACTCACCGTCGCGTATAGAGATTTTCTGGTGGTTGTTGTGACTGCTTGTCGACAAGGTCGGCAAGGTTCCAGTGATGGATCTCCACGGTGCGTGGTGAGATGGATGCGTACGGGTGGCTCGGAGCTTGTGAAATAGATCGCCCAGTTGTAGTGATTGACGTTTTACCTGGTCATCGGGCATTCTTCACCTATGCGGTGGACATACACCGGCGTGGCGCGCCGCTACGTCGACCTCGTGCGGATCGCCAGCGCCCTCTGTCGCTAGTCGTCGACGGCGTCCGGTGCCACGCTCCGTGGCACCCCGCCAGGTGTGCCTGGTCCTCTCCACCGGGTCCGGGTTGATGTAGGTAGCCACCGTCCGTCACCGGTGGACAGGTCGGGCACCCGCGCCCGTGCCAGCTGTACAGCCGGTCCCGAGATGCCTGCTGCCGGAGTTTCGTCTGCTGCTGGCATTGTCGTCCGCCTCCCGTCGGCGGACGTCGCTCCACCGCTCCCGTTCCGTGTTCCTCGTCCGCGCGCGGCGTCATCAGACGCCTGCGCGACCCTGCCCGCGCCCTGCCTGAGAACGCCCCGTGCCCTGCCACCGCCGGGTCGTGTTTTCAGCGCGCCCGTAACTAACCGACCGGCATCCGTACCGGTCGGCACCCCGCCATGCCTGACTTCCGCCTGACTTCTTCGCTGCCGCCTGACTTTTCTCATGCCTGAGAGGACCAACCCGTGAGTACCCCGAGGACGACCTTCCTGAGTTCCGCCTCGTCACCTGAGTCGGCGGCGCCGGTGATGGGGCGACGTGGGTTCCTGCGCCTGGGGGCGCTGGCCGGAGGCTCGATCCTGCTGGCGGCGTGCGGGGGCGGCGGTGACTCGGCCTCGGGCGGCAGCACCAGCGGGGGCACCCTGCGCTGGGGATGGGCGCTGGTCACCTCCTGGGACCCGATCACGTCGTCGGCCGGGTGGGACGTCCACGCCCTCTCGCTGGTCTACGCGGGCCTGACGAAGCTGGACGAGAAGGCGAACCCGGTGCCCGCGCTCGCCAGCTCCTGGGAGTACAGCGCCGACGGCACGTCGGTCACCTTCCACCTGCGCTCCGGGCTCACGTTCAGCGACGGCACCGCGGTGGACGCCGCCGCCGTCAAGAAGAGCCTCGAGCGCGGCCGGGACGCGAAGAACTCGTTGGTGGCCGCCCAGCTCGCCAGCCTCAAGGAGGTCGTGGCGGTCGACGCGACGACCGTCCGCATCGACCTGAAGAACACCGACTACCAGCTGCCCGCCATTCTCGCCGGCAAGACCGGGATGATCGTCAGCCCGAAGGCCATCGACACCGACGAGAAGGGCCTGGCCACCAAGCCGGTCGGCGCCGGCCCGTTCCAGCTGAACTCCTATGTGCCCAACGACAGCGCGAAGCTGACGCGCTTCGCCGGCTACTGGGACGCCGCCAACATCAAGCCGGACAACTTCGAGCTCTACCCGGCGCCCGAGGCCGCCACCGCCCTCGCGTCGCTCCAGTCGGGCCGCCTCGACGTCGCCATGATTCCCGCGTCGCAGCTCACCGCGGTCAAGGCCGCCGGGTTCGAGGTACAGGTCATCTCGTCGCTGGTCATCAGCGTGCTCGACGTCAACAACACGGTGGCTCCGTTCGACAATCCCAAGGTCGTCCAGGCGATCAAGCATGCGGTCGACCGGAAGGCGCTGGTGGACACCGTCAACTTCGGTGTCGGCGAGGTCAACTACCAGCCGTTCCCGAAGGGGCATGCCGGGCACAACGCCGCCCTGGAGAACGCCTACCCCTACGACGTGGCCAAGGCCAAGAAGCTGCTCGCCGAGGCCGGGCACCCGGACGGTATCGACGTCACCCTCACCACCACGGTCGCCGAGGGGCTGCCCGAGCAGGTCCAGGCGCAGCTCGCCAAGGCCGGGATCCGGGTCAAGCTGGAGGTCATCCCGCAGGCCCAGGCGACCCAGCAGGTCTACATCCAGCGGGCGAAGCCGTTCTTCACCGACCAGTTCGCCGGGCGGGAGAGCCCCGTGCAGGCGTTCCAGGTGCTCTTCGGCGACCAGGGCCTGATGAACCCGGGCCGGACGAACCCGCCGGCGCTCAAGGAGGCGGTCGCGAAGATCACCGCGACGCCGCTGGACGACCCGAACTACGCGTCCGTCGTGCAGGCGGCCACGAAGACCGCTGTGGAGACCATGCCCAACGTCTTCCTCTTCAGCAACCCGCGGATCCTGGCCCGTCGCTCGAACGTGTCGCCGGTCGGCAGCTACCTGATGGCGCAGCGGTTCGAGGGCGTCACCGTGACCGGGAACAGCTGACCATGACCACCCTCGACGTCGTCGGCTCCGGAGGACGGGGCCAGCCGGAGCCGTCGCAGCCGTCGCAGCCGCGGCTCCCGGGGGGCGCGGGCCTGCTGCGCCGCTGGCGCCCGTCGGGCCTGTCCGGGCTGGCCCGTGGCCTCGGGCAACTGCTGGCGGTGGGGGTGCCGGTGACACTGCTGGCCACCTTCATCACCTATGGCATGACCGCGCTCACCGACAGCAATCCGGCCGCGACCGTGCTCGGGGATCTCGCCACGCCGCAGGACATCGAGCGGATGAACCACCAGTTCGGGCTGGACCGGCCGTTCCTCGTCCAGTACGTGAGCTGGCTCGGCAACGCGCTCACCGGGGATCTCGGCTACTCCTACTTCACCACCCTGCCGGTGCGGGACAGCGTCGCGCAGGCCCTGCCGGTCGACCTGTCGATCACGCTGGTGGCCGCGGTGGTCGCCATCCTCGTCGGCGGGGTGACCGGGATCGCCGCGGCGCTGAACAACGGCGGGCGGCTCGACCGTGCGGTCACGGCGGTGTGCGCCGTGGCGTCGACCATCCCGCCGTTCGTCGTCGGGATCGGTCTGATCATCCTGTTCGCGGTGACGGTGCCGGTGCTGCCCTCCGGAGGGTACGTGCCGTTCACCGAGGACCCGGGCCAGTGGCTGAAGTTCGTGATCCTGCCGGGGATCGCACTCAGCGTGGAGTTCGGTGCGGAGCTCACGCGCCAGATCCGCACCTCCCTGGTGGGCACCCTGCGGGAGAACTTCGTGACCGGTGCCACCGTGCGAGGGCTGTCGGTGCGCAGGGTGGTGTTCGGCCATGCGCTGCGCAACGCCGTCGGGCCGGCGCTGACCGTTGTCGGCCTGTACGTGCCGCGGCTGATCGGCGGTGCGGTTGTCGCCGAGGCGGTCTTCAACCTGCCCGGTCTGGGGCAGCAGGCGCTGCAGGCCGCCGAGCGCGGTGACATTCCCGTCATCCAGGGCGTTCTCGTCACCTCGATCGCACTGGTGCTGGTCTGCAACGTCGCGGTCAACGTGGCGCTGGTGCGGCTCCGCCCCGCAGCGGAGCGGCGATCATGAGCGTGCTGCGCCGGATGATCCGGCTGCGTTCGGTGCGCCTCGCCCTGCTGGTACTCGCGGTCGTCGCCGTGCTCGCGGTCGCCGGCGGCTCCCTCGCGCCGCAGGACCCGATCGCCCAGGACCCGAAGGCGATCCTGCAGAACCCGAGCGGCGCCCACTGGCTGGGCACCGACTACCTGGGCCGCGACGTGCTGAGCCGGCTGATGGACGCCACCGGCCGCTCGGTGGTCGGCGCGGCCGAGGCGGTCGGCGTCGGGCTCCTGCTCGGCGCGCCCGCGGGGCTGGCGTCGGTGGTGTTCGGCCGGGCCTTCGAATGGCTCGCGCTGCGGATCAGCGACGCGCTGCTCACCCTGCCCTACATCATCTTCGCGATCGCGGTCACCGGGATCATCGGCAACGGCATCCATCAGGCGATGCTCGCGATCGGCCTGGTGCTCGCCCCGAACTACTTCCGGATCACCCGGGCCGCGACGCTCGGCCTGGCCTCCTCGCAGTACGTCGAGATCGCCGAGCTGGTCGGGGCGTCCCGCTGGTGGATCCTGCGGACGCACATCTGGAACAAGGTGCTTCCCACCATCGTGGTGACGGCGGCGAGTGGGGCGGCGGCGTCGCTGCTGGTGGTCTCGTCGCTGTCGTTCCTCGGCATCGGGACGAAGCCGCCCGCGCCCACCTGGGGCGGAATGCTCTCGTCGGACCTGAACTACCTCGCCCAGCGGCCCTGGGCACCGCTCGCGCCCTCGCTGGTGATCATCATCACGGTGGTCGCGCTGAACGCGCTCGCGGACGCGCTCCGTGACACCACCGGCATCGTCACCGGCGATCCGGCTCGCAGYGGCCGTGCCCGTGGCAGCGACTCCGCTGACACCGCCGAGACCAGCTCTGCCGCCACAGTCAGCTCTGCCGCCACAGTCAGCTCCGCCGTCGCGACCAGTTCCGCCGCGACGGCCACGGCCACCGGGCCCGTCGAGACCACCACGGCGGCCACGTCCTCCATACCCCGGCAGAACCGGGAGGTGCGCGATGCCTGACGACCTGCTTCGGGTCGAGGACCTGAACATCACCGTCGGCGGCGTGTCGTTCGGGCGGCGCCGCCGTGCCCGCGGCGCCGGCGGAGTCCCCGCCGTGCAGGGAGTCTCGTTCACCATCCGGCGCGGCGAGGCGGTGGGGTTCGTCGGCGAGTCCGGCAGCGGCAAGACCCTGACCTGCCGGGCCGCCCTCGGCGTGCTCGCGCCCGGCTGCACGGTCAGCTCCGGTGAGATCGACTTCGACGGGACGTCTCTCGTCGACCTGCCCAGGCGCCGCTGGGACGGGCTGCGCGGCACCCGGATCGGTGCGGTCTTCCAGGATCCCGGCTCGTACCTCAACCCGTCCCACACGGTGGGCCGCCAGCTCGCCGAGCAGTTCCGGATCAAGGTCGGGCACCGCCGCCGCGAAGCCCGCCAGGCCGCGATCGCGCTGCTCGGCACGCTCGGCCTGCACCAGCCCGAGCTGGTCTACCACCAGTACCCGCACGAGCTGTCCGGCGGCATGCTGCAACGGGTCGTGCTCGCGATCGCCGTCGCCGGTGAGCCGGACCTGCTCGTCGCCGACGAGGCGACGACCGCGCTCGACGTCACGGTGCAGGCGGAGGTGCTGGAGGCGCTGGACCTGCTGCGCGCCGAGCGGGGCCTCGCGATCCTCGCCGTCTCCCACGACCTCGCCGTGATCGCGCAGCTCTGCGACCGGATCCTGGTCTTCTACGCCGGCGAGATCGTCGAGGCCGGGCCCACGGCGGACGTCCTGGCGAACCCGCGGCACCCCTACACGGCAGCGTTGCTGCGGGTCGCCTCCGTCGGTGACTGGCGGCGCCGTGAGCTGGACGTCATCGACGGCGCCGCGCCGCCGGTGGGCGCGCGGATCACCGGCTGCCGGTTCGCCGACCGCTGCGCCTTCGTCACCGACGCCTGCCGCGCGGCGCCGGTGGAGCTGCGGGCGGCGGTGCCGGGCGCGCCGGCCGGTGCGCCCGGGGGAGAGCGGTTCGCACGGTGCGCCCGGCTGGGCGAGATCGAACTGACGCCCCGAGTCCCCGAGCGAGCAGGAGCACCCACATGAACGCCACCAGGACCGCCGTTGTCGCGGAACCGCATCCGGACGGTTCCGCGGAACCGCATCCGGACGGTTCCGCGGAACCGGTTCCGGTGGCTGCCGCGGCGCCGCTCCTGGAGGTCCGTGGCCTGACCGTCTCCTTCCGCGCCCGCAGTGGGCCGGGACGGCGCACGACCGTCCTGCGGGACGTCTCCCTGGCCGTCCGTCCCGGCGAGGTCGTCGGCGTCATCGGTGAGACCGGATCAGGCAAGACCACGCTCGCCCGCGCGATCGCCGGCCTGACCCGGGCCGACGCCGGCGAGGTCGAGGTCGACGGCCGGGACGTCCGCGGTCTGCGGCGCCGCGCCCGCCGGGACTTCCGCCGCAGCGGTGCCATCCGCTTCGTCTTCCAGGACCCGCTGCGCGCGCTCGATCCCGACCTCACCATCGGCACCAGCATCGCCGAGGGGCTCGCCGTCGCCGGCCGCGGCAGCCGCGACGACCGGCGCGCGGCCGTCGCCGACGCGCTGCGCCGGGTTGGTCTCGATCCCGCCGTGGCGGACCGCCTGCCCGGGGCGATCTCCGGTGGCCAGCGGCAGCGGGCATCCATCGCCCGCGCGATCGTCGACGACCCGCGGCTGCTCATCTGTGACGAGCCCGTCAGCGCGCTGGACGGATCGAACCGCAACCTCATCCTTCGGCTGCTGGACGGGCTGCGCCGTCAGCCCGCCGATCCCGCCGTTTCCGCCAGCGCGGCCGATGCGGACCCTGGCCGTGGCCGGCTGGGGATCATCATCATCTCGCACGACCTGAGCTCGCTCGCCGGCATCGCGGACCGGGTCGTCGTCCTCTACCGCGGCCGCGTCGTCGAGGACGGCCCGATCGCCGAGGTGTTCGACCGGCCGCGGCATCCCTACACCGCGCTGCTGATCGCCTCGGCGCCGAGCATCCGCGACGAGGACGGCCCGACCCCGGCGCAGCTGCGGCGGCCCGCCGACAGGCCGGGCGCCGGGCGGCGGCCCGCCGACGCCTGCGGCTTCGCGCACCGGTGCCCATTCGCGACCGACGCCTGCGACCGGACCCCTGCCGCGCTGCCCGTCGCGGCCGGCTGGACCGTCGCCTGCCATCACACCGAGACCTGGCGGTCCTCACTACCGGCAACGTCGTCACCAGCGACGTCGCTACCGGCAACGTCGCCGCCGGCGCCTGCACGGTCCGCGCATCCCGGCCTGCCGGTCCGGCGCCACGACGTCGCCAGGCCATCGATCTCCGCCGCCGCGGGGCCTGGTACGACCGCCGTCCCGGCCCCCGCGGCCTCCGCACCTGCTGGCGCGCGCAGCGCCGTCGACGCGGGTGCGGCGCTGACCGCCCTGTCCACAAAGGAGTGAACAACGATGTCCGTTGAGTTCATCGGGATGGTTTCCACCTCGGCCGGCAGCGAGTCCCAGGGCTCGACCGGCCCCGTCGTCGACCCGGACTACCTGGACGGGTTCGTCCGCGCCCACGAGGAAGCCGGCTTCGACCGGGTGCTGGTCGCGCACGCCTCCTTCATGCCCGACGGGTTCGTCGTCGCCGACCAGATCCTCGCCCGCTCGAAGAAGCTCGGCGTCCTGCTCGCACACCGGCCCGGTTTCGTCGCCCCGACCATCGCCGCGCGCAAGTACGCCACGATCGACGCGTTCAACCCCGGCCGCATCGCCCTGCACGTCATCACCGGCGGGGACGACGCCGACCAGGCCCGCGACGGCGACCTCACCGACAAGGCCACCCGCTACCGGCGCACCGACGAGTTCCTCGACATCCTGCGGCGCGAGTGGGAGTCGGCCACCCCGTTCGACTACGACGGCGACTTCTACCAGATCCGCGGGGCCTGGTCGGCGGTGCGCCCGCCCGCTGGACGCATCCCGATCTACTTCGGTGGCGCTTCCGACGACGCGGTGCGGGTCGGCGGGAAACACGCCGACGTCTACGCGTTCTGGGGTGAGCCGCTGGCCGGGATCGTCGAGCGCATCCGGCAGGTCCGGGCCGCCGCCGCCCCGTACGGGCGTGACCCGCGGTTCAGTGTCAGCCTGCGGCCCATCCCCGCCGACACCGAGCAGGCCGCGTGGGATCGCGCCGCCGAGATCCTGGAGCTCACCCGGGAGCGCAGCGCCGACATCCAGAAGTTCCTGAAGGGCTCCGAGCAGGTGGGCAGCCAGCGGCTGCTGAAGTACGCCGACGAGGGTGACGTCCACGACAAGCGGCTGTGGACCGCCATCGCCAAGGTGACCGGCGCCGTCGGCAACTCCACCGCGTTGGTCGGCAGCTACGAGCAGGTCGCCGAGGCGCTCGTCGACTACGTGCACGTCGGCGTCTCCACCCTGCTCATCCGCGGCTTCGACCCGGTCGCCGACGCCCGGGACTACGGCAGCCTGGTGAAGCTCGTCCACGAGCGGACCGCCGACCGTGACCCCGTCACCGGCTCCGGCACACCGGCCGTGACCGCGCCCGCCGCGCCCGCCGCGGCCCCGGCGTCCGTCTGACCTGGAATCTCACTGGAAGCCGACGAAGGCGAGCAGGAGCTGACATGGCGATCGAGATCCTCGGCATGGTGGGAACCAAGGAGGTGTCGGAGACCCGCGGGTCGTACTTCGACGGCCCCGCGGTCGACGCCGCCTACCTGACCCGGTTCGCGCAGGCGCACGACGAGGCCGGCTTCGACCGTGTCCTCATCGGCTACGGGGCGACCGCACCCGACGGGTTCGCCGTCGCCGGCCATGTGCTGGCGCACACCCGGCGGCTCGGCGTGCTCATCGCGCACCGGCCCGGCTTCGTCGCGCCGACCCTGGCCGCCCGCAAGCTCGCCACCCTCGACCAGCTCAGCGGTGGTGGACGGGTCGCCATCCACCACATCTCCGGCGGCAACGACGCCGACCAGCGCCGCGACGGCGACTTCGCCGACCACGACACCCGCTACGCGCGCACCGCGGAGTTCATGGACGTCCTGCGGCGCACGCTCACCTCCGACGCGCCGTTCGACCACGAGGGGCCGTTCTACCGGTTCGAAGGCGCCTACAGCTCGGTGAAGCCGGCGACCGCCGCCGGCATCCCGCTGTTCTTCGGCGGGCAGTCCGAGGCGGCCGTCGAGGTGGGCGCCCGGCACGCGGACGTCTACATGCTGTTCGGTGAGCCGCTCGAACAGACCGCGGAGCGCATCGCCCTGCTGCGCGCCGAGGCGGCGAAGCACGGCCGCACGCTGCGCTTCAGCCTCTCCACCCGGCCGATCGTCGCCGCGACTGAGGAAGCCGCCTGGGCCCGTGCCGAGGCGATCGCCGCCGAGACCCGCCGCCGCGCCGAGGCCGCACGGGTGAGCGCGGCCCTGGTCGCCGGGCCAGCCGGGTCATCGGGGCCAGCCGGGTCGGCGGGGTCGGCGGGGTCGGCTGCGGCGGGCAGGGCGCTGTTCGCGACGTCCGGCTCGGTGGCGTCCGCCCGGCTGCAGGAGGTGGCGGCCCGCCAGCAGGTGTACGACGAGCGCCTCTGGTTCGGCGTCACCGCCCTGACCGGCCCCGGTGGCAACTCCTCCGGCCACGTCGGCACCCCGCAGCAGGTCGCCGACGCGCTGCTGCGCTACCACGAGATCGGCGTCGACACGTTCCTGATCCGCGGTTTCGACCCCTACGACGACGTCGTCGACTGGGGCAGAGAGCTGATCCCCGCCCTGCGGGCCGGTGCCGCCCGGGTACGCGAGGTGGTCCACTCCTGAACCGGGCCGCTGGCGCTCGGTGACGGGATGCCTGCGGCGTCCGGCTACTCCGGGCCGTTCTGGCGGTGCTTGTCCGCTTTCAGGGTACGTGTGGTTGTCGCGTACCCGAGACTGTAGGGCTCTCCGTGCCGGAGAACTGCGTACCGGTCGGGTCGCATCTCTGGAACGTCACGCCGCGCAGGTCTCCGCTCGGCGGAATCCGGCCCCGGGGCGCGTTCGGCGGCGTCAGCCTTCTACGCTGTACTGCGTGGATGCGGACATTGCACGCGACCGCATCGGTACGCCAGCCATCCTGCGCGGTCCCCATCCGCCGGTCATCGGACAGCAGGCAGGGCCAAAAGGGGGAAAGGGTGGCTGGCCTACCGGTGCAACCTCGCGATGCCTGCCTGATCCGCCTGATCCGCATGGCCCGTCCATGCCGCTGCTGCCGTTTTCGCCGAGCAGGAGGTATGGATTTCAACTGCCAGAGAGCCGGTCGCGGATCGGTGCCGATCAAGGTCGATAGTCGGTGGGCGGGGAGGTTCGCCCCCGTTACCTTGCTCGCAGGCCCGAAACGGGCTGTTCAGGCCACCGTCTCCGGCATGACTGATCGCCCCTGTCGCCCATGACCTGGGGGGTGTTGTCACCGGAGACGGCGGACGGACGTGACCGCTGATAGAGACCTGGCGTGGGTGATGCCTGCTCGTAACGTGGCTGCCGGCACGCTGTCCATGGTCGGCCTGGACCCCGCCACAGAAGGTGATCCACTTGGAGGAGACCGACAACCTCACCGAGCCCTACACCGTGTTCTGCGGGCTCGACGTCGGTAAGGAAACCCACCACGCCACCGCCCTGAACCCCGCCGGCAAGAAGCTCCACGACCGGCCCCTCCCCAACGACGAACCCGCCCTTCGGCAGGTCTTCACCCAGCTCACCGAAGCCGGACGAGTGCTGGTGATCGTCGACCAGCCCGCGAGTATCGGCGCTCTGTCGATCGCGGTCGCCCGCCAGATGGGCCTGGACGTCGCCTACCTGCCAGGACTCGCGATGCGCCGCCTGGCCGACCTGCACCCCGGTGAGTCGAAGACCGACGCCCGCGACGCCTACGTCATCGCCGACGCCGCCAGAACCCTGCCCCGCACCCTGCGCCGTGTCGGCACCGACGATGAGACCCTCGCCGGACTGACCGTGCTCGTCGGCTACGACAGCGACCTCGCCGCCGAATCCACCCGGCTCACCAACCGGCTGCGCGACGCCCTGCTGCACATCCATCCGGCCGCGGAACGCCTGCTGGGCAAGCACATCCACCGACCCGGGGTCCTCGAACTGCTCGCCGACGCACCCACCCCGGCCGACTGGCGACAGCTCGGCGGTGCCGGCATCGCCACGACGATGCGCCCACGATCGCCTCGGCTCGCCAAGACCCTGCCCGCCCAACTGGTCCGTGTCCTCGACGAGCAGACCGTGACCGTTCCCGGCACCGCCGCGTTCGACCGCGTCATCGCCGGCGTCGCCCGCAAGCTCCTCGGCGTGCTCGACGAACGCGCCGACCTCGCCCAGGACGTCGAGGCCGCCCTGGAGGCCCACCCTCTTGCCGAGGTCCTGATCTCGATGCCCGGCGTCGGGATCAGGACCGCCGCCAGCCTTCTGACGATCATCGGGGACGTCTCCGCGTTCCCGACCGCAGCCCACCTCGCCGCCTACGCCGGCCTGGCCCCGGTCACCCGCCGTTCCGGCAGCTCGATCCGCGGCGAGGTCCGTTCCCAACGCGGCAACCACGCCCTGAAATCAACCCTGTTCCTGTCGGCGTTCGCCAGTCTCGGTGACCCGACCAGCCGGGGCTACTACGACCGCAAACGCGCCGAAGGCAAACGGCACAACGCCGCCCTGATCTGCCTCGCCCGCCGCCGCGTCGACGTCCTCTACGCCATGATCCGCGACCGCAAGCACTACCAGCCGCCCGCTACCAACCCCACACCCGAGCCGGCCCGCGCCGCTTGACAACGCCATAGAGACACCCCATGAACGTGGCCCGACTTCCGAGAGCCCGGCAGCCTGGCAGCCCGGTTTGACGAGTCGCAAAAGTGAAGAATTTTGGTTGTTCCCACGACCAAAATCCTTCTTTCTTGCGGCTCCCAGGCAATTCTGCGGCCCTTCTGTCCCTTTTGGGGCGAACTGCTGATGCTGTGTGGGCGGAGCGGGCACCTCGATGGTTGGCGGTGCGGGTGCGGTTCGCCTTCCGTCAGCACGGGCCGCGGATCCGCGACTTCTCGGGATTTCGCTACACGTGCTCTCGGGCGACCACAATCCTCAGGTTCTCGCCCGATGGGGGCAGGGGAGCGGGCGGGCTCGAGTTCCGCTCCCGGTCAGCACTCCGTGCCGGGGGTGCCGGGGGCGTCGAGGCGGACTTCGGACCAGCCGAGGTCGCCGAGGTTGACGACGATCGCCTCCTGGGTGGTGCGGGCGATGACGACGACGGCCTCGGCGTCGGGGTCGGGGTTCTCCTCACGGTGCGGCACGTACGGCGGGACGAAGATGTAGTCGCCGGGGGAGGTCTCGACGCGGGTCTCGACCGGCTCGTCGCCGTCGACGTCCAGGAAGACGAAGACCGGACTGCCGGAGACGATGTAGATCGCGGTCTCCGACGCGCCGTGGTGGTGGTTTCCGGACGCCGTCGACGCCGGGACGTGCGTCTGGCCCATCCACAGGTTGCGTGCGCCGACGGTCTTGCCGCTGACCGCCTCCATGCGCCGCATCCCGGAGGTCTGCGTCGTGTCGCCGACGAGGCCGGCCGGGGCGATGCGGTGCAGGCGGCGGTGGAACGGGTCGATGTCGGCGGGCAGCAGGACGCCGCTGGGCGTGCGGACGAACTCCCCGTCGGCGCTGCCGGCGGGGACGTGGATGGCGGGCATCAGACTCCCTTGCTGGTACTGGGTTCGAGGTGCGCGTCCGCCGGTGCGGCCGGGGACCCGGGTGCCAAGGACCCGGGTGCCAGGGACCCGGGTGCGAGCGACTCGGGTGCCAGCGACTCGGGGGGCAGAGCCGTGGGGCCCGGGCGCACGGGTGCCAGGAGCAGTTGGCACAACGTCTCGGCGACGCGGCGTGAGATCTCGGCGGGCAGGCTCTGCCGGGCCCAGAGTGCCATCGGCAGGGGGGCCGGCTGGGGCAGGTCGTCGCGGGCGACGAGTCCTTCCGGGGTCTGGCCCAGGGTAGCCATCAGCCCGACGCCGAGGCCGGCCCGGATGGCGGCCTGCACACCGGCGAGCTGGACGGCCTCCGCGCCGATCACGGTCGGGATCGCGTGGAAGGACAGCGCCTCCAGCGCGCGGTTGCGCAGCGAGCAGGGCTGGTCGAAGACGACCAGCGGGACGGGCTGGGACAGGGAGGACGGCCGCTCCCAGGTGGGTGCGGAGTACCAGGTCAGTTCGAGCTGGCCGACCGGCCAGGCGCGGGGGTCGTCGGCCGGCCCGAGCAGCAGGGCCAGGTCGACCTGGCCGGTGTCGAGACCTTCCCGCAGGCGGTTGCCCCGGTCGATGCGGAAACGCATGACCTGGTGCGGCAGCTCCTGCTCCAGGATGCCGTTGAGGGATGGCAGCAGCTGCGCCGCGGCGTGTTCCGTAGACCCGATGACCACCGGTTCCGCGGCCTGCGGGACGAAGCTGTGCAGGGTCTCGTCGTGCAGGCCGAGGATCCGCCGGGCCTGGCGGAGGAGGTGCTCGCCGTCGCGGGTGAGCCGGGAGCCGCGCCCCTGCCGTTCGACCAGGATGCGGCCCGTCGCGGCCTCCAGGCGGCGCACATGCTGGCTGACCGCCGCCTGGCTGAGGTGCAGTGCGGACGCCGCGCGCTGGAAGCCGCCGCAGTCCGCGACAGCGACGAAGCTGCGCAGCGGGGCGATGTCCAGGGTGCGTCCCACCAGGTCAGGCTACCTAGCGGCCACACTATCTACACCGAAATGGTGAAAATAATCGCGGAACGCTATAGATCATCATTGTGAAGCGTAGTTGGACACCGCCGGCCAAACGGACGCATGCTGGGCCCATGAACCGGTCGGAGATCGTAGCGGCGGGCGTCGGCTGGCATCTGATCGACCTCACCTGTCGCGGTGCCGCCGTGTGTCGCGGTGCCGCCGCGCGCTGCCGCTGACCGTGTCCCGCCCGCTGCCAGCCCTCTGATCAGGCGTTCTGCCGGCCGAGCTGCACCGGTTTGCCGCGCGGTCGGTCCAGGGGCCGGTCGCCGCACTGAGTACATGGCCCGCTCAGGCCGCTGAGGTCGCTGGTCCGCCCGGCTGTGGATCGTCGCCGATTCGGGGTGTCGGTCTGGCGTGCCCGGCGCAAGATCGTCACTTTGCGTGTTGGATCACCCGGCCTGAGGGCGGTCCAGCGCGTGTTGCCGACCAGGAAAGGTCCACCGATGTCTGCTCGCACGCTGAAGCCCCGCACGCCGAAGCCTCGCACGTTGAAGCTCGGTGCCGTCCTGTTCGGGGTCGGCGGGCCAGGGCAGCACAACACCTGGCTCAGCCCTGAGATCCCGGGCGACGCCAGTGTGGACGTCCACTGGTACATCGCCCGCGCGCAGGCCGCCGAGGCCGCGAAGTTCGACCTCGTCTTCATCGTGGACAGCCAGTTCATCACCCCGGACTCGCCGCACCACTACCTCAGCCGGCTCGAGCCGCTCACGCTGCTGTCCGCGATCGCCGTGCACACCAGCCACATCGGCCTGGTGGGGACGATCACGACGTCCTACAACGAGCCGTTCAACGTCGCGCGCCGGCTGGCGTCCCTCGACCACATCAGCGGCGGTCGCGCCGGCTGGAACGTGGTCACCAGCGGCGACGCGGGCACCGCGGGCAACTACAGCCGGGACGAGCACTACGACTACGCGACCCGCTACGGCCGGGCACTGGAGCACGTCCAGGTCGCGCGGGCGCTGTGGGACTCCTACGAGGCCGACGCCTTCCCCCGGGACAAGGAACGCGGCGTGTTCTTCGACCGCGACCGCCAGCATGCGCTGAACCACCGCGGCGAGTACTTCTCGGTGGTCGGCCCGCTCAACCTGGAGCGCACCCCCCAGGGGCAGCCGGTGATCTTCCAGGCGGGGGACTCCGAGGAGGGCCGTGACCTCGGCGCCAGCGTCGCCGAGGCGATCTTCACACACGCCGAGACGTTGGAGCAGGCTCAGGCGTTCCGCACCGAGCTGCGGGCACGGGCGGCGGCCAAGGGGCGCGACCCTGACCAGGTGCTCGTGTTCCCGGGCATCTCGCCGATCATCGCCGACACCGACGAGCAGGCCCGCGAGATCCAGCGGGCGACTCTGGGCGCGAAGAGCTTCGCCCGGGCGCTGGCCGAGCTCGGCCGGCCGTTCGGCTGGCACGACTTCTCGCAGTACGACCTGGACGCACCGTTCCCCGAGGTCGGTGACGCCGGTGCGCTCAGCTTCCGGACCCAGGCGGAGGCCATCAAGAAGCACGCCCGGGAGAACGACCTCACCCTGCGCCAGGTGGTCGAGCACCAGCTCAGCGCGCACTACGCACCCTTCGTCGGCTCGGCGCGCACCGTGGCCGACGAGATCGAGCGCTGGTTCCGCGCCGGCGCCTTCGACGGCATCAACATCATCGTGACGGTGCCCAGCGAGTTCGCGCGCTTCGTCGACGAGGTCCTGCCGATCCTGCGCGAGCGCGGCGTCGTGCGGGACGAGTACGAGTCCACGACGCTGCGCGGCAACCTCGGGCTGCCCATTCCCGAGAACCGCCACACCGCGGCCCGCCAGCAGACGCTGCAGCCCGCCGGTGTGTGACCTGACCCATCACCTCACACCCATCACCACACCCATCACCCAGTTTCCTGCCGTGGCGGCGCACCGTCGTACCGCGGCCCATCGCACAGCCCGAACCGGCGGGAGCCCGACACCATGACCGACCACCTCGACGTCCTCGACTTCGAAGCCACCGGCGGCCTGCGCACCCGCGGGACCGTTCTGATCGTGCCGGGCCGCGGAGAGAGCCCGGCCGTCTACCGCCGCTTCGGCGCCCGCGTGGCGTCGGACACCTACCGGGTGCGGGCGACCGAAGCACCGGTGCTCGATCCGGCCGACCCGATCGCCTCCCTCGAGGTGATCGCGAAGCAGCTGGCCGAAGCCGCCGCCGGCGTGGGAGACGAGCCGACCCGGCCGCTCGTCGCGGTCGGTTCGGACACCGGCGCGGTGGCACTGGCCGCGCTCGCCGCACTCGCCGCCGGTGGTCAGCGGGGCGTCTCCGACGTCTGGCGGCCGGACGCCCTCGTCCTCGCCGGGCTGCCCGGCTACGGCGCCCACGCCACCGGCGGTTGGGACGACGAGCTGAACGCCCGTACCCACTGCCCGGTGCATCGTGGTGTGCTCAGCGACGACCCGGCAGTACAGCGGGGCAGCCTCGGCGATGTCGTCCCCGACGCGCTGCTCGACCTCGCCTACGGCAGCACCGCCACGCTGCCGCAGCTGCTGCTCGTCGGTGACGACGACCCCGTCGCCGACCGTGAGGCGCTCAGCCGCGCGGCGAAGGCGCTGCCGAACGCGCGGCTGACCGTGGTCCGTGGAGCGCACCACGACGTGCTCAACGACGTCCACCACCGGTCGGTCTCCGCCGAGGTCGTCACGTTCCTGGAGGCGCTGCGCAACGAGCCGGCGCTGAGCCCGATCATCGTCACGGAGGCGAGCAGATGGTGACAGCGGTGCCGGCGCTCGACCCCACCCGGCTGCGGCACGTCTTCGGCGCCTTCCCGTCCGGGGTCGCCGCGGTGGCCGCCCTGGTCGACGGCGCACCCGTGGGGATCGCGGCGAGCTCCTTCACCTCCGTCTCACTGGAGCCGCCGCTGGTATCGCTGTGCGTCGCGCACACGTCCAACACCTGGCCGGTGTTGCGCGGCGCGGCCCGCATCGGTGTGAGCATTCTCAGCGCGGACCAGGGCCGGGCGGCCCGCCAGCTCGCGGGGCGGGGCGGCGACCGATTCGCCGAGCTGGGCTGGCGGGTGAGCGAGCACGGCGCCGTTCTGCTCGACGGGGCGAGCGGATGGATCGAGACCAGCATCGACCAGGAGGTGCGCGCGGGTGACCACGACCTCGTCCTGCTGCGGGTGCACGACCTCGACGCCGACCACGGCATCAGCCCGCTGGTGTTCCACGCCAGCCAGTTCCGCCGCCTCGAAGCCTAGGCGCCCGCGAGCAGGTCGGGGAAGCTGCGGAGGGTGTGCCCGCCGTCGACGGCTAGGTGCTGGCCGGTGATCCAGGACGACTCCGGGCCGGCGAGGAAGCGGATGGCCGCCGCCTGGTCGTCGGCCTCGCCGTGTCGGGCGAGCGGCTGGCTGGCGAGGAAGGCGGCCCGCACGGTGTCACTGGCGAACAGGCCGGTGGTGGTGGCGGTCCGGGTGAGCCCGGGGCGCACCGAGTTGACCCGGATTCCGCGTGCTCCCAGTTCGTCGGCGGCGATCCGGACCAGGGCGTCGACCGCGGCCTTGCCGGTGCCGTAGCTGGCGAGGTTGCGGGTGGAGAAGGCGGCCGCGGTCGACGAGGTGGCGACGATCGAGCCGCCGGCCGTCATCGCCGCGCCGGCGTACCTGATGAGCAGGTAGACCGGGCGGACGTTCAGGTCCACCTCGCGGCTGAACTGGTCCGGATCGTAGGTGAGGACCGGGGCGAACGAGCCGCCGCCGGGCACTGTCACCGCGATGTCCAGGTGCCCGCCGATGCCACCGGCCGCGATCTCGACGGCCCGTTCGACGTCGGCCGCGACCAGGGTGTCGCAGCGGGCCGTGCGCAGTCGCAGGCCCTCGGTGCCCGCGAGCTTTTCCGCCGCGGCGTTCAGTTTCTCCTCGGTGCGCCCGGCGATGGTCACGGCGGCGCCGTCCCGGGCGAGCACTGTCGCGGTTGCCAGGCCTATTCCGCTGCCGCCGCCCACGACCAGGGCGTGTAGGCCGTCCAGTCGTCCCCAGGGCATCGTGTCGTCTCCTTCCGTCCTTCGACCATGGCGATCGAGTGGTGGTTGTCTGAGGTGCTGTCGCAGCAGCCGGCCTGCGACAGGGCGTTACAGGAAGCTGCCACCGCCGTCGGCCGTCACCGTGCAGCCGGTGATGTAGCCGGCGTCGGGACCGACCAGGAACGCCACTGTCCGGCCGATGTCCTGTTCCGGGTCGCCGACCCGCTTGATGGACAGCCCGCGCAGCACCTCGTCCATGAAGCCGGGTGTCGAGTCGAAGTGCGCTCTCATGGACGGGCCGGCGGCGAACGGCGCGACCGCGTTCACGGTGATGCCGTGCACGCCCCATTCGCGTGCCGCGACCTTCGTCAGGCCGCCTACCGCGGCCTTCGCCGCGACGTACGCCGAGAAGCCGGCCAGGCCGATCAGCTCCGAGCCCGACCGCAGGTTGACGATCCTTCCGTCGCCCTTCAGATGCGGGAACGCTGCCCGCATGAAGGCAAGCGTGGCGGCCGGGCCGACGGCCAGCGCGAGCGCCAGGTCGTCATCGGTGGTCTCCTCCAGCGGCACGCCGACCCGGGCCGCCATCGCGTTGTTCACCAGGATCCGCAGGTCGCCGAAACGCTCGACGGTTGCGGCGACGCACGCCTCGACCTGGGCGCAGTCGCGGATGTCGCAGGGGAAGGCAAGCGCCTTCGCACCGCGTCCTTCGATCTCGGCGGCGACCGCGGCAGCGTTGTCCGCGTTGAGCTCGGCGACGGTGACCGAAGCTCCCTCCGATGCCAGCGCGAGCGCGATGCCGCGCCCGATTCCCTGGCCGGCCCCGGTCACGATGGCCGTCCGGCCGTCGAGTGTTCCCATCAGTGCTCCCTCTGTCGGATCGTCGGGTGTCGGTGCAGGCGTCGGTGCGCAGGTGCCTCGCGGGTGCGGCGGGACAGGCCGGATCTCAGCCCGAGGTGGCAGGCTCGCCGGCAGCCGCGGTGTCGTCGAGGACGCTGCCGGTGACGGGGTGCATCGGCTGCCAGCGGGCGGTGGCGACGCGGCGGGCGAACCGCCACCCGCCGTCGCTGCCTCGCACGCAGCGGTCGGCGTAGCGGACGAGCATCCGCGGGTCCGTCGGCGTCCCGTCGGACTCCCGGTACCGGTGGTGCGCCACGCAGTAGGTCTGCGCGACCGCGACCTCGCCTGCCGCCTCGACCTGGGCGCGGTGGTGCGGGAAACCGAAGGTGCCAAACGGGTAGCGGTCGGTGCGCTCGCCCATCACCACATGATCGCTGTGCACCAGCGTGTCGACGCCGGCGTCGTCGGCCGCCCGGGCGAGCTCGACGATCCGGTGCTGCTCGCCCGCGCCGTTGACGGCGGTGCCGACGGGCAGCCCGAGAGCGAGCCGTGGACGGGTCTCCGTCACGAGTGGCGCCCCGTCACGAATCGCTTGTCTATATAGTGAGACACTATTCCGTTCACGAGACACGATAGGACGTGTCGCGAGGAGGGGTCAACGTATGCCCACCCAGCCGGCCCGTTCCGTCCAGCGGGCAGCACAGGTCCTGAAGGTGCTCGCCGCCACCCCGGAGACCGACCGTTCGCTGTCGGACATCGCGCGCGCCGTGGGCATGCCGCGTTCGTCCTGCCAGTCCGTGCTGCTCGCGCTGTGTGGCGAGGGGCTGGCGTTGCGCCGGGAACCCGGGCCGCACTATCGGCTCGGGCCCGAGCTGCTCGGGCTCGGCCGGGCCGCGAGCCAGGCCGCGGTGCTCTCCGATGTGCTGGCGGACGTGCTGCCGCGGCTGCGGGACGAGTTCGGGGCGACCGCGATGGCCGGGACCATCCAGGGTGACAGCGTGGTCGTCACCGCTGCGTACCCGGTGCCGCATCCGTACGGGCTCACGGTCAGGAGCGGCTCGCCGCTGCCGCTGCGCGCGCCGATCGGCCCGATCTACGTCGCGTGGGCCGGCGACGACGCCGAGGCCCGCTGGTTCGCCCGCGCCCAGCCGCCGCTTTCCCCCGCGCAGCGCGACACCCACCGCGCGGCACTGGCGGCGGTGCGGACGCGGGGATGGAGCGCGACGGTCCGCCCCCACGGCGAGCAGGTCGCGGCCCCTGGCGAGCCCGCTGTCCACGAGGCCACGGACGCGGACCTGGCGGCCACCCGGCTACACGTGATCGGGCTGAGCGCACCCGTCTGGACACCGGACGGGACGTTGGCCTGCTCCCTCGCGCTGACCAGCCTGCCCGGCGACGTCACCGGAGGCGAGCTGCAGCGGCTCGCTGCCCGCGTCGTCGAGGTCGCGGCACAGGTCATCGCGATCATCGGCGGAGCTCCGCCGGAGGCCAGCTGACCAGAGGCCAGCTGAACAGTAACGCGATCATCGTTGTTGCGGACGGCACCGCCCGCGGGGCAGCGCTACGCGGGGTGGAGCTGTGAGCGCAGCTCGTGCGCGCCGTCGGGGCGGGCGATCTCGTAGTACGTCCGGTAGCCGCCGCCGGGCAGCTCGACCACGGAGAGGTAACGCAGCGCGTGGTCGGCGTCGAGTGACTGCGCGGCCGGCTCCACCCCGACCGCCTCGAAGTGGCCGGGGCCCGTACCGAACGCGACACCGGTGCGCTCGGCCCAGTTCTCGGCGGCGCTGGCCCGGCCGTCGTAGAACGCCACCGTCCGGTCACCGTCGAGAAGAACGGAGCTGATCCGGACACCGCGGGCGTCCCAGTGCCCCGGGCGCGGTGCCAGGGCGATGCCGTGCCAGGTCCAGGTCAGACCGTCGGGGCTGGTGGCGTAGCGGCTGTCCATCCGGTCGGTGGCGGTGTCGTCCTCCAGCGGATGGCACGACGCCCACAGGTGCCAGCGGTCGCCGTCGTACCTGATCACCGGGTCCTTCACCGCGGTGCGCGCGTCTCCGGGCAGCACGGTCTGCCTGCGGGTGGCGTCGAAGCCGGCGGGGGAGTCGGCCTCCAGGACATCGACCCACCAGTGGTAGCTGTCGGGAGTGGCGCAGCTGACGTAGAGCCGCCAGGTGCCCTGCGGGGTGACGGCCAGCGCGGCGCGTTCGAGCGACTCGGCGCCGAACGGGCCGCGGGTGATCGTGGCCAGCTGGGTGAAGCGCTCGCCGTCGGTGGACGACGCGATGACCACCGCGTAGCCGCGCCCGCGCCCGACCGGCCGGCGCAGCCGGTAGGTGAGGTAGTAGACGCCGTCCGCCAGGATCGCGCTGGGCGCGCCGGCCCAGTAGCCCGGCCCGTCGCCGGGCGGGCCCACCACGATCGCCCCCGCGTCAGGCAGGGGGAGGGGAAGGTGCTCGGCCCGTTCGGCGTGTCCGATTGTCACGAGGCAATCCTACTTAGCCGGTAAACATGGTCGGGGATCCGGGGGCTCGCTGGCGACCGGTGCCGCGTCGCCGGCCTGTCGCCGGGTAGTCGCCGTGCGGCCTGGCCCACTCTCGGTTCCTTTCCACTATTTCTATCGGACTTACCGGTTATGCTCCGGACGACGACGCGACGCCGGGTCGTCACCTGTCGTTACACAGAATCTGTGTCGTGTCGCCCCACCAGGAGCGTGTCGAGATGCCCCTGCCCGACTTCCTCGTCATCGGCGTCCCCAAGGCCGGTACGACCGCCATCCACGCGGCGCTCAGTCGGCACCCGCAGCTGTTCCTGTCCGAGGTCAAGGAGCCGAAGTTCTTCCTCTCGGACGGGCCGCCGCCCGCCTGGCGCGGGCCCGGCGACGTCCAGACCAGCCAGGAACACGTGTGGCGGCCCGCGGACTACGAGGCGCTGTTCGACCAGGCGCCGCCCGGGGCACTGCGCGGCGAGGCGACCCCGTTCTATCTCTACGATCTCGACGCGCAGAACCGGATCCGCCGGCTGCTGCCGAAGGCGCGGCTGGTGGTGCTGCTGCGCAACCCGGTCGACCGGGCCCATTCGAACTGGACGCATCTGTGGGCCGCCGGGCTCGAGCCGGAGCGGGACTTCGTCCGCGCCTGCGCGCTGGAGGAGAGCCGCCGCGCCGCCGGGTGGGCGCATTTCTGGCACTACGTCTCGCAGGGGCTTTACGGGGAGCAGCTCGCCCACCTGTTCGAGCTGTTCCCGCGCGAGCAGGTGCTCCTGCTGCGCTACCGCGACCTGCGCGACGATCCGGTGACCACCCTCGACCGGGTCTGCGAGTTCCTCGAGGTCGAGACCGGGCTGCTGGACGTCGTGCCCTCGCAGAACGTCACCCCGTTCGTGGCGGACACCCGGCCGAACGCGGTGCTGCGGGCGGTGCTGCGCACGGGCGGCCGGTTCGGCCAGCACTTCCCGGTGCCGGTGCGCCGGGCGGTGCGGGGCCCGCTGCTCACGCTCCTGCAGCGTGAGCGAGGCGGGCGACCGAAGCTGACTCCGGCCGAGCGGGCCGCGGTGCTGCCCTACTTCACCTCCGACATCGCCCGTCTGGAGGAGCTGGCCGGCCTTTCGTACGCGGACTGGCTTACCGTAGGCCTCGAACCGGACGTCATCGACTAGGGCTGGACCGCTGAGGACCTGAGCGCGGTGGCGGCCCCCGACGAGCCTCGGGATTCCACTGCCGCCGCTGCTTCAGAGCAAGAACTGCGGATCTTGGCTGCTGCGGCAACCGCAATCCGCACTTCTTGCGGATTGCCAAGTGAGCCACTGCTCTTTTTGTCGCTATTGGTATGAATTGCGGGTGCTGCGCGGCGGTGTGGGATCCCGGCAGGTGGGCCGCACTGTGGATGCGCCGCACTGTGGATGCGCCGCACTGTGGGTGGGCGGGACCGTGGTGGGCGGGACTGCGGGTGGGCGGGACTACACGGCCGCCGTGCTCACCGGGTCTGGCAGGACCTTGCCCCGGTTGAGGATTCCGCGCGGGTCGAACACGGCGCGAAGGCGCCGCTGCAGGTCGACGGAGCCATCGCCGAGCTCGGCCGCCACCCAGCGGCGTTTGAGCAGGCCGACGCCGTGCTCGCCGGTGAGCGTGCCGCCCATCTCCAACGCGGTGGTGAACACCTCGTCGGCGGCGCGCCACACCGCCTCGGGCACCTGCGGCGCGCCCGGGTCCAGAACGGTGCCACCCAGCTCCGCTCCACCCTGGCCAGTGCCAGTGCCAGTGCCAGTGCCGGCCACGGCCTCGGCCGGGTCGACGACGAAGATCGGGTGGAGGTTGCCGTCGGCGGCGTGGGCGAGGGTGGCCACCACCACGTCGTGCCGCTCGCCGATGCGGGCGATCGCCTCGACCATGTCGGCGAGGCGTGAGCGGGGCACGGCGACGTCCTCGATCAGGGGCCGGCCGAGACGTTCGATCGCCGGCAGCGCCAGCCGGCGGGCGGCGAGCAGCTCGTCGGCGCTCGCCGGATCGGTGCTGATCTCCACGACGGTGGCGTGTTCGCGTATCGCGGCCGCGAGGCGGTCGGCGTCCGCCTCGGCGCCCGAGCCGTCGGTCTGCGCGAGCAGCAGGGCCTGCCCGCGTGCCCGCAGGTCCGTCCCGCGCCAGGCGTCGAGCGCGGCGAGGAAACGGGCGTCGAGCAGCTCCAGCAGCGCCGGGGTCACACCGGCGGCGAGGACGGCGCCGGCGGCGGCCGCGGCGGCGTGCGCGTCGCGGAAGTAGGCCGCGACGGTGGCCGGCTGCCCGGGCGGAATCGGCTGCAGCCGCAGCGCCGCCGCGACGACCACGCCGAGGGTTCCCTCCGAGCCGACGAGCAGCGCGGTGAGGTCGTAGCCGGTGACGCCCTTGACGGTGCGCCGGCCGGTGCGCAGCAGGTCCCCGCCCGGCAGCACCACGTCGAGCCCCAGCACGGCCTCGCGGGTGACGCCGTACTTCGCACAGCGCAGGCCACCGGCGTTGGTCGCGATGTTCCCGCCGAGGGTGGAGATGTCGTGGCTGGCCGGGTCGGGTGCGTAGCGCAGGCCGTGCGCGGCCGCGGCCTGGTCCAGCTCGGCGGCCCGGACGCCCGGCTCGACGACGGCGATCATGTCGGCGGGGGAGAGCTCGCGGATGCGGTTCATCCGCTCCAGGCTCAGGACCAGCTCGCCGGGGCCGGCGACCGCGCCGCCGGCGAGCCCTGTCCCGGCGCCGCGTGGCACGACCGGGACGCGGTACTCGTGCGCCAGGCGCAGCACCGCGCGCACGTCGTCGACGCCGGCGGCCCGGACGACGACCGCCGGCGGTGCCGGTGACGGCCATCCGGACCGGTCTGCCCGGGCCGCGGTCAGGTCTGCGGGGTCCTGGCTGACGCTGCCGGCGCTGGTGGCGGCCCGCAACGCGGGCAGAAAGCCTTCCGGCAGGCCGGCTCCGCCACCGCTGCCGCCACCGCCGCCACCGCTGGCGCCGGTGGCGGCAGCGGTGGCGGCGCTCGACGGCGTCAGGCTGACCTGCCCGCGGCGGCGCGCAGCTCCTCGACGCGGTTGGTGCGCTCCCAGGTGAAGTTCGGCTCGTCGCGGCCGAAGTGGCCGTAGGCGGCGGTGGGGCGGTAGATCGGCCGAAGCAGGTCGAGATCGCGGATGATCGCGGCCGGCCGCAGGTCGAAGACCTCGGTCACGGCGTGCTCGATCCGGGTGACCGGCACCGTCTCGGTGCCGAACGTCTCCACGAACAGCCCGACCGGCTCGGCCTTCCCGATCGCATACGCGACCTGCAGCTCCGCCCGGTGCGCCAGCCCCGCCGCGACCACGTTCTTGGCCGCCCACCGCAGGGCGTACGCGGCGGACCGGTCGACCTTGGACGGGTCCTTGCCCGAGAACGCGCCACCGCCGTGGCGTGCCGATCCGCCGTAGGTGTCGATGATGATCTTGCGGCCGGTCAGGCCGGCGTCACCCTGCGGCCCGCCGACCTCGAACCGGCCGGTCGGGTTGACCAGCAGCCGGTAGCCGTCGACCTCCAGGTTGAGGTTCTCCTCGGCGAGCCGCTTGAGCTCCGGCTCGACGACCTGGGCGCGGATGTCGGCGCTGAGCGTGAGGTCGAGGTCGACCCCGGGCGCGTGGTGCGCGGAGACCACGACGGTGTCGAGGCGGACCGGACCGTGCTCGTCGTACTCGATCGTGACCTGGGTCTTTCCGTCGGGGCGCAGGTAGTCCAGCACGCCGTCGTGACGTACCCGGGCGAGGCGGGCGGACAGCCGGTGCGCCAGGGTGATCGGCAACGGCAGCAGGGCCGGGGTCTCGTCGGTGGCGTAGCCGAACATGATGCCCTGGTCGCCGGCACCCTGCTGGGCCAGCGCGTCGTCGGCACCCTCGACCCGGGCCTCGTGGGCCCGGTCGACACCCTGGGCGATGTCGGGGGACTGCGACCCGATCGAGACCAGCACACCTACGGTGGCGCCGTCGAAGCCGGTCGCGGCGTCGTACCCGATCTCGGTCAGGGTGCGGCGGACGACGCTGGTGACGTCGACGTGGGCCGCGGTGGTGACCTCCCCGGCGACGTGCACATGCCCGGTGGTCAGCAAGGTCTCCACGGCCACCCGCGAGCGTGGGTCGCCGGCCAGGAAGGCGTCGAGCAGCGCGTCGCTGATCTGGTCGGCGAGCTTGTCGGGATGCCCTTCGGTGACTGATTCGGAGGTGAACAGGCGACGCGGCATTGGCATGACCTCGATGTCGTGACGGCGCTCCCGCGGCGACGGGTGCGCATACGGCGAAGACGGAGGAAACCGGGAGGAACGGTGCGGGGCAGGGAGGTGGGCCCTCAGCCGGGCTGCGCCCCGGTGGCGGCGGGCCGGGCGGGGTCGGCGGACCATTCGGACCAGGAACCCGGGTAGAGCACCGCCTCCACGCCGACCGTGGCCAGGGCGGCGGCGAGGAAGGACGCCGTGACACCGGAGCCGCAGTACACGCCGACGGCGGGCGCGTCCTCGCCCGGCCCGGGCTGCGTGACGCCTACTGCCGCCAGCGCGGCGTTCAGCTCCGCCGGCGGCAGGACGCGACCGGCGGCCCCGAGCAGCGAGGCCGCGGGCAGGCTGCGCGCACCTGGGATGTGGCCGGCGCGCGGGTCAATCGGTTCGGTCTCGCCACGGTAACGCTCGCCTGCCCGGGCGTCGAGCAGCACGCCGTCGCGCGCGAGCCGGGCGGCTTCGTCCGCATCGAGCGCCGGCAGCTGGCCCGGGGAGAGCACCACGTCACCCACGGGGGCGGTCACCTCACCGGTCTGCACCGGCAGACCGGCCTCGAGCCAGGCCGGGAGGCCGCCGTCGAGCAGCCGCACCTGCCGGTGGCCGGCCCAGCGCAGCAACCACCAGGCCCGGGCGGCGGCGAGACCGCCACTGTTGTCGTAGACGACGACCTCGTCGCCGGCACGCAGGCCCCACCGCCGGGCTGCGGCCTGCAGGCGTTCGGCCGCGGGCAGCGGATGGCGGCCGGTGCCCGGGCCGGGCTTGTCGGAAAGCTCGGTCTCGAGATCGACGAACACCGCGCCGGGGAGATGACCGGCCAGGTAGTGCTCGTGGCCGTGGTCGTCGCCGAGGGCCCAGCGCACGTCGAGCAGGACGATGCGTTCGCCTGCGTCCAGCCGGCTGGCGAGGTCGGTCGGGTCGACGACGCCGACCGCCGCCGGGTGGGCCTGGTCGCTGCCGGGGAGGCCGGGAGTCTTGGTGCCGCTCACAGGGCGACCTTCCGTCGGATGAATACGCGGATTCGCGGGGACAGGTGGATACTCGGGACAGCTGTGAAGTGCGCAGATGCCGGGGCGCGGCGGTGCGTGGGCCCGCAAGTCCGCGAGCCCGCAGGCTAACGGGGGATTGCGGGATCAGGCGGCCGGGCGGCTGCCGTTGAGCGGGGCGGTCGGTGGTGCCAGTGCCGTCAGGACCGCGCGCAGTACCCGCAGATGAGCGCTGAGCCAGCGCTCGCCGTGTGCTTCGACCTCGCCGAGGGCCGCCTCCACCAGGGTGAACGAGCGAACCGGCAGCGTCGCGCCCAGTTCGGCGAGGACCGCGCGCAGCGCGACGTCGGTCGTGACGCGGTGTTCGGGTGCGTTCGCCACGACCACCGGCACCACCAGCGTGCCGGCGAGCGCTCCCGGGGGGAGCAGATCCAGGAACGCCTTGAGCAGACCGGTGTACTGGCCCTTGTAGGCCGGTGTCGCCACGACGAGGACCTCGGCGTCACGCACCTCGGCCAGCCTGGCCCGGACCAGGCCGTGGGCGTCGGTGAACAGGTCGCCGGCGAGCCGGGCCAGCTCCACCGTGCCGCTGCCCGCACCGGTCGTTCCGGAAGCGCCGGACGGGTCGAGTCCTTCGGCCGCGGCGGTGCCCTCCGGGCCCAAGGCGGCCGGTGGGCGCGCGGGCAGCGACGTCGCCAGCCGGTGCGCCAGGAACCGCGCCACCGTCAGCGTGCGGGACGCCGGTTGCGGGCTTCCGTCCAGAACGACCAGTGAGGGTCGCGGCGCGAGAGTGCCGCGGGGGCCGGGCGGGGCGCTCATCGTTGGCTCGCTCTCTGGAGTCGCGGTCGGCCTGGTGACCATGGCCACGGCCACAGGACCGGACCGCCGGGACCCGCCGCGGGCTCGCCCCGCCGGTCAGGCGGGTGACAAGCCCGACCTGCGGTGGGGTGGCCGCGCCGGGCGCGCCAGTCCGCGCCTGCCCGCGGACGTCAGGCGACCGCGGTGACCAGGTGCCGACACGGCGCGGCGTAGCCTGCCGTGCACGGCCACGGTCGCGCTGCCGGCCCGGCGAGACGGGGCCGTCGTCCATCGCGATGCTGTCGTCCATCGCGATCACCAGGTGGCTCCACCTTCGCTGACCGACATTGTTCAGTCAAGTGATGAACAAGTGGCCCACGTCACGTCAGGACCGCAGGGTGTGCAGCAGTGCGAGTGCCTCGTCCGCGACGGAGATGCCAGCCGCGCCCGGCGCGGCCAAGGCGTCGGAAGCGCCCGCCAGGGCGCCGGGAGCGCCGGCGAGGGCCCGGCTGCGCGGCCCGCCGAACGTGCCGAGCCGCGGCGCCTGCAGATACAGCTGGATGGCGGTCACCCCGGGCTGGACGTACTCGGCGATCCGGCGGCGGCATTCCTCCGGCGTGCCGTGGACGAACAGGCCGTCGACGACCTCGTCGGGCAGCTCGCGCTCGGCGCCGGCCGCGTCCCCGGCCAGGTAGCGCTGGTAGCTGGCGGCGAGAAGATCACCGTTGCCGAGCCATTCGTGGAACGCGTGATAGGGCTCCTGGTTGAGGATCCAGGCGAGGAACGGTCGGGTCAGCCGCCGAGCCAGCACCGGATCCTCGACCGGGCAGACGAACACCTTGACCACCAGCTCCTTGCCGGCTGGCTGGGGCCCCACCGCCCCGAGCACAGTGGGGACGTCCCGGGCGAACAGCATGTTCGTCACCGCGCCATCCCCCTCGGCGAAGCCGAGGCGCAGCATCCGCGGGCGCAGTGCGCCAAGGATGACCTTAGGCCGGATCCTGGGCGCGTCGCGAAGCGCGAACCCCCGGACGGCGAACGTGTCGAACGTGCCGCTGACGACCCCGCCGTCGAACACCCGGGTCAGGAAACGCAGGACGTCCCTGGTCCGCTTGAACGGCTCGGTGAACTCGATGCCGTTGATGTCGGTGACATGCGCGGCCACCGAGGATCCGATGCCGAGCACCAGCCCTCCGGAGGTCAGGTCGGCGAGCGTCGCCGCGGTCTGGGCGATGACGGCCGGACCGCGGGTGTGAACCGGCACGATTGCGCTGGCCAGCCGCAGCTGCGGGGCCCACGCGGCGGTGACCGCCAGCGGGGTGAAGGCATCGAGGCCACCGCCCTCAGCGGTCCAGACGTCGGTGTAGCCGGCTGCGGCCAGTCCGGTCACGATCGGCTGGTGCTCACGTAGCGGCACCCCCGCCAACGGCAGCGTGATGCCCCAGCGCACCGGCACCGCCGGTGTGGACGGAGCCGCCGGCCCGACACCGACACCGACACCGGAACTGTGACGGTCGGGAACGGGAAGCGGATGCGAGGTGTCGTGGCTCATGGTTCCTCTCGCGGTGGGCTCCGGCGAAGGAATGCGCCGTCCTGAACTGGACGGGGCGCGTTGATCGACCAGGCGTGGGCGCGTGAAGGCGCTGAAACGAGTGCGGGTCCGACGTCGAGTCAGAGCCCGCACGTGTCAACGCGCCGCCCGACCAGCCGAAACAGCACAGAAGCCGCGGTGAAGCCGGACGAAGTCGAGCCACCGACGGCGCGTCAGCGCCGGCGCGGGCGGCGCCCCGGTCTGGCTTGCAGCGAACACAGACCCATGGTGGCACTCCTGTCACCCCGACGGGTAAAGTTTCGGAGGCCGTCCGTCCGATCGCGACAACCACCATTTCTCCTCAGCCTCGTCGGGCCGTCGAGATGCCGGATGCGTCATCGACATGGGAAACGACACCCGCGGCCCAGATGCACCGGTGGGTGCAGCCCGTCTCGGCTGGCATGCGCGGGACGGTCCGCTGGGGCAGCAGAAGATCCTTCTTCGTCACGTGCGACCGAGGATCGTGACATCGATCACGCAGCTGCGGTTGCCACAAGACCTGCCCGAGGGGGAACAGGCGAGCCTCCGGTATACCACTTTTCCGTCGCGCGGCGCCCGTCAATCGACTCCCATGATGTGCGAAAAAATCCGCAGTAAAGCCGTTGTGGGAGCGCGGGACACCGGTTAACCTCTGGGCAGGATTCGGTGAACGGGGGCGGATTGCCGGCGGACCACATCACTCAGGTCATCTTTCCGAACTTCGTCAACGGCATTATCTTGTCGCGTCCGATCGCGAGCCTTGGTAACTCCCTGAATGCCGCATCCCTGCGGATGGGATGGTATGCCAGGCCGGGGGACACCATCATCCTGCCGACGAAAATGCCTCAGGCGTTCTGGTGTTACGTCTCTTCGTTGATGGAAATCCGACCGGAATCGGTCGAGATAATCGAAGCACCCAGTGACGGGTTGACGGAACTTTCGCGTGCGGTGGACGACCACCGTCTCATGGGCAGGATACGGCAGGTTCTGCGGCGGTCATCGGATGTGAAACTGCTGCCGTACGCGCTGGATGAGTCCGCCTTGCAGTTCTCTGCGACGATCGGTGCCGGGATCTCTCCCTATCAAGGTCGAGTGCCTCCTGGAGCTCTGGATGTCGCGCGCGGGTTGAACGCGAAGAACGGCTATCGCGAAGTTGCGGATCGACTGCGTATTCCCATGGCAGACGGCGTCGTCTGTGAGTCATGGGAAGAACTTGAAGAAGCGGTGGTCGATGTTGTGGCACGGACCGGTGGTGCTGTGGTCAAGCCGACGCGCTCCTGTCTCGGCCATGGCCTCACCTTCGTCACGCGCCGCGATCTGCGGAGCAGGCCGAACCTCCTCGCCGAGTACCGAGACGGGTCGCATCATCCTGACGGCTGGGTTGTCGAAGAGAAAGTGGCCTTCACCGAGGTCGTGACAGCGGAGATGGTGGTCGAGGCGGATGGTCCCCGGGTTGCCCATCTTGGCGAGATGAGGACTCCGGGAGGCATCTTCAGCGGCCAGGTTACTCCGATGAGGCGTAGCTCCACCCATGCGCCCCAGCTGGAAGCCATTGCTCTGAGGCTGGGTGACTATCTCGCTGAGAGCGGGTACCGGGGACCGTTCGACATAGATGGAGGAATCTCGCCCGACGGCCATCTTCTGACGACGGAGTGCAACATCAGGCAGACCGGTACGACGTATGCCGATTTCATCATCCGCCACTTCTTCGGCCCCGAGGCCTCGGGTATGTCGTGGATCCTGGGTGYGGAAAAGGGGCTCGCTGTCGGTTTTGCCGCCGGACTGGACCGGCTGGTTGACGCGGGCATCGCCTGGCGACCAGGCGATGAAGAGGGTGTAATCCTGGTCAACGACACATTAGCGTACGACCGGACCTGGCGGTACCTCGTGGTCGCGCGCTCCGACCATCGTGCAGATGAAATCGAGTCCGCGGTCGCCCGCACTCTCAAATTCACCTCGGCGATTTCTCGAAAATAGAAGCTCCAGAGAAATAGCTGACGGCAAAAATTCCTGCGATGGAGGCTCCCTCCGCGTGGCCGAGCTGAAATTCGAGGAGACAATGCACGAACCTGCCCTCGGAGTCGACGCCCCCGAGCGGGCGAAGACGACGATCTGTCAGCCTTACGAGTATTCTCGGCGAGAATTGGTCGAACCGGACTGGCGACGCTTCCCCGGCTGGCGGAACGTCACCAGAGCAGAATGGCGTGACYCGATGTGGCAGCGCGCGCACAGCGTCAGGAATCTGCGTCAACTGCGAGAAGTGTGCGGTGATGGTCTCAGCGAGGAGTTCTTCGCCGATCTGGCGGCGGACCAGGAGCGGTATGCCACAATGCCGCTCCGGTTGACTCCTCAACTGATGAACACTATCAGTCCACGGGCGGAGCCCAGCACAGCCGGCTGGTACATGGATCCAGTGCGACGCTATATGCTTCCGGCGGCATCGGACCGGCAGTCGGAATGGCCGAGCCACCCGCTCGCCACCCGCGATTCGCTTGGCGAGCGTGCGATGTGGATGGTCGAAGGGCTGGTGCACCGCTACCCCACGAAGGTGCTGGCCGAATTAACATCGACCTGCCCCCAGTACTGCGGACATTGTACGCGGATGGATCTAGTCGGTACCTCGGTTCCCGGGTTCGCGAAGAATCGATTCAGTATGCATACCGCCGATCGGACTGACGCCATCGTGGAATACCTGAGGAGTAGGCCCGTGGTCCGAGACGTGGTGGTTTCCGGCGGCGATGTGGCGAACGTGCCGTGGTCGCGACTCCGAAGGTTTGTTGAGCAACTCCTGGAGATTGGTTCCGTTCGGGATGTCCGGCTGGCCACCAAGGGTTTGATCGGTCTGCCGCAACACTGGCTCGCGCACGAGGTCCGTAAGGGAATGGCCGAACTGGCGAACATGGCCTCGGCGCGCAATGTAAACTTTTCGGTGCACACGCACGTGAACGCGGTTCAACAACTGACTCCGCTGGTCGCCGAGGCCTCCCGGGGACTGTTGGAGGCCGGGGTTGGCGAGATACGCAACCAGAGTGTGCTACTGGAGGGGGTGAACGCGACGGTGAATGATATTCTCGATCTCTGTTTTGCGCTGCGCGATGAGGCAAGTATACTGCCGTATTATTTTTATCTCTGCGATATGGTGCCGGGGGTTGAGCACTGGCGGATTCCGCTCGGGCGAGCCCAGACTCTTCAGGATTCCATCATGGGATATCTGCCGGGATTTGCAACACCCCGGATCGTATGTGACGTCCCGTTCGTCGGAAAGCGCTGGGTCCATCAGGCGGTGGCATATGACCGAGAAAAAGGAATCTCCTCATGGCGTAAGAACCATAGGACTCCGCTCGACCGCGACGATTCGGAAAGCCTTACAGACCTGCATAGTTACTATGATCCGATAAACACCTTGCCGGAGGCCGGTCGGCAGTGGTGGAGGGAAATGGGCAGGTCTCCTGCGTGACCGGTATTCGTCCGAAGGTGTCGGCCCGGGTTGCTGGGCTGGGATGGCAGGTTGTCGCGGGATGCCGTGGAGGTGAAGCATGGGGAAGTGTGCCGGCTGGGAATCGGGCTGGGAGCGGCAGCGTACCGACGGTGCCGCGCTGACCCCGGCGGAGGCCAAGGAGATCCGCGACGCGATCCCCGTCCCGCCGAACGGGCTTCAGCCTGGGAGCGGCGCCGTCGCTCGGAGTGGGTCGAGCCCAGGATGGGAGCGCAGGCCCTGTTGCCCGTACAGCGCCAAGGTGACGTAGGCCGCGATGGCCGGGCTGTTCGCCCCGCCCCGGCGCCCGTGGAGACCCGGCCTCCCGCCGATCCGGAGCCGACCTCGGCATCTGCCACCACGAACCCGGTAGCGCCGCGACAGCTCGCGGTSTGATCGGCGGCATCGCGGAGCCGACGTCCGCGCTGACCGGCCGGTCACGTGCGGCCAGTTGCCACCGCCGCGGCTGCGGTCGGAGTCCGCCTCGTACGAAACGCACGGCGAGAGCGCTGGCGAACACGTGGATCCGACGCGGGTTCAGATCTCGCTCTCGACACAGGCTCCCACGTCCACCGCGAAGTCTGTATCGTACCGGATACCAAATATATTGGATGCCTTCCGAGGGGCTGGTGATGACGGCCGTGGCTACAGGTGCCCGGTTCTCCGGCTCAGACCGGCGGGCGTGGGTGTGGGGGTGTGACCGGATGTGGTCGCCACATGCCGAGTTTGGCGAGGTGGTTGATGAGGCGGTCGGCGCCGTCGGTGAAGTGGCGGACGGTGATGGCGCGGGCTTCTTCGGTGTTCTTGTTTTCGAGTGCGGTGAGCAGGGCGTCGTGGCGTTGCAGCATGTCCGCCCGCCAGGCTTCGTCCGTCGAGTAGAAGCGGCCCGGTGTGTAGCGGCTCGCGGTGTGGAGGAACCAGGAGAGCTTACGGGCGTGGGCGAGCCGGTTGATGACCCGGTGGAACTCGAACTCCAGCCTTTTCACCTGGTCGATGTCCTCGGCGTGTACGGCGTTGCGGAGCGCTTGTTGGATGTCGTGGAGCAGGGTGAGGTGTGGGCGGTCGATGGTGCTGGCCGCGCGGGCGGCGAGTTCGCCGGCGATGTGGCCCTGGAGGTCGAACAGGTCACGGACGTCCTGTTGGGACAGGGCGTTGACGACGTAGCCGCGGCGGGGTTCGAGTTCGACCATGTCCTCGCTGCGCAGGCGGACGAGGGCCTCGCGGACGGGGGTGACGCTGACGCCGAGCTCGCGGGCGACGTCGTCGAGGCGGATGTACTGGCCGGGCCAGATCTCGCCGGACATGATGAGGTCGCGCAGGTGCGCGGCGACCTCGTCGGCGAGCTGGGGCGCCCGGGTCAGCGGGGTACCACGGGCGCGTCGTGTTCCGGCTGGCCTGGTCATGTGCCGCCTTTCCGGGGTGTCTGCCGTGAGGTGCCCAAGCGGCCGGTCAGGCTGACCGTAGCTCTGGCGGGTGGTCATGGCCAAAGTCGCCTATCAAATATATGAAATGGATGGCGGTGGGCGTGGGATCTCGCGGATGCCCGGCCCGCACGGCGGTGGCGGGCGGCGCCCCAGGCGCGGCAGCCCGTGCAGTGAGGCCAGCCGGGCGGCGTAGGTGACGGGACGGATGGGAGGCGGGCGGCACGGACGCGCTGACCCGGGCCTGCGGGCCCGCAGGTTCGCAGGTTCTCGGGGGTGGCGTGAACCGGGACGGGACCAGTCGAAGGGAAGTCGCCGGATGACCACGGCGATCCGAAGGACGGCATGAGGTGGGCTGAATGTTTACCGACCGCGACAGGTGGAAGCGCCGGATTCTCGAGCTCGATCCGGTGGCCGACCATCACGAGATCTACGTGATCTCCTCTGGCCACGAGTTTCCGTGGGACTATCGCCGGGCGCTCGAGTTCGCTTTGTTCCGGACCTACTGCGTCCCCACGATCTCGGCCCTGCTCGAGGCGACGGGCGAGTTCCGGGACCGGCCGCAGAAGCGCTATGACGACACCGCCGTGTTGATGGGGGAGCTCACCGCCGTCGGCTACGACTCGCCGCGAGGCCGTGAGGCCCTGCGGGTGATCAACCGGATGCACGGTCGTTACGCGATCGACAACGACGACATGCGCTACGTGCTGACCACGTTCATCTACGAGCCGATCGACTGGATCAACGCGCACGGCTGGCGCCGGCTGACCGAGCACGAGACCCTCGCCGCTTTCCACTTCTACCGCGAGGTCGGGATCCGGATGGGAATTCGCGACATTCCTGCCGGCTTCGACGAGTTCCTGAGCTTCAAGCGGGCCTACGAGCGCGAGACCTTCCGCTTCGCCGAGAGCAACCGCAAGATCGGTACGTACACGACGGAGATGTTCGCCAACTGGTTCCCCGGGCCGCTGCGGCCGGCGGTCCGGCTAGGGGTGCGTGCGCTGCTCGACGAGACGATGCTGACGGCCTTCGGCTTCGATCCGGCACCGGCGTGGATGAGCCGGGCCGCGGCTGGCTTGCTGCGTGCCCGCTCGGCTGTGGTGCGTCAACTGCCGCCGCGGAAGAAGGTCAAGTTCGCCTGGAATCCCAGGGTCCGGACCTATCCCGGCTATCCCGAGGGCTACCAGCCGCGGGGCCTGGGCGCCCCGCCGCCGCCGGAGAACCTCGACGAGAGGTGGCGGAACCCCTCTGGCACGCGCGCGTAGCACGCCACAGCCTCCGGGCCGGTCAGGCCGGTCAGGCCGGTCAGGCCGGTCAGCTCGGACACGCCGGACGGGCCGGACGGGCCGGACGGGTCGGGGGGATCCGGTGGCCGGCCGCCGGCAGCACGAATATCAATGTGAATCGCCGCCACCGAGTTCCTGCTCCACATCGGTTTTCGCTCCTCCCGCTGACACGTCGACGAACATCAATAGCCCCTCGGAAGACCTTGCGTGCGGCCGGGAAAATGCATGCGAATACCTGCTTTGGCGCATTGGAATGGCTGGCGTATAGTCGTGTCTCGGCAACCTGGTGTCGCCCAGCGTGTGCGGGAGGTGTGGGTCGTGGGCTCGTCATCGGTTCTCAATGTCCATCCGGGCCCCGCGGAGGGCGTGGGTGATGGCCTGCGTGACCCATCGGGCACTCCGCGCATTCGGTTGGCTCCGGTGCGGGGTTCCGCGGTGTGGCGTTACTTCGGCGATGCGAGAAACTCGCTTATGGGTCCGCAGCTGCTCGTGCTCCAGGTGGCGCACCCGGTTGTCGGGGCGGGTGTTCTGGAGCATTCGAGCTTCCGGGAGGATCCCTGGGGCCGCCTGTTGCGTACCCTGCTCTCGTTGTCCACCGTGATCTACGGCGGCGAGCGCGGCGCCGCGCTGGAAGGCGAGCGTCTGTTCGAGCTTCACAAGGCCATCGGTGGGGTCGACGAAAAAGGGCGGCGTTATCACGCGCTGAACCCCGAGGCATATGCCTGGGTGCATGCCACCCTCGTCCAGGGCGCTCTCGACGGCCATCGTGTCTTCGGCCCGGGCCTGCCGGCCGCCGAGCTGGACGGCTACTACCAGGGGATGCGTGACGTCGGCCGGATGCTCGGAATACCCGAGCAGCACCTGCCCGTGGACTATCCGAGCTTTCGGACCTACTACGAGGAGAAGATCGCTGCCAGGCTCGAGGCCAACCAGGCGGTCTGGGATGTCCTCGAGAGCATGCGGGTGCCGAAGAAGCCGTTTCGGCTCATCCCCGGCCGGCTGTGGCGGCCCGCCGGAGCCGGCCTGGGCCGGCTCTTCTACCTCGTCACCGTGGGGACACTGCCCCCGGTGCTGCGTGAGCGGCTGGGCCTGACCTGGTCGAAACGCCAGCAGCGCTGGCTGGGGCGGTTCGCCCGGCTGGTGCGCGTGCTGATGATGTTCCTGATCCCGCCGCTGCGGATCGTCGGCGGTATCGTCGCCGCGACCTGGAACGTGCGGCAGCTGGAGGCCGCCCGCCCGGCGTCCGCCCGGCGAGACGGTGCCCGTTGAACGCTGCGGTACGGTAGAGGCCTCATGATCTTTGCTGGAGATCCCCGCCCTCAGACAGGGGGCCGCTCTCCCGGAGAAACACTGCCGGCCGAAGGCCCGCGGTCCAGCGGGGAACCATTGTTGGAACGCGCGCTCGGGGCCTCCCTCGCCGGTGCCGGCTCCGGTGACGAGATACGTGACCGTGTGCTCGACGCCGCGGCCGAGCTTTTCGGGCGGTCCGGAATCCGGCGCACGAGCATTGAGGACGTGGCGCGCCGTGCCGGCGTCTCCCGCATCACCGTGTATCGCCGGTTCCCGACGAAGAACGTGCTCGTCGAGGAGGTTCTGCTACGTGACCTGCGCGCCTTCCTCGTCAGCTTCCGGGCCGTCGTGGGCAGGGCCGAGTCCGCCGCTGAAAGGCTGGTCGAGGGATTCTGCCTGGCGCTGCGGACCGCTCGCGTGAACCCGCTCTTCGGCGGCCTCATCGAGGTCGAGCCCGAGGTCATCCTGCCCTTCCTCACGACGGATGGGGGTGCTTTCCTGCGGGCTGTGTCCGACTTCATCGCGATGCAGCTTCGCCGTGAGCAGGAGGCCGGGGAGATATCGGGGGAGGTCGATATGAACATCGTCGCCGAGGTGCTCGCCCGCATGACGCTGTCCTTCTGCCTGACTCCCGAAAGTCAGCTGGATCTCGACGACCCGGAGCAGGTCCGTACCTTCGCGCGCTGTTTTCTCGCACCCCTGGTCACCGGCGTGGGGCTCGCCGGTGACCGGTGAGCATTTTCCGTCTCGCGTTCGTCGAGCGCTGTAACCGCAGGCCGGAGCCGACGACGGAGAAGGCTCGGTGAGCCTCCGCCTCCGGACGGGAGATGTCAGGAGTAGAGGTCGTCGATCTCGGCGGCGTACTTCTCGTTGATGATCCGGCGGCGCAGCTTGAGCGTCGGGGTGAGCTCGCCGCTCTCCGGTGTCCAGCCGACGGGTAGCACCCGGAACTTCTTCACCTGCTCCGCCCGGGCGAGCTGGCTGTTCGCCGTGTCGACCGCGCTCTGCAGCTCCGCCAGGACAGCGGGGTGCGCGGCGAGCCGAGCCGAGGCGTCCGGGCCGGCCGCGTCGAGGCCGGCGGCCTTGGCCCAGGCCGGTGCGACCTCGTCGTCGAGCACGAGCAACGCCGTCACATACGGGCGCCGGTCGCCGATCGCGACGGCCTGACCGATCAGTGGATGCGCCCGCAGCAGGTTCTCGATCTGTGCCGGCGCGACGTTCTTGCCGGTCGAGGTGATGATGAGTTCCTTCTTGCGGTCGGTGATCGTGAGGTACCCGGCGTCGTCCAGGGTGCCGATGTCGCCGGTGGCGAGCCAGCCGTCGGCATCGGTGATCGTCTCGATCGTTCCGTCGGCCCGCAGATAGCCCAGGCACACCAGTGGCCCGCGGATGAGGATCTCCCCGTCGTCGGCCAGGCGCAGCCGCATGCCGAGGTGCGGTCGGCCCACCGTGCCGGTGCGGAAGACGTCCAGGGTGTTGATCGTCGCGGTGCCGGTGGTCTCGCTCAGGCCCCAGACCTCGCGAACCTCGATGCCCAGACCGGCCAGCGTGCGCAGCACCGCCACCGGGATCGGGGCGGCGCCGCTGCACGCCCAGATCATCCTGTCCAGCCCGAGCGTGCCGAGCAGCGGCCGCAGCACCGACAGCTGCGCGTCGTCGAAGTGCCGGGCAAGGTCCTCGGGAACCGGGGCACGGGCCTCCGTCAGGTTGTGCACCTCCAACGCGACGGCCTGCGCGGCGGCAAGGGCGCCGCGGCGTTCGTCGTCCGCCAGGGCGATCATGGTCTGCAGGCCGGCGGCGAGCTTCTCCCACACCCGCGGCACGCCGAAGAACGACAGGGGGTGGATCGCGGCGAGCGCGCTGACGACCGCGGCGGTGTCCGCGCAGATATGCACATGGCCGGCGCGGTAGATCGGCGCGTAGATGCCCAGGACCCGCTCGGCGATGTGGGCGAGCGGAAGGTAGGCGACCGTCACCGGATGCGCGGGAAGGTCGACCTGCGCCTCCAGCGCGACGGACTGGTACAGGACGTTGTGATGGCTGAGCACCACACCCTTGGGGGTGCCGGTGGTGCCGGAGGTGTAGAGGAGGGCGACGGGCTGGTGGGGATGCACCGCGCGCCACAGCCGGTCGACGACGCCCGGGTCCGCGATGTGCCGGGCGGCGCCGTCACGCTCGACCTCGGCGAGGGTGTGGAAGCGGGGGCGGAGGCGGGCCTCGTCGGCGGAGAGCGGGTCGGCTGGGAGCGCGTCGGCTGGGAGCGCGTCGGCGTCCACGAGGACGACCGAGTGGATGGACGTCTGCCCGGCGAGGACCGGTGCCCACCGTTCCAGTTGCTCGGCGCCCTCCAGGATCAGCACCTGTGCCTGGCTGTGCTCGGCCGCGTACTGCAGCTGTGGGGTGCTGAGCGTGGCGTAGACGGTGGAGGGGATCGCGCCGAGGTGCACGGCGCCGAGGTCGACCAGCCAGTGCTCAGGCCGGCTCGACATCGCGATCAGCATCCGTTCGCCTGGCCGCAGGCCCAGCTCGTACAGACCCCGGGCGAGGGCGAGGGAGCGCGTGCGTACCGATGCCCAGGTCAGTGGAGCTTCCTCGGAACCGATCACGCTGATGGCGGGAAGATCGCCGAACTCGAGCGCGTTGCGCTCCAGCAGCGCGGGCACCGTCAGGTCGGCGGCGCGGCGAGCGCACTCGGCCTCAAGCTCGGTGAGCGGATGGTCGGCCGCGACGGCGTCGGAGCTGTCGCCGGAGATGACTGTGGTGGCGGGGCCGGTCATGATGCGCGCCGATTCCCCTCAGGCCGCTGCGGGGACGCGGGAGCCGGCCTTCTGCTGGCTGGCACACCCGTCGCCGGCTAAGAGGGCTGCCTCCCGTCCCACACGACGGATCACGGCTGGCTCGTCGAACAGTCCCTCGCTCATGGCCGGAACTGTAGAACCATCGTTAACTTATGTGCAAGGGTCCCCTGGCTTGAATAGCCTTCCCTGCAACTCAAATCGGGTTAGTCGATGCGTTTGCGGCAGGCCCTGGTAACTGTGAATGTCCGTTAACTTGAGAGCGCGGCCGGCAGGGACGTCGGGCTGGTCGACCCGAGGGCCCGCGGGCGTCTCGGCCGCATGTTCCGTCCGGTGGCCTCAGTGTGTCGTGACCGGGGTCACATGGGAAGTCTCCGGCCCGGTCGTGCGGCCCGGTCGTGTGTGCAGGTGATGCCGGCCCCGGGGTGGGTCAGGGCACGAGCATGCGCAGGGCGAGGAACCGCACCAGCTGTTCCGACCCGTCGGACCGGTCGAAGCTGGTGGTCCGCCCCAGATCCATGACCAGGTTCAACGCGGCATGTGCCAGCAGCCGGGCCTCGCTCGCGGCGAGCTCCGGCCGGATCGTGACCAGCAGCCGGACCCACTCCTCGACATGCTCCCGCTGGAGGCGGCGCAGCTCGTGCCGGTCCGGGGTCGGCAGGTTGTTGTTCTCGGCCAGGTAGACCGAGACCAGATCGTTGTGTGCGAACGTCAGGTCCACATAGGCGTCGATCAGCCGCCGCAGCGCGTCCGCCGGGCTGCTCGCGGTGGCCAGCGCACTCGTCGTGCTCGCGCTCAGGCGCTCGGCGGCACGGTAGTACACCGCCGCGAGCAGATCGGCCTTGCCGGGAAAGTACCGGTAGACCCCGGAGGCGTTGATGCCCGCGGCCCGCCCGATGTCGTCGATGCTGACAGCGTGGTACCCGAGGCGGTCGAACAGCCGGACGGCCTCGGTCAGCAGCGCCTCCCGCCGGGAGCCAGGCCGCATCGACGCGGAACCACCGCCGGCGGGTTCGCTRCCACCGGCCGTCGCGTGCCGCACCGCCGTGGGCAGGTCCGTCGTCAGCAGAGTCCACGCGGCGGTGCGCAGGATCTGCTCGGCACGGCTGTCGGCGATCGCGGCGCGGTGCGTCGAGATGCTGCCGATCGCGCTGAGCGCCGCTCGGCCGAGCAGCTCGGCGGACGGCCGCGGCAGATCGGGGCGGAGCTCCAGGAGCAGGTCGGTGATCTGGTGCACCAGGGCTGTCAGCGCGGCCCGGACCTCGCCCTGGTGCGCCGGTTCCAGGTAGCGGGCCTGCCACTGGTAGAGCGCACCCACCCGGCGACGCTGGACGCTCACCCGCGCCGTCGCCGTGAGCAGGCGGGCCATCCGCTCGGCGGCTTCGGCGCGTTCGGCGGGCTCGTCCCGCTCGGCCAGTGCCTCGTCGGCCGCGGTGACCAGCGCGTCGATCAGCTCCCGGGAAGCGTGCAGGAGGATCGCGTACTTGTTCGGAAAGTGCCGGTAGACGGCCGGGCCGCTGATGCCGACCGCGGCGGCGATCTCGTCGATGCCGACCCCGTGGTAGCCGCGCTCGCAGAACAGCTCCGCCGCGGCGAGGGCGATCTGCGCCTTGCGGTTTCTCGGTCGCGGCCGCTGCGGCGTGGTCCGAGCTGTCGACGTCGCCTGCACCTATGTCCCCTCGCCGCCGCACGGCTCCGCTCGTCGCCGACCGGGTTGGCCGGCTCGCCCAACCCGTCCACCCTCATCGGCCGCGGGTCCGTCCCATGGTGACATCACCCGGACGGGCACCGGCGCGCTCCAGTCCTCCCCAGCCGAGGAACATCTCGCTTTCAGACCCGTTGCCGCAGGTAGATGACGATCATTGCGGTGAGTTCGTCGACGATTTCCGCCCGCGGGATGGGCGGCTGGTCGAGGACGTAGCGAATCGTGACGTGCTCGACCGTGCGCACCAGGATCCAGGCGACGGTTCCCACCGCGCGGGCACTCCCGGCCGCTCCGACATCTCTGTCTGTCTCGGACGTCCCGGCGGGCTCGGACGTCCCGGCGGGCTCGGGCGTCCCGGCTACCTCGGATGTCCAGGCTGTCCCGCGGGTGGGTTCCGGGGCGGCACCCTCGCCGGGCAGGCGCGGCAGCAGCGTCGCCAGCGTCGCCGTCACCAGCTCGTCGATGTGCCGCTCGAAGCCGGCCCGCTGGACGTCGACCGTCTCGGGCAGCTGGTACAGGACCCGGAGCAGCCCGGAGTCCTCCTCGAAGGCGTCGAGCAGTGCGACGATGTTCGCGCGGACCATCTCGGGCACCGAGGTGCCGAGGTTCGCGACGAAGGCGTGTGAAATGCGAGCACGCAGCTGCTCGGCGTAGACCTCGACGACCCGGTCGAGAATCGACTCCTTGTTCGGGAAGTACTGGTAGAGCGATCCGGGGCTGATGCCGGCGCGGGCGGCGATGCGGCTCGTGCTGGTGCGCTCGTAGCCGCGTTCCAGCAGGATCTCGCGCCCGGCGGTGACGATGCGCTCGACCATGGCGCGGGACCGGTCCTGGCGTGGTGCCCGGCGCATCGGCTCCTTGCGGGTGGGCACCCACGGCTTGCCGGTCACTGGGTGACGCCGGCCTGCGGGCCGGTCTGTGGCGGTGAGGGGGAGGGCACGGACGCGAATTGAACACGAATGGTTAGTCGTGTCAACATCCGTCCATGATCCTTCGCGTGACCGCGTGCAACACCGCCGTCCCGCCCGCGGCGCAGGCCACCGCACCGCAGGCTGTCGTCGTCGCGGCGCCGGCCACGACAGCGCGGACACCCATCCAGATCACGACCGCGACCGAGATGTCGCCATCGGGCAGCGTGCCGGGCGACTACCCGGCACGCTTCCGGTCCGCACCCGAGCGGTCGCACCGAATCGCGCGCCCGCTGCGGAGGGTGGCCCGGGTGAAGACGGACGACGAGGAGCTCCTGCACGAGATCGGCCGGCGCCTGCGCACCCGGGACGATCCCGAGCGGGTGACCTTCGCCCAGCTGCGCCAGGCGCTGCACCACGGGATCGGGGCCGTCGACGACCCGCCGCCCGCGCTGGCCCGCTTCTTCGCCGTGGTCGACGCGGTACCGGAGTGGGTCGACTTCGACCGGGTCGAGCGCGGTGCGCGGATCATGCGGGAGATGGGGCGCTCGGTCGACGACGTGATGCTGCAGCTCGCGCTGATCGGCGGCTACCGGTTCGGCGGGCCCCCCGACCTGTTGGTCGCCACCGGCGGACTGGTCGGCGCCACGGCCATGCGTCGGCTCGGGGAGACCCAGAAGTGGGCGCTGTCGGTGCTGGAGCCGAACGGGATGCGCCAGACGGGGGCGGGCTTCGTGGCCACCGTCCACGTACGGGTCATGCATGCGCTGGTGAACCACGAGTTCGAGACGAACGGCCGCTGGGACGCCGACCGCTGGGGCCTGCCCATCAACCAGACCGACGCGTCGGCGACTCTCGGGCTGTTCAACAGCACACTGCTGCTCGGAATCCGGGCGCTCGGCTGGATCGTGACCGCGGACCAGTCGCGTGCGGTCATGCACCTGTGGAAGTACGTGGGCTGGTTGATGGGCGTCGACGAGGACTGGCTGTTCCGACACCGAACAGGAGCAGAACCGGCACAACTATCACCTTGTGCTGGTGCAGGCCGAGCCCACCTCGGCAGGCCCGGCGCTGGCCCGTGCGCTCGTCGAAGGCCAGCTCACCCGCGACCGGGGCAGACTGACGGTGCTGCGCAACCGCTATGAGCGGGCCCGCCTGCTCAGCATGCTGCGGTATTTTCTCGGCGCGCAGGGGCTGCGTGATCTCGGCCTGCCCTCGGCCGTGCCCTGGGCAGTGCCGCCGATCGTCGCCGCGAACCTGGTGCGCTCCGGTCTGCTGGTGCGCACCGCCGCCGGGCGGCGGTACCTCGAACGGGCCAGTCGCCGATTCGCGCGCCGAAACCAGCGGGTGATGTTCGGCGCGGCCACGCCGGAGGTCGGCGCCCTGCCGTCATGAGTGAGTTTCTGGGCGACCGGAATGCGTGTTGGCCAGACGCCGTTCCCGCTGTCCGGCCAACACGCATGACGTCTTTTTTCTCAGGTCACGGCCATGGTCGGGAGCAGTGGTTTCCTGGATATGTGGGCGGATTATCTCAGAAGGGGCAGGTGGCCTGGTACTCCTCGACGTCCCCGAGGGCGCTCGCGGTCGGGCCGGGGCAGAGGAACTGGGTGTAGCGGGTGTCGTTGTCCACCCACCGCTTCGCCCAGGAAATCATCATCCTGGCGACCAGGCTGTTCGCCGCCTGCGGGAAGAAGTGACTCGCGTTGTTGAGTTCGAGCAGGCTCTTCTCGCCGCCGAGCGAGTTGTAGAAGGGTGTCGAATGGGTGCTCATCGGGGCGACGGTGTCGGCCTCGCCGCCGATGATGAGCGTCGGGACGCTGACCTCGTTCCAGGTCTTGTCCGTGTTCCAGGGGGCCAGCGGCAGCACGGCCTTCAGCGAAGGCCGGTCGGACGCCGCTTCCAGTGAACCGCCGCCGCCCATGGAATGGCCGCCGACGGCGAGCCGGTTCGGGTCGATCCGGCTGGCGGCCGGGCTGTCCTCCACCGCCCAGTCGAGCGCGGCGAGCAGCTGGTCACCCCGCGACGGTGGATAGTCGAGAACCGTGTTCGTCTCGATACCGATGACGACGAACCCCTGCGAGGCCAGCCGCGGGCCGAGCCAGGAGATGCTGGACCAGCTGGCGGTATAGCCGGGCGAGAGCGCGATCGCGCCGAAGGTGCCCTGGCTGGTGTCGGTCGGGTAGTAGAGGGTGCCTCCGCCGAAGCCGGCGACCAGGGACGAGATGTTGTAGGTCGTCACCGCGAACGGACCGGTGGTCGCGGTGACGCTCGCCTCTGTCGGGTTGGGCCCCTTCGCATAGGGGTTGACGTCGGCCTGCGCGGCCGGCGCCGCGGCCACGACGCCGGCGCATAACGCCGCCGCGACGGTGCTCGCAAGAGCGAGCCGTAGCTTTCTACGGGCTTTCCCCAGCATTTTCCCGGTGCGCATGAGAAATCCTCTCGTCGTGGGTTCTCCGAACCGCGACCGGACCTGGTCGCGGCCAGCACAAAGACGCCGATACGCGGGCAGTCGGTGATGACGCGACGTTTCGGCGGAAATCCGTGAACATGCTCAGGTGTGCGCGAACGCCGGTTGGGCGTCCTGGTGGACCTGCGGCTCCTGAAATTAGGAAGGGGCGCCGGGGTATTCGTGCGGCGCTGGACGTGCGTGCCCGAGAAGCCGGCGTGATGGTGGTGGCCGCCCTGGGGCAGGGGCGGCCGTCGCGCTGGTTGGCAAGCGCTTGCTTAGTTTGATCAGCATGACCGGAGGAGTGCGCCGCGTCAACCATTCACCGCGGGAATTACTGGAAATTCCGGTGGTAACGCCTGACAAGAGGTGGCCGGGATTTCAGCCCTCCGGTCGGAGCGTGGGGCGGTGCGCGGCCGGCATCCGGGGTGGCTGGATGTGCCGGCCGGACAGCCTCGCCGCCTCATCGTCCTGTCAGCCGCTGGCAGGCAGCAGCCCTCGGGGGCCGATGTGAAGGCGGGGGATACCTCACAGCTGCGCGGGAGACCCGTGAACGCCCAGGTAATGACGCATGAAGGATGTGGCGGGTCGGGATGCGCGGGAGGGGCGGCCGGGGTGAGCGTGCTCCTCGCCGGGTTCGTCGCCGGGCTTGTGCTGGCGACGCTCACCGCTCCGGTCGGTGTCTCGGGCGCGATGTTCCTCCTGCCGGTGCAGCTTGATCTGCTGTCCGTGCCGAACCCGTCCGTCACACCGACGAACCTGCTGTTCAACGTCATCGCGACGCCGGGATCGCTGCTCCGCTACCGGCAGCAGAAACAGCTCGCCGGCCCGCTGACCCGCCGGCTCGTCGTGGGCACCCTGCCCGGGGTGGTGCTCGGGGCTGTCGTGCGGGTCGTCTTCGCCCCGGGAGCGGGGGTGTTCCGCCTGCTGCTCGCCTGCCTGCTGCTGCCGCTCGGGACCTGGCTGTGCGTGCGCACCCTGCGCCCGCCCCGACCCCGCGGCGCGCACGCCGCCGCGCCGGGACTGCGCGCGGTCAGGCCACTCGCGACCGTCGTCGGTTTCGTCGGCGGCCTCTACGGCATCGGCGGCGGCTCCATCCTCGGCCCGATCCTCGTCGGGCGCGGCCTGCCGATCGCGCAGGTCGCGCCCGCCACGCTCGCCTCCACGCTCGTCACCTCGATCGCCGGCGCGGTGACGTACGCGCTGCTGGCCCTGGCCGCGCCCGGCAGCATCGCCCCGCACTGGGCGCTCGGGTTCGCCTGCGGCCTCGGCGGCCTGCTCGGCGGCTACCTCGGGGCCCGGCTGCAGCCGCGGCTTCCCAACGCCGCCCTGCGGCTGCTCCTCGGCGCCCTGGCGATCATGCTGGCGATCCTCTACTTCGCCCGGGCCACCTGACCGCAGCCGACCTGGTCCCCGCGCGGCGGCGTCACCGAGGCGCGCGGTGCGACGGGACGGGGAGATGCGGCAACGAGCCTGGCGGAGGTTCGGGCCGCGTCGACGCCCAGTAGGCGGTGAGCCCGTCGACGGCGCGGTTCACGATCTCGTCCACCGGGAGTGACGCGTCGACGGCCATGCCCGCCTCGCCGGGGCGCAGCGGTTCCAGCGCGGCGAACTGGGAGTCGACGAGGGACACCGGCATGAAGTGGTCCCGCCGGCCGGAGACGCGCTCGACGATCAGCTCGCGGGGCGCGTCCAGGTGCAGGAACCACGTGCCCGGGCCGCCCCGGCCGAGAACGTCGCGGTAGCGGGCCCGCAGCGCCGAGCAGGACGCGACGCCGCCGTCGCCGGCGGCCAGCCGGTCGGTGATCCACACGGCGATGGAGGCGAGCCAGGGCAGCCGGTCCTCGTCGTTCAGCGGCTGCCCCGAGCTCATCTTGGCGATGTTCTCCGCTGGATGGAACGCGTCCGCCTCCGCGTAGTCGACACCGAGCCGGTCCGCGAGCAGCTGGCCGACCGTGGTCTTGCCACTGCCACTCACCCCCATCACCACGACGATGGTCCTTCGCGCGCGTCCAGACAGGGTCACGTCTCTCCTCACCGGCGGAACTCGTTGCGCCAACGGGCCCGGTCCCGGTGGCCGGTGCGACAGTCTGCCGTCCGCACGGGTCGGCGAGGAGGGGCGAGTTCCGGATTCACCCCGCCTCGATCGCTCCTGATCATCCCGGGCGATGGTCGGATGCGCCCGCCGGGCCCCCGTCAGACACCGATCAGCGGGCGGGCCGCGTCGACGTCGGCGGGCCGGCGGGTCAGCTCGTCGCGCAGCCGCTCCAGCGTCTGGCGCATGGCGACGGGCGTGCTGACGTCCCGGCCGCTGAGCCGTTCGAAACGCAGCACCAGCGCGGAGGGCGACAGCTCGAAGGTCTGGGTGAGGTGGGTGCCGCCGTCATGCGCGCGGAGCTGGAAGCGCCAGAGCGTGCTGTCGGGCTTGCTCCTGGTCCGCCGGGTGCGGTAGGCGAACTCCCGCCCCGGTTCGGCGGTCACCACCTCGCATTCGCGTGACCAGCGCATCCCGCGTGAACGGTTCCAGCCGCGGAAGCGGGCGCCCACGGCGGGCCCGGACGCGCCGTCGAGCCAGACGCACCGGTAGCACTCGGGGCTGTGGTGGGCCATGCCCACGACGTCGGCCACCGCCGCGTACACCTGGTCGGCCGGCGCGGGCACGAAGATCTCGGCGGAGCCGCGCAGGAGCACCGGGCCCGGGTCGACCACGAGGTCTCCGTAGGCGGTGGCCAGGCGGCGCTGGTAGCCGGAACGGCTCGCGGCGAGCAGGAGCGGCAGGACGGGCCCGAGACCGGCGGCGACGTCCGCCGCGCGCTCGGGGTTCGCCGCGGCGAGCCACGGCAGCACGAACGACAGCCGCATCTTCGCGCCCCGGCTCATCCGCTTCTCGAGCTGGGTCAGTTCGTCGTCGGAGATCCGGTCCTCGATGGCCGGCACGACCAGTGCCTCCTCGGTGGTGAGGTGCTCGGCCATGAGGCTGTGCAGGCTGGCGGTTATCGCGGCGAGCGCCGCCACGCTCGAACCGTCGTTCCCGTCGTTCCGGTTGTTCCCGGTGAGGCCGGTGGGGCCGGCGGGTCGGTTGGGTCTGGCACGTCCGGAGCTCTCGGCCGGCCCGGCGAGGTCGGCCAGCGTCGTGCGCAGGCGCTGGATCAGCAGATCGAGCCGGTCGTGGTCGGCGCTGAGGGCGTCGAGGGTGTCGAGGTCGCCGGAGCCGAGGCCGCGCTGGCGCAGCAGGGGCCACAGATGGTCGTCCTCGGCGACGTGATGGTGGTGGAGGGCGTCGAGGGCCTCGCTCACGTGCACTCGCAGCGCGGTGAGCTGCGCCGGGCCGGCGACGCGGCGGCCGGCGGCGAGCGACGCAGCGAAGTCGGCGATGCGACGCAGCTCCAGGCGGATGCCGTCGTGCATCAGAAGATAGGCGTTCGGATTGGCCATGGGAACGTCCTCCCTGAGATCGTTGTAGGGTGACGGTATTGAACCCAGGTCGACTGGAGTGAAATTGGTCGTGAAGCCGACCCGCGCCTACCGCTCGCCGCACCGCGCCGCGCAGGCCCAGGCCACCCGCGCCGCGATCCTCGACGCCGCCGTCGAGCTCTTCTGCGCGGACGGCTATGCCCGCACGACGATGCAGGCGATCGCCACGAAGGCCGGGGTGGCCGTCGAGTCCGTCTACGGGCTGGCGCCCAAGGCCAGGCTGCTGGAGCTGGCGCTGGAGCGGACCGTCGTCGCGGGTGAGAACACCCCACTCGCCCAGGAGGAGTCCTTCCGCGCCGCGCTCGACGCCGAGGACCAGCGTGATCAGGTGCGACTGTTCGGCGTCATGGCCGGGCGCCGGGCGAGGAGCTACGCCGCCATCAGCCGCGCCTACGTCCAGGCCGCGGCCCAGGACGAGGCCATCGCGGCGGCCTGGCACGAGCAGGAGCGGCGCCGGCTGCAGGACATGCGCCTGTTCGTCGAGGCGGTGGCCGCGCGCGGTGATCTACGCCCCGGGCTCACGGTCGAGTGCGCGGCCACTCACCTGTGGGCCGCGTGCAACTGGTACACGGCCTGGCTGCTGTACGAGGCGGAACCCGACCGCGACGAGGCCTCGGTCGCCGCGTGGTTCGAGGGGACGGCCGCCGCGCTGCTGTTGCCGTGAGCCCAGGCCCACAGCACCCGATCGGCACCCGATCTGCACCTGATCGGCGGCGTGCCGCGGCTCCCCGGCAGGTCCCGGGTCAGGCCGCCTTCACCTGGTTACGCCCGCCGTTCTTCGCCCGGTACAGGGCGGCATCCGCGGCGTTGGTCAGGGTGGCCACGCCGTCGCCTGGTGTCTCGCCATCGTCGTCGGCGGGGGTTGCCGCGGTGACCCCGATGCTGACGGTGATGATCGACTCGGCCGTCAGCGGGTGTGGTTCGGCGAGGTCCTCCACCGCGCGGCAGAGGCGCCGGCCGAGACGGGCCGCGGTGACCAGGTCGGTGTCGGGCATCACGACGGTGAACTCCTCCCCGCCGTAGCGCGCGGTGAGCAGCGCGTCGCCGACGTTCCTCTCGATGCAGGCGGCGACGCGCTGCAGGCATCGGTCACCGGCGGCGTGCCCGAAGTGGTCGTTGTAGAGCTTGAAGTGGTCGATGTCGATCATCGCGAGCGCGATGGGTGTGCCGTGTTGCCGGGCGCGCTGCCATTCGGCCTTCAGGACCTCCCCGAGGCGCCGCCGGTTGGCGAGCCCGGTCAGCGGGTCGGTGACCGACAGCCGTTCCAGCTGGCGGTTCGCGGCGGCGAGCTGCCTGTTCGTCGCGGCCAGCTCCTTGGTCCGGTCGGCCACCTTGCGTTCCATCGACGCGTAGACCCGGGCGTTGTCGAGCGAGACCGCGAGCTGCCCGGCGATGAGCATGATGCCCTCGAGGCGCTCGGTGGAGAACGCACCACGGATCATCCGGTTCTCCAGCAGCAGCATCGCCCGCAGGGTGCGTCGGATGGTGATCGGAATGGTGAGCAGCGAGCAGTGCTCGAGGCCGGCGAAATAGGCGTCACGCGCAAAGCGGTCGTCCCGCGCGGCGTTGGCGACGACGACGGGCTCGTGGGTACGGGCCGCGTAGCGGACGACGGAGGACGGCAGCACGCGACGCCGGCCGGCCTCGCAGAGCGTGATGGTGTCGCCGGAGTCGGTCGGCACCAGCCATGTGTCCTGCTCCTGGTCGTACAGCAGCAGATGGACGCTGGTGGCTCCGGTCATCTCGGAGAGAATGCCCGCGACCTTCGTCTGGAGACCGGCGACGCTGGTCTCGGAGCTGAGAGCCTGCGAGGCGGCGACGACGGCGAGCAGGTCCACGGTGCCGATCGCCACCGCCGAGCGGCGGCCGGGCCGCTCCGCCGCCGAGGCGACGGTCGGCTCCTGGGTCGCGGGCGTGATCTCGGCCAGGGTGCTGCTCCGCAGCCCCGGGTAGGCCCAGTCGAGCTGGCTGACCTTCGCGGTCGCGCCCCACTCGAGGTACTGGCGCCGGGCGGTCGCCAGGAGCGCATGGCCGGCCTCCTCCATGGCATGTGCCAGGTAGAAGCGTGCGGCGCGCTCCAGGACGAGGGCCCGGTGCCACGGGCGGATCCGGACGGAGACCTCCCTGAGCGCCACGTCAAACGCGTACGCCGCCTCATGGAAGTTCCCGACGGCCCACGCCCGCTCCGCCTCCACCAGGCGCAGCAGAGGCAGGAAGTTGGATGGTGCGTCGGCCGCGCGCGCGGCCAGCCATTCGATCGACGTGTCGAGCTCGCGCAGGGGGGTGTCGTGCTGCTCCGCATCCTGCGCACCCGCATCCTGCGCATCCGCGGCCCGTACCTGGGCCGCCAGGGCGATCGCGAGCGTCAGCCGCGCCACCGCCGCGGAGTAGTTCGTCTCGATCGCGAACCTGCAGGGCACCACGGCCGCGGCGTGGCGTGCCGCGTCGGCCGGGCGGTCCAGAATCGTGGCCAGGAGTGCCCGGGCCGCATGCAGGTTGGCCACGGAGAACGGGTCGCCGGCCAACAGGCTCAGCTCGGCCGCCTCGTCACCGGCCGATTCGGTGGCCTCGCCGCGCAGCGCCTGTATCAGCCGCAGGTATTCCCGGAACGCTCCCTCGGCGTGTCTGTTGCCGGTGCGCGCGGCGAACGCCAGCGCCTCGTCGACCGCCGCGGCGACGACATCCAGTGATGGCGCGCTGTCCAACAGCGCACCGAGCAGGGCCTGGTGGACCCAGCAGGCGTTCTGCAGGTCGCCGCCCCGCACGAGGCCCTCCAGCGCCTGACGGCCCTGGGGCGGAATGTCCTCCAGCGGCGCGAACCAGTGGCTGCTGGTGATCACATAGATGAACTGTGCCTGCCAGATCTCGGGCTTGTAGCCCAGGGTTTTCCCGACAGCAAGTATCCGTTGCAGGATGCGGTGCCCGGTGCGGTAGTCACCCCTGCGGACAATGGACACGATGGAGAGGTGGCTGACCGGGCCGATCAGGGTGCGATCCGGGCCGCGCTGCGCCCAGATCTCGAGCATCTTGATGCTCAGCCAGGCCATCAGCGTCTGGTCGCAGAAGAACGTCGCGACCATGAGCCGGTTGACGAGCCGGATGACAGCGAGCTCGTTCTGGTCGGTGACACCGGGCTTGCGAAGGTCATCTGCCTCGCTGGTCGTGTCGAGCCACCGCGGAAGCTCGTCAAGGCCACGGTCGGTCTCGGCGCTGACCGCGTCCTCGCCCGGGACGGAGACGCCGAGGCGCCGCAGCTGGCCGAGGCCGAGCCGCGTCGCCTCGATGGCGCGTCCCCGGTTGGTGAGACTGATGACCTGCACCACCGTGGCGGAGGTGAGCTGCGTCGGCCGGGTGCACAGCCGACAGATGGTCCGGTAGGTGTCGTCTGCGTCCTCCAGCCGGCCGAGGCTGTACAGCGCGGCCTGCCGCTCGGTGAGGACCGCGATCAGGTGGTCGGTGTCGGCGGGGTCGACGAGTTCGACCGCCGCCGCCAGGAACCGCTCCACCAGCGGGTAGTTGCTCAGCAGCTTCGCCTGCTCCGCGGCGCGGAGAAAGAGCGCGCCCACCGCCCGTCGTTCCTCGGTTCCCTGTACGGCGTCGACCACCGGCAGGTACTGCTCGGCTGCCGCGGCGAAGAGCTCCGGCCGGGCCGCCAGCCGACGCGCCAGGCGCAGCCGCCGGGTGGCCTGTTCCCTCGCGGGACGGCCGCCCAGCACGGACTCCCGCGTCCGGTCGTGGTGGAAACGGACGCTCGGATGGCCGTCGGACTCCCGCACCAGCAGACCGTCGGCCAGCGCGGGCGTGAGCAGCCGCTCGACCTCCTCCGCCGGCAGCCCCGTCGCGGCTGCCAGGACATCCAGTTCCACCTGGCCCCCGAGGCACGCCATCGCCGCCAGGAGCTCGGCGGTGTCCGGTGGCAGCGTCGCCACCCGGGCGGCCAGCAGCGCGGTCACCTCCACCCGGTCGAGCCGGCGGCGCAGTACCGCCGCATCCCATCGCCATCCGCCCGGACCCGGAGCCACGATGCCGTCGCGCCGCAACGAGTTGAGCAGCTCCACGACGTCGTACGGATTGCCGCCGGTCGACGGCGCGACCGCCCGGGCAAGCCGCGCGGCGGGTTCCGGAGCCAGGTGCAGCATGTCGGCGACCATGGACGTCTGGTCCGCGGGCGACAGGGCGCGCAGCCGCAGGCGCTGCGGGCCGGTCCGCTGGCCGCACCAGCGGGCGAGCATCGGCGCCAGGGGATGAGCGGCGTCGATGTCACTCTCCCGGTACGCGGCGACCAGCAACAGCCCGGCGATCCGCTCCTCACCGCTGAACACCAGGTCGATGAAGCTCAGCGGCGTACGCTCGGCCCACTGCAGGTCGTCGATGAAGAACACCACCGGCCGCGTGGCTGAGACGACGGCGCGCAGCACCTCGACCGGCGTACGGGACAGCCGCACCTGYGCCGTCATCGGGTCTCCGGGCTCGGGGGGAACCCTCAGCAGCGCTGCCAGCTCCGGCACGGTGGCCGTGACCAGGCCGGCGTTGGAACCCAACCTCCGCAGCATCCGCTCCCGCACCTGCGCCAGGTAGTCCTCGGGCTCGGCCAGCAACAGCCGGCCCAGTGCGCGCAGCCCCTGTCGGACCCCGTCATAGTCCTGGCCACGGCGGTACTGGTCGAACTTGCCCGCCACGAACCAGCCGTTGTCGCCGGCCACGATCGGTCGCAGCGCATTGACCAGGGACGTCTTGCCGACGCCCGGCGCACCCGTGACGAGGACCCCGTGCGAGCCCCCGGTGATGGCTTTGGCGAATGCCGCGTCCAGCTCGTCGACCTCCCGGTCGCGGCCGACCAGCCGGGAGGGCGCCAGCGGGCGCATCGGGAGATCGTGCTCGCCGGGGCGCACCGCCATCGCGCCGCGACGCACCAGCGCGAGATCGTGCGCCAGCCCGTCGGCCGACTGGTAGCGGTCGTCGGGTTCCTTCTCCAGCAGGTGCATGATGATGACGGAAAGGCCGGCGGGCACGGACGGATTGACTGTTCCCGGCCGCGTCGGGACCCGAGTGAGATGATCATGAATGATCCGGAACGGGTTCCCGGTGCCGAACGGCGGCGCCCCGGTGGCCAGCTCGTACAGGGTGGCCCCGAGCGCGTACAGGTCGGCTCGCTGGTCGACCGGGCGGCCGGTCCGCCCGATCAGCTCCGGTGCCAGGTAGGGCAGGGTCCCGACGGTCGCGCCGTGGTATCCGGGCTCCGGGCGGACCACCGGGCACGTCGTGGCGAGCGCGAAGTCGATCAGGTAGGGCGCCCCGCTTTCCGCGGCCACCACGATGTTCGCCGGGCAGATATCCCGATGGATCACACCCCGGTGGTGCATCCCCGCGACCGCGTGGGCCAGCGATTCGGCGAGAGCGATCAGCGGGTCCGGCTCCAGCGGGGTGTCCTGTGGGCACAGCGCGGTGCCGTCGACATCGGCCAGCAGGATCGATCCCGTGCACCCCGCCGGCCCGGAGGCGAGCTGAACGACACCCTCGACTCCCGCCAGCCGTTCGAGGATCTCTGTTTCGTGACGCAACCGCTGCTGTGCATCCGGGCCCAGCGGCTCCTTCTGGATCACTGGTCCCTTCGGCAGCACGACCCGGCTGACCCGGGTCCGGTCCGAGGCGTGCAACAGCACTGATCGCGCCGTCACCGTCGGCGGATCCCGGCCCGGGGTCATCCGCCTGGCAGCCATGTGTTCGCCCTTACGCCGCACCACGACCAGCTCACCTGTCTAATCTGCCCGCAAACACAACGGAACCAACGGGCGCGGTCGCCGGCGAGCGCCGGGGGGTGTGGCTCGGGGCGTGTGTCGCTTCGAGCGCAGGTGATGCGGGCCTGGTGGGGATCTCCCGCCGGATCCTCGCCCAGGCGGCGCGCTGGGCTCAGCTCATGCCGAGGTGGCCCGGGTCGAGGCCGGTGATGTCCCGCGCTCGGGGAGCCCGAGCGACCGCTCCCAGATCTTGTTGATCGTGTCGAGCAGGATCTCCCGGTCGTAGTCGGCGCCCTCGTAGGTCCAGGCCATGACCATCCGCTCGACCATGAGGGTCAGCGCGTGCGCGGTGTGCCGCGGATCCAGGTCGGGATAGGCCAGCCCGGCCGCCTGCCATCTGCTGATCGCCCTGGTCACCCTGCCCTGGAAGTGCTCGGCGACCTCGTGCCACTGGGCCTTGAGGCGATCGTCGTCGTCACGGGCCTGGTACACGGCGCGGAGCACGTGGACGTTGCGCTGGAAGRCGTCGATGTAGGCCCGGTTGACCTCCTCGACGCTGCCGGCCGGGTCGAGCTGGGTGCTGACGTGATCGGGCGCCAGGGTGGTCAGCTCGGCGGAGACGTCCTTCATGACCTCGTGCAGCAGGTCGTGCTTGGACCGGTAGTAGTTGTACAGCGTTCCGGAGGCCACCTTCGCCTCGGCGCTGATGTCGGAGAGCCGGGCGTTGTAGAACCCGTCCCGCTCGAAGACGACCCGGGCCGCCTCGGCGAGCCGCCGAGGCGTGGTCTCGCGCCGAGGGTCGTTGCGGGTTCGCCGGGGGCTCTCCGGAGTGTTCCCGCGTTTCCGGCCAGCGGTAGGCGTCGGCACAACCACTCCTCGTTCGTCGTCGTTTGATCTGGCGCGGGCGGGTCTGGACGCCTCCGCAAGCTGCAGCGATGGTACGAGCCCGGATGTCGCGGCGGGGCAGCCCGCCCAGTCAAGCGTGTTCGGCCGCTTCCAATCAAGAGGTTGACGTCATCCTCAGTTTTGGTCTAACTTCCTGGCCGGTGACGCGCTTCACACCGAGGGGCCGAGGGTGGGGCCGGGTGCGGGGGCGCCGCGTCACACGAGCTGGCATCGAGAAGCGGGGCACTTCATGCGATTAATCGCGCGGAAGCGATCAAGGGTTGCCGTCGGTCTGGCACTGGGCCTCGTGCTCACGGTGACAGCGGCCTGCGGCGGCGATTCGAAGGATTCGGACGACGCGTCGACGGGCCAGAACACCGCGACCGGCACACCGATCAAGGTGGGCTTCTTCAGCCCCGAAGGCGGGGTTAACACACTCCCCGGCGCCGTCGCCGGCATGAAGGCCGGTGTCTCGTACGTCAACACCGAGCTCGGCGGGGTCGACGGTCACCCGCTCGAGGTCGTCAGCTGCCCGATCGACGGCACGCCCGAGAAGACGATCTCGTGTGCCAACAAGTTCGTGCAGGACAAGGTCGTCGCGGCGTTCGACGGCTTCAACTACAGCTCGAGCGCAGGTGTCGACATTCTCGTCGACGCGAAGATTCCGCTGGTCGGCCAGATCGCGTTCGACCAGATCACGGGCAGCAAGGCCGACGGCCGGGTCTTCTTCGGCGCGCCGCAGGCCTCGTTCCTCGTGGGCGCGCTGCAGGGCTTCAAGGCCCAGGGCATGACCGCGGTGACCATGACCCTGGTGGACACGCCGTCCGGTCACAACACCGTGGACAACCAGCTCAAGCCGCTCGCGACCGCCCTGGGGCTGAAGGCGGAGGGGGTCTACTTCTCGGCCACCAACCCGAACTTCAGCGCGCTGGCCTCGACGATCGTCTCCACCAAGCCTGACGTCGCCGGGCTCGTCGCCTCGCCCAACGAGTCGGTCTGCACCCAGCTGGTCAGGAACCTGCGGTCGCTCGGGTACAAGGGCGGCGTCTTCCTCGCGGCCTGCACCGGCTTCATCGACGCGGCACCCAAGGACGCCCCGGGCGCGATGATGTACGCCCCCGGCTGGCTGCCGGGCTCGGAGAAGTACGCCCCGGCGGAGGCCGGCAAGCAGCTCGAGACGGCGGCGAAGGAAATCAAGGCGGCCGGTGGGTCGAAGGACTTCTTCGCCTACGGCCAGTTCGCCACCGTGGTGGACTTCGCCACCGGCCTCGCGACCGCGCCGTCAGCTGACGGGCTCACCGGTGAGACCGTGCTGACCACGCTCAAGGGCCTGAAGGACTTCCCGACCTTCCTCGGTTCGCCGGCCACCTGCGGCAAGCCGACCAGCCCGAACTGCACCACCCAGATGCTGCTGTTCAGCGTTCAGGACGACCTGACGCTGAAGCCGGTGGGCGACACCTGGATCGTTCCGTCCCCGCAGATCCTCTCCGCGATTCCGGGCGCGAGCTGAAGCTGAACGGAAGGAGCAAGACGTCCGCACCGCACCGGAAAGCGCGGTGCGGACGTCGGTTCGGCCGATGACCATTGTGACGCCGCATTCATGAGCGACATCCTGCAGTTCGCCGTTCTCGGGTTCTCGACCGGCGCCGTCTACGCGGTGCTCGGGTCCTCGCTGGTCAGCATCTACGTCGCGACCGGCATCATCAACTTCGCGCAGGGCTCGCTCGCGCTGTGGGGCGTCTGGCAGACCGCGGCCCTGCAGGCCAACGGGACGCTGGTCCTGCCCGTCGGGAGCTTCAAGCTCACCGACGGCCCGACGGACACGGTGCCCGCCCTCCTGATCGGCGCAGCCAGCTGCCTGGTCTGGGCGGTTCTCGCGCACTTCCTGGTGTTCCGCCCGCTGCGCCGGGCGCCTGTCCTCGGGCAGGTGGTCGCGTCGGTGGGCATGATGCTGCTCCTGCAGGCACTGGTGACCCTGCGGTTCGACGCCGACACCCTGGGGCTCGACCCGACCGTCCTGATCCCGATGCCGATCCTGCCGTCCGACACCTTCACCCTCGCCGGTGCCACCATCGCGGTGAGCAACCTGATTCTCGCCGGCATCGCCATCGCGATCGCCGCGGGCATGTGGGCCTACCTGCGGTTCACGAGGATGGGGACGGCCACCCGGGCCGGTGCCGAGGACGAGCGCGCGCTGCGCCTGCTGGGCTACTCACCGGACCGCCTCGCGGCGCTGGTGTGGGGCGCGACGGGGTTCGTCTCCGGGCTGATCGTGGTGCTCGCGGCGCCGGCCATCGGCGGCCTGGACCCGACGAGCTACATGTTCTACGTCGTCCCGGCGCTGTCCGTCGCCCTCGTGGGCCGCCTCACCTCCATCGGCACCGTCTGCGCGGCGGGCCTGGGCCTCGGCGCGCTCCAGCAGATCCTGCTGTTCCTCACCACCAAGGACTGGTGGCCGTCCTGGGCGCAGGCCGGGGTCGGCGACGCCATTCCGTTCGTCATCGTCGTCATCGCCCTCTTCGCGCTCGGCCGCAGCATTCCCGAGCGCGGCAGCGCCGGGGTGGGGCGCCTGCCTCGGGTCTCGGTGCCGCGGCTGCGGCCACTGCCGGTGACCGGGGCCGTCGTGGCCGCGGGGCTGGTCATCGCGCTGACGTCCGGCACGTGGCGGTTCAGCCTGGTGATGTCGGCGATCTTCGCCCTGATCGCGGTCTCCGTGGTGCTGCTGACCGGCTACCTCGGCCAGATCTCCCTGGCCACGATGGCCTTCGCCGGTGCCGCCGGGTTCGCGCTGTCGAAGCTGACGACGAACGCGGGCGTGCCGTTCCCGTTCTCGCTGTTCCTCGCGGCGGTCGTGTCGACCCTGTTGGGGGTCGTCGTCGGTGTTCCCGCGCTGCGGATCCGCGGCGCGCAGCTCGCCGTCGCCACCGTCGCGGCGGCACTCGCCATCGAGGCCTTCGTCTTCAACAACCCGTCGCTGACCCCGTACTCGGGTGCGCTGATCAAGGATCCGTCCCTGTTCGGCTACTCGCTGGCGGTTCGCGAGGGGACGAACATCATCACGCTGCGCTTCTCCTTCCTGGTGCTGGCGGTCGTGGTGCTGCTGCTGATCGCGGTGGCACGGCTGTTCGGCGGAGCCACCGGGCGGGCATTCCTGGCGGTGCGCTCCAACGAGCGGGCGGCTTCGAGCGCCGGGGTCGACGTGGCCGCGACGAAGCTGCTCGGGTTCGCGATCGCGTCGTTCCTCGCCGGCATCGGCGGCGGGCTGATCGGCTACAGCAGCGGGCAGCTCTCCGCGGCGTCGTTCACCGTGCTGGTCGGGCTCACCGTGCTGGCGATGACGTACGTCGGCGGGATCACCACCATCACCGGCGCCGTCATCGCGGGGCTCGCCGGGCCGCTCGGCGTCCTCTATCTCTTCCTGAACCAGAGTCTCGACCTCAGCAAGTACTACACACTCATCGCCGCGCTCGGCATGCTGCTGCGCGCGGTGGTGTTCCCGCCGGACGGCGGTCCCCTCCAGGAATGGCTCGGCGCCAGGCTCCCACGCCGAACGCCCGCCCTGGCCACCGGCGCCGGCCCCATCACCGCCGGCCCCATCACCGCCGGCTCCGTCACCGCCGGCTCCGTTTCAGCGGGCTCTGTTTCGGCTGCCCCCGCCGCCTCCTCGGCCGAAACCGCCGCGACCAGCGCCGCGACCGTCACCGGCTCCACCGGCTCCACCGACTCCACCAGCTCCACCTCCGACACCGTGACGGCGGGCGACGCGGCGCCGTCCATAGCAGCGAGGTCCGCCGATGCCCGCTGAACCCGAATCGAAGCAGCGCCTGCTCACCGCCACCGGCGTCTCGGTCCACTACGGCGGCGTGCGGGCCAACGACGAGATCACGCTCGCCGTGGACGGTGGGGAGATCGTCGGCCTCATCGGTCCGAACGGCGCAGGCAAGACGACCTTCGTCGACGCCATCACCGGGTTCACCCGGTACACGGGCACCGTCGAGCTGGGCGGCACCGGCCTGGATGACGCCGGCCCGCACCGGCGCCGCCGCGCCGGCCTGGCCCGTACCTGGCAGGCCGGCGAGCTCTTCGGTGATCTCACCGTCGCCGAGAACCTGATCGTCGCGGTCGAGGGCGGCGGTGTCCGCGGCGCGCTCACCGACGTGTTCGGCCGCCGCCGGCGCACCGACCAGGCGGTGTGGAACGCGCTGGAGCTGGTCGGGCTCTCGGAGCTGGCGGAGCACCGGCCCGACCAGCTCACGCTGGGCCAGCAGAAGCTGGTCGGGGTGGCCCGCGCGATCGTCGGCACCACCCAGGTGCTGCTGCTGGACGAACCGGCGGCGGGCCTGGACACCGAGGAGAGCGTGGCGTTCGGCGGCGAGCTGCGCCGGCTGTCCGCGAGCGGCCTCGGCGTGCTGCTCATCGACCACGACATGACCCTCGTCCTGGACGTCTGCGACCGCGTCTACGTCATGGACTTCGGCCGGATCATCGCGACGGGGACCCCCGCCGAGGTCAGTGCCGACGAGCGTGTCGTGGCCGCCTACCTCGGGAGCGCGGTGGCATGACCACACCTACCCCGGCCGACACCGAGACCTCGGTGGAGACCGCGACCGCCAGCACGACCGCGACCGCCGCCGCCACGGCCACGGACCCGGCGGTCGAGCCGGCACTGGTGATCGAGAACCTCAGCGCCGGCTACCGCGGCGTGCCCGCCATCCGCGGGGTGAACCTGCGGGTCGACCCGGGCGACATCCTGGCGCTGCTCGGCCCGAACGGTGCCGGCAAGACGACCACCCTGCTCGCCGCCGCCGGCCTGCTGACCCCGCTGAGCGGCACCGTCACCGCGCTCGGGGCCCCCGTCAGCGGCCGGGTCGAACGGACCGCGCGGGCCGGCGTCAGCCTGATCCCCGACGACCGGGGCCTGTTCCACCGCCTGACCGTGACCGAGAACCTCCGTCTCGCCGGCGGCCGCGACGAGCTGGACCAGGCGCTCGAGCGGTTCCCGCAGCTGCGGCCGCTGCTCAGGCGCCGGTGCGGCCTGCTGTCGGGCGGTGAGCAGCAGAGCCTCGCGATCGCGCGCACGCTCATGCGCAAGCCCCGGGTGCTGCTCATCGACGAGCTGAGCATGGGGCTCTCCCCGATCGCGATCCAGGCGATCCTGCCCACGCTGCGCCAGCTCGCCGACGAGACGAACCTGGCGATCGTGCTGGTCGAGCAGCACATCGACCAGGCGCTGTCGATCGCGGACAGCGCGGTGGTCCTCCACCACGGCTCGGTCGCCCTGAGCGGCCCGGCGGCGGCGCTGCGCGAGGACCGTCAACAGATCCAGCGCGCCTACTTCGGCCGCTGATGCCGCCGGCCGACGACACCCACCACACCTCCGGGACCGGGGCATGACACTCAGACCCAGACAGCGCGCAGCGCTCGCCGCCATCTGCGACACGTTCGCGCCCGGCGACGGCGCGGGCCTCCCGCCGGCCAGCGCCCTCGGTGCGGTCGACATCGCCGAGGCGGTGGCGGCAGGCCTGCCCCGGGCCGCGGACCGTCGGCAGCTCGCGACGCTGCTGTCGGTGTGGGACACCCGCCTCGGTGGCCTCCTGCTCGGCGCGGGGCCGAGGCGGTTCTCCACCCTCGACCCCGCCGCCCGGCAGGACATCCTGCTGCGGCTGGGGGAGTCGCCGGCGGAGCGGAAGCGGGTGCTGTTCCAGGCCCTGCGGATGCTCGCCACCTCGTCGTACTACTTCGCCCCGGGTCCGACCGGTTCGTCGCCGGCGTGGGAGGCGATCGGCTACCCCGGCCCGCTGGGCCCGCGCGACGGTGCCCCGCGCCCCCCGCTCGCGCCGCTGACGCCCACCGCGGACACCACCCTCGACTGTGACGTGGTGGTCGTCGGGTCGGGTGCGGGCGGCGGCACCGCGGCCGGGGTGCTCGCCGGTGCCGGCCTCGACGTCGTCGTCCTCGAACGCGGCGGGTACTACGACGACGCGGACTTCGACGGCGGTGAGCTGTCGGGCCTGAGCCGGATGTACGCGGCGGGGCCGGCGACGACGGCGGAGGGCCAGGTCGCCCTGGTCGCGGGTTCCTGCCTGGGCGGGGGGACGGTCGTCAACTGGTCCACGTCGCTGCCGACCCCGCCGCGGATCCGGGCCGAGTGGGCGGGGCTGGGCGCCAAGCAGTTCGACGACGACGAGTTCACGCAGGCGCTGGACGCGGTGAACCAGCGGCTGTCGGTCAACACCGACCACAGCCTCCCCTCGGCGCGGGACGCGGTGCTCGAACGCGGGCTCACCGCGCTCGGCTGGCACGTCGACGCGCTGCCGCGCAACGTCACCGGCTGTGACATGGCCGTTGAATGCGGGCGGTGTGGTCTCGGCTGTCGCCTCGGTGCCAAGCAGTCGGTCACGAAGACCTGGCTCGCGGACGCGCAGGCGCACGGTGCCCGGCTGGTCGTCAACGTCGACGTCCGCCGCATCGACGTGCAGGGCGGCCGCGCCGTCGGCGTGGAGGGTGTCACCCCGGACGGCCACGCGGTGAAGGTGCGTGCCCGGGCGGTCGTCGCCGCCGCCGGCGCCATCCAGACACCGGCGCTGCTGCGCCGGTCGGGCCTGTCCAACCCGAACATCGGCCGGTACCTGCGGCTGCACCCGGCGACCGCCGTCTGGGGCGTGTTCGACGAGCCGATCCGCCCCTGGGAGGGCGGTATGCAGACGCGCTACTCCCTGGAGCACGGCGACCTCGACGGCGACGGGTACGGCGTGATCTACGAGACGGGCCCGGGCAACCCGGGCGCCCTGCAGGGCTTCATGAACTGGCGGGGCGGCGGGGCACACCTCGCCGCGATGAAGGATCTCGCGCACACCGCGGGAGTCGGCATCATCACCCGTGACCGCGATCCCGGTGAGGTCCGGGTCGGGCGGGACGGTGAACCCGTGCCGCACTATCGGCTTTCGGCCCACGACACCGCGCACGTGAAGACGGGAATCGAGGGCGCCGCCCGCATTCTGGAGGCCGCGGGAGCACACCGGATATACTCGGCTCATCAGGCCGGCCCATCCTATGAACCGGGCCGGCGCGGGTCACACGGTGAATTCGTTGCCGCCTGCCACAATGCGGGTTATGGTCCGGGTGAATGCTCGATCGCGGCGTTGCACATCATGGGTACGGCGCGAATGGGTGACGCCCCGGACATGAGCGCGACCAACCCGGATGGCGGCATCTGGGAGCTGCCGAATGTCGTGGTGGCGGATGCGTCCTGTTTTCCCACCTCGCCTGGAGTTAATCCCATGGTCTCCATCGAGGCGATCGCCTACATGAATGCCCGACGACTGGCCGCCAGGCTTGCGTGACGGGCGGCACTGCCTGACGGACCCCCGTCTTCATCTCAGATCATCGGTGCTGGGTAAGGGCAAGGGGCCGGAACGAGTCCGTGATTGGTGGCCTTACCGGCGGCCGATGGATCCCAGGAGGAGCGAAGAGATGACCGACATCGCGTTACAGCGCGCAGCGATCGACGCCGAGATCGAAGGCCTGACCCTCGTCGGGGTCCTCGAACGCACGGTGCGCGAGCGCGGCACCGAGCCCGCCTACTCCGACCGGCGCCTCGCCGACGGGGCGGATGACGGCCGCGGCTGGCGGACCGTCACCTGGGCCGAGCTGGTCGACCGTGCCCGTGAGCTGGCCGCCGGCTTCCTGGACGCGGGCCTCGCACCCGGCGAGGCGGTGGCCATCATGGCCTCCAACCGGATCGAGCACGTCGTGGCGGACATCGCCACCGTGCTCGCCGGCGGCATCCCCGTGTCGGTCTACAACACGCTCTCGCCCGAACAGGTCGGCTACGTCGCCGGGCATGTCGAGCCGCGGATCGTCGTGCTCGAGACCGCCGACCACGCCGCTCGCTGGTCCGCGGTGCTCGCGGAGAAGTCCACGGTGAGCCAGGTCATCGCGTTCGGCACCGCCTTCGACGCGCTGACCGCGAGCGCCGACGCCGACGCCGACGCCGCTGCCGCTGCCGCTGCCGCCGGGTCCGTGGCGGTGGCGGTGGCCGCCGACGTGCGGGTCGTCACCTGGGACCAGGCGGCGGCCGACGGCGCGAGGGCGCTGGCACACCGCGACGCGGAGCTGGCGATCCGAGGCGAGGCCATCAAGCCGGACGACCCGATCACGATCCTCTACACGTCGGGTACGACGGGCCGGCCCAAGGGCGTCGTCCTCACCCATCGCAACATCTGGTTCGAGGCGGCCGTCTCGGCCCGCAAGGCGCACCTGGACGGGCCGGGCATCTCGGTGTCCTACCTGCCTTTCGCACACATCGCCGAGCGGATCCTCGGCCTGTACATCCCGCAGCTACAGGGCGGCCACGTCCACCTCATCGACGATCCGGCGGCGCTCGCCCCCGCGCTCGCCGAGATCCGTCCCACCCGTTTCTTCGGGGTTCCGCGGGTCTGGGAGAAGATCCGCGCGGGGATCGGGGCGAAGCTCGCGGCCGAGCCGAACGCGGCGAAGCGCGAGGCCGTCGCGCAGGCCCTCGCCATCGGGCAGGCCTATGTCGAGTCCACGCAGACGGGCCGGACGACGCCGCCGGAGCTGCGGGCGCGGTTCGAGGCGGTCGACGGGCCGATCCTGCGGCCGCTGCGTGCCGCCCTCGGCCTCGACCGGATCGAGTGGGCGTCCAGCGCCGCCGCGCCGATGCCGGTGGAGATCGCCCGGTTCCTGGCCGGCCTGGGCCTGAGCGTCTACGACGTGTACGGCATGACCGAGACGACCGCCTCGGCGACGGCCGGCGGCCCGGACGCGTTCCGGCTCGGCACTGTCGGCACCGCCCAGGACGGCATCGAGGTACGCATCGCCGACGACGGCGAGATCCTGGTACGCGGGCCGATCACGACACCCGGCTACCACCGGGAGCCCACGGCGACCGCCGAGCTGATCGACCCCGACGGCTGGGTGCACACCGGGGACGTGGGCGAGCTCGACGAGGACGGCTTCCTGCGGGTGGTCGACCGCAAGAAGGACATCATCATCACCTCGTCGGGCAAGAACATCGCCCCGTCGAACATCGAGAACGCGCTCAAGGAGAGCCCGCTGATCGGGCAGGCGCTGGTGATCGGTGAAGGCCGCCCGTACCTCGTGGCGATCCTGACCCTCGACGGCGAGACGGCGCCGATCATCGCGCGGCGGCTCGGCGTCGAGGGCACGACGGTGGCCGAGCTCGCGGTCGACCCGGCGATCCTGGACGCGGTCGCCGCGGTCGTCGCGGCGACGAACGCGCGGCTGTCACGGCCCGAGCAGATCAAGGCCTACGAGCTGCTCACCGAGGAGTGGACCATCGGCGGCGAGCAGCTCACACCCACGCTGAAGCTGAAGCGCAAGGTCGTGATCAGCCGATACGAGGACGTCATCGCCGACCTCTACCAGAGAGGGCGCATGGCATGACCGATCCTTCCCAGACCGACCCGGCGGAGCAGACCGACCAGCCGGAGCAGACCGACCTCGCTGCGCAGACCGACCTTGCCGCGCAGACTGATCTGGTCCGGCGCTGGACGGCGCTGCGGGAGTCCGCCGGGCCGATCGAGCCCACCGAGCTGGACGACCTGTGGGCCGCGCTCGCCCCTGTCGACGCGGGCGACATCCTGGGCCAGTGGCGCGGCTTCGCCTTCCCCACCGGGCATCGGATGGGCCGGCTGCTGGTCCGCAGCCGCTGGTACGGCAAGCGGTTCGTCGCCCTGGACGACGCGGTGCCGCTGCTGTGCGTCGGCCCGGACGGCGAGCTGTTCTCCGACGTCGAGTCCGGCAAGGGCCTGGCAAGCCTGTGGAACGTGGAGTTCCGCGGCGAGGTGACAGCGACGATGGTCTACGACGGAATGGCCGTTCTCGACCATTTCAAGAAGGTCGACGACCGTACCCTGATGGGCATCATGAACGGCAGGCCAGGCCTGGTGCTGGACAACGGCCGGCATTTCTATTTCGGGTTGGAACGGGACTGAGTCGTCCGCGGCCCGGACCACGAGACGACATCGCTGAACGGAGAATTCGATGAGTGGCGTCTACGCGACCCGTCGCCCCCTGTACGAGGACGAGCACGAGGAGTTCCGCTCCACTGTCCGTGCTTTTGTCGACAAGTACGCCAGGCCGAACGCCGAGCGCTGGCAGGCGGAGGGCAAGGTCGACCGCTGGCTGTTCCAGGAGGCCGGGAACGCGGGCGTCCTCGGGTTCAACATCCCGGAGGAGTACGGCGGCGGCGGGACAAAGGACTTCCGCTTCAACGCGATCGTCGCCGAGGAGCTCGGCCGCAACCCGGTCTCCGACGGCATGGCCGGTGTCGGCCTGTCCAACGACATCGTCATCCCGTACTTCATCGACCTGACCAACGACGAGCAGAAGGCCCGCTGGCTGCCCGGCATCGCGAAGGGCGACCTGATCGTCGCCGTCGCCATGACCGAGCCGGGCACCGGCAGCGACCTCGCCGGCATCCGCACCAGCGCGGTGCGCGACGGCGACCACTACATCGTCAACGGCAGCAAGACGTTCATCTCGAACGGGCAGAACGCGGACCTGGTCGTCACGGCGGTGCGTACCAGCGAGGACCCGCACAAGGGCCTGAGCCTGATGGTCATCGAGGCGGACAGCCCCGGCTTCGGGCGGGGCCGCAACCTGGAGAAGATCGGCCTGCACGCGCAGGACACCAGCGAGCTGTTCTTCAGCGACGTGCGGGTGCCGGTGGAGAACCTGCTCGGCGCCCAGGGCAGCGGTTTCCTCGGGCTGATGAGGAACCTGCCGCAGGAACGCCTCTCGATCGCGGCCGGCGCCATCGCGGCGACCGAGGGCGTGCTCGAGCGCACGCTGTCCTACGTCACCGACCGCAAGGCGTTCGGCCAGCCCATCGGCACCTTCCAGAACACCCGGTTCCAGCTCGCGGAGATGGTGACCGCGGCCCGGGTCAGCCRCATCTACATCGACGACATGATCACCCGGCACACGGCCGGCGAGGTGACCGCGGTGGAGGCCGCCGCCGCGAAGTTCTGGACCACCGAGCAGCTCGTCGACATCGTCGGGCGCTGCCTGCAGCTGCACGGCGGCTACGGCTACATGCTCGAGTACCGCATCGCGCAGGACTACCTCGACTCGCGCATCACCACCATCTACGGCGGCACGACGGAGATCATGAAGGAGATCGTCGGCCGCGACCTCGGTCTGTGACGCGAAAAGACCTGCTGAGAAAGGAAACCTCGTGTCCGAGGCGTTCATCTACGATGCCGTGCGCACCCCCCGCGGAAAGAACCGCGGCGGGGCGCTGCACGGCACCAAGCCGGTCGACCTCGTGGTGGGCCTGATCCAGGCGCTGCTTGAGCGCAACCCCGGCCTGGACCCCACCCAGATCGACGACATCGTCCTCGGCGTCGTCTCCCCGGTCGGCGAGCAGGGCGGCGACATCGCCCGCACCGCGGCGCTCGTCGCGGGGCTGCCCGACGTCGTCGCCGGTGTGCAGGTCAACCGCTTCTGCGCGTCCGGCCTGGAGGCGGTCAACCTGGCGGCGCAGAAGGTCGGCTCCGGCTTCGAGAGCCTGGTGCTCGCCGGCGGCGTCGAGTCGATGTCGCGGGTGCCGCTGGGCTCCGACGGCGGTGCCTACGTGCAGGACCCCACCACGGCGTACGACTCGTACTTCGTCCCGCAGGGTGTCAGCGCCGACCTGATCGCGACCCTGGAGGGCTTCACCCGCGAGGACGTCGACGCGTTCGCCGTCCGCTCCCAGGAACGCGCCGACACCGCCTGGCGTGAGGGGCGTTTCGCCCGGTCGATCGTCCCCGTCACCGACCTCAACGGCGTGCTCCTGCTCGACACCGACGAGCACCGCCGGGCCGGCACGACGGTCGAGAGCCTCGGGAAGCTCAAGCCGTCCTTCGCCGTCCTCGGCGACCAGGCCGGTTTCGACGCGGTCGCGCTGCAGAAGTACCACCAGCTCGAGCGGATCGAGCATGTGCACCACGCGGGCAACAGCTCCGGCATCGTCGACGGCGCGTCGCTGGTCGTCATCGGCGACGCGGCGGTCGGTGAGCGCCTGGGCCTGACCCCGCGCGCCCGCATCGTCGCGACGGCCGTCGTCGGCTCCGAGCCGACGATCATGCTCACCGGGCCGACCCCGGCGACCGAGAAGGTGCTCGCGAAGGCCGGCCTCACCGTCGACGACATCGACCTGTTCGAGCTCAACGAGGCGTTCGCCGCCGTCGTCCTGAAGTGGCAGCGGGACCTCAAGATCCCGGCCGAGAAGGTCAACGTCAACGGCGGCGCCATCGCGCTCGGCCATCCCCTCGGCGCGACCGGCGCCATGATCCTCGGCACCGTGCTCGACGAGCTCGAACGCACCGGCGGTCGCCGGGGCCTGGCGACGCTGTGCGTCGGCGCGGGCATGGGCATCGCCACCGTCATCGAGCGCGTCCCAGCGCGTCCCAGCACGGATCAGCGGGTCTAGGAGAGACACAGATGGTCAGCTCAGGCATCAGGTACAGCCATGGCGCGGACGGCATCGTGACCCTGACGATGGACGATCCCGACGCGCCGGTGAACACCATGAACGACAACTTCATGCTCGGGCTGCGTGAGGCGGTCGACCGCCTCGAGTCCACCCGCGAGGACGTCGTCGGCGTGCTCCTCACCTCGGCGAAGAAGAGCTTCTTCGCGGGCGGTGACCTCAACCGGCTGCGCGCGGGCTCCGCCGAGCAGGCCGCCGAGGAGACCGACTACATCAACAGCATGAAGGCCGACATGCGCCGGCTGGAGAAGCTCGGCAGGCCGGTCGTCGCGCTCATCGGCGGCGCCGCGCTCGGCGGCGGGCTCGAGGTCGCGCTCTGCGCCCACCACCGGATCGCCGCGGACGTCCCCGCCACCCTGATCGGCCTGCCCGAGGTCTCCCTCGGGCTGCTCCCCGGCGGCGGCGGGATCTCCCGCACCGTGCGGATGATGGGCCTGCTCAAGGCGCTGCAGAACGTGATCCTGCCGGCCACGAAGTTCGGCCCGATCGCGGCCGCCGAGGTCGGGCTCGTCGACGAGGTCGTCGCCGACCCGTCGGAGCTGGAGCCCCGCGCCCGTGCCTGGATCGCGGCGAACCCGGCGCCGGTCAAGCCGTGGGACGTCAAGGGCTTCACCCTGCCCGGCGGCGACGTCCGCAGCCCGCAGGTCGCGACGACGCTGCAGACGCTGGCCTCCCTGCTGCGCAAGCAGTCGCGGGGAGCGCCGGCCCCGGCGCCGCGGGCGGCGCTGGCGGCGGCGGTCGAGGGCGCCTACGTCGACTTCGACACCTCCTCCCTCATCGAGACGCGCTACCTGGTCCACCTCACCACCGGTCAGATCGCCAAGAACATGATCAAGGCGTTCTTCTTCGACCTGCAGCACATCAACTCCGGGGGCAGCCGGCCCGCGGGTCACCCGAAGTACACGACCCGCAAGGTCGGCGTCGTCGGCGCCGGCATGATGGGCGCCGGCATCGCGTACGTGAGCGCCAAGGCCGGCATCGAGGTCGTCCTCAAGGACGTCACCGTGGACGCGGCCGAGAAGGGCAAGGACTACGCCCGCGGCCTGGAGGCCAAGGCACTCGCCCGCGGGCGGACCAGCCAGGAGAAGTCGGACGCGCTGCTGGCAAGGATCACGACCACCGACAGCCCGGCCGACTTCGCCGGCGTCGACCTCGTCATCGAGGCGGTCTTCGAGTCGATGCCGCTCAAGCAGGAGGTGTTCCGCGAGATCCAGGAGATCGTGGAGCCCGACGCGGTCCTCGGCTCGAACACCTCCACCCTGCCGATCACCCTCATCGCCGGCGGGGTCAAGCGCGAGAACGCGTTCATCGGCATCCACTTCTTCAGCCCCGTCGACAAGATGCCGCTCGTCGAGATCGTCCGCGGTGAGCAGACCAGCGACGAGACGCTCGCCCGGGTCTTCGACTACGTGCGGCAGATCCGCAAGACGCCCATCGTCGTCAACGACTCCCGCGGCTTCTTCACCTCCCGGGTGATCGGGAAGTTCATCGCCGAGGCCATCGCCGCCGTCGGCGAGGGCGTCGACCCGGCGAGCGTCGAGCAGGCGGCCACCCAGGCCGGCTACCCGGTCGGCGCGCTGCAGCTGCAGGACGAGCTGACCCTCACCCTCACCCAGAAGATCCGCATCGAGACCCGCGAGGCCCAGGAGGCCGCGGGCCGCGCCTGGGACCTGCACCCCTCCGAGCCGGTCATCGACTGGATGGTCGAGCAGGGGCGGGCCGGGCGCCGCCAGGGCTCCGGCTGGTACGACTACGACGACTCCGGCCGGCGCCTGGGCATCTGGGCCGGCGTGCGCCAGCAGTTCGGCTCCGGCCGGACCGTCCTGCCGTTGAAGGACCTGCAGGAGCGGATGCTGTTCGCCGAGGCGCTCGACACGATCGACTGCCTCGACAACGGCGTGCTCACCAGCGTCCCCGACGCCAACATCGGCTCCCTCTACGGCATCGGGTTCCCCGCCTGGACCGGCGGAGTGCTGCAGTACGTCAACCAGTACGACGGCGGGCTCGCCGGCTTCGTCGCCCGGGCCCGTGAGCTCGCCGCCGCCTACGGCGACCGTTTCCTGCCGCCGGCGTCGCTGGTCGAGCGGGCCGAGCGCGGGGACGAGTACCGGTGACCGCGGTGCCCGCACCGGTGAAGGCGATGCCGCTGCCGGTGCCCGGAACGCCGGAGTCGGTGGCCCCGACGCCCCGGCTGCGCACCCGCATCACGGAGATGCTCTGCATCGAGCATCCCGTGGTGCAGGGCGGGATGATGTGGGTCGGCCGGGCCGAGCTCGCCGCGGCGGTCTCCGAGGCCGGTGGCCTCGGCATCGTCACCGCGCTCACCCAGCCGACGCCGGCCGATCTCGCCGCCGAGATCGCGCGGACCCGCAGGCTCACCGACAAGCCGTTCGGCGTCAACCTGACGATCCTGCCGTCGATCAACCCGCCGCCCTACGACGAGTACCGGCGCGCGATCGTCGACTCCGGCGTCACGATCGTCGAGACGGCGGGGTCCAGCCCCGAGCCGCACATGGACTTCTTCCACGAGCACGGCGTCCGGGTGATCCACAAGTGCACCAGCGTGCGGCACGCGGTGAAGGCCGAGCGGGTCGGTGTCGCCGCGGTGTCGATCGACGGCTTCGAATGCGCCGGTCACCCGGGCGAGGACGACATCCCCGGCCTCATCCTGGTGCCGGCCGCCGCCGACGCGCTGACCATCCCGTTCCTCGCCTCCGGCGGATTCGCCGACGGGCGGGGGCTCGCCGCCGCGCTGGCCCTCGGCGCCGACGGCATCAACATGGGCACCAGGTTCATGTGCAGCGAGGAGTCGCCGATCGCCGAGGCGGTCAAGCGCCGCATCGTCGAGGCGACCGAGCTCGACACCGAGCTGATCTTCCGCTCGCTGCGCAACACCGCGCGGGTCGCCCGCAACTCGGTCAGCGTCGAGGTCGTGCGGATCCTCGCCGACGGCGGGACGTTCCCGGATGTCCAGGGGCTCGTCGCGGGCTCCCGTGGCCGCCGGGTGTTCGACGACGGGGACCTGGAGGCCGGCATCTGGACCGCCGGCCTCGTCCAGGGCCTCATCCACGACGTGCCGCCGGCGGGGGAGATCGTCACCCGCATCGTCCGTGAGGCGTATGAGGCCCTCCACGCGAACCTGGCGAAGTTCCGCGCCTGACCGGCCCGTCACCGGCTGCCCGCGAACCGCGGGGCTCCGCGGGGATCCGCCACCCGCGGAGCCCCGCACCCTCGGGACTCCGCCATCCGCGCGGCACCGTGGAGCGCAGCCGGGACGGACGGATCGGCGGGCGCCCATCCAGCGCGGACGGGCGCTCATCCAGCACAGAGACGGGCGCTCACCCAGCGCAGAAGGGAACCTGCCGATGCGAGCGGCGGTGCTTCGCGAAGCGGGCCGGCTGGCGATCGAGGATCTCGACGTCCCCGAGCCCGGGCCGGGCGAGGTCCGGGTCCAGGTCCGGGCCACCGGGGTCTGCCACACCGACCTCACGGTCGTCGAGGGGAAGATGCCCGTCCCGCGGCCGGTCGTGCTCGGCCACGAGGGCGCCGGGGTGGTCGACGCCGTCGGCGCGGGCGTCGCCGACCTCAGCGTCGGTGACCACGTCGTCCTGACGATCACGCCCGGGTGCGGGGTGTGCCGGCAGTGCCAGCTCGGCGCGCTCGGCCTGTGCGAGGTCGCCGCCCCGCACATGATCGACGGTCGGCTGTCGTACGGCCAGCAACGGCTCACCAAGGGTGCCGAGCGGATCAACCACTTCGCGCTGCAGTCGTCGTTCGCCGAGTACGCGGTCGTCGACCGGCGGGCCGCGGTGAAGGTTCCCGACGACGTGCCGTTCGACATCGCCTGCCTCACCGCCTGCGGCGTCTCCACCGGCTTCGGCGCGGCGGTGGTCCGGGCCGGCGTCGAGGCCGGCGAGACGGTGCTGGTCATCGGCGCCGGCGGCGTCGGCCTGGCCACCGTGCTCGGCGCGGTCACCGCCGGCGCCGGCCGGGTGATCGTGGCCGACCGCAGCGCGGCGGCCTGCCAGCTCGCCGAGGCCCTCGGCGCCACGGACAGCATCGTGGTGGACGAGGACACCAACCTGGTCTCCCGGGTCCGCGCGCTGACCCGCGCCGGCGGTGGCGTCGGCAGTGGTGGCGTCGACGTCGCGATCGACGCCGTGGGCACCGGGGGCACCGCCGCGACCGCGTTCAACGCGCTTCGCCGGGGCGGGCGGGCGGTGGTCGTCGGCGTCGCGGACCCCCGGGCGACGGTGTCCGTCCCGCTGTATCACCTGATCGACCAGCGGGTGCTCACCGGAAGCACGAACGGAAGCATCCGCCCGCAGGTCGACATCCCGCGGATCCTCGACCTCTACCGAGCTGGCCGGCTACCCCTCGACCGCCTCGTCACCCGCCGCTACCCGCTGGAGGACATCGGCCAGGCGATGGCCGAGCTCGGCGTCAAACCTGGCCGAGCTGTGATCACCTTCTGAACGGCGCCCTGAAAAGTGGAAGGCCGGCCCTGCACGGATGCGCCATCTTGGGCCAGGCGTGAAGCCCTCGAATAGCCGGGACCACCGGCCTTCCACCCCGCCGACCAGGAGAACACCGTTCCGGACGTGGACCGGATGCCCACCCGTGCGACATCGGGGCGCCCAGCCACGGTCGCACCCAGACCGATCAACAAAACTCCGCATCGACAAGGGCTGGAGTTTAACCCGCGATCATACTCGGCCGGAACACGAAAGATCTGGGCTGGCCTCCGCGTATATCACCCCCAGGTGGTGAAAAGGTGGACGATGAACCAGGCAAAGAACCCAGCCAGCGCCAGCCGGCGGACCTGCCAACCCTTCGGCTTCCCCCGCAGGGCGAACCATGCACGGATATGTTCGGACAGGGTGTCGCCGTCAGTCTTGTTGAACACGGCCGGCAGCTCGATCGCGAGGAACATGACACCCCAGAGCAGCCAGGCCGTAGTCCAGCCGTCCATCGACCCTCCAAGGTAACAGAGTGAGCCAGAACTAGCACATTCCGGGTGCGGAAAACCATCCTAGTCGACCAGGTCGAGCTGACTGATGAGATTCCATCTCGTGGCTGCTCAAGTTCGTCGTGCGACACAGCTGCTGCGTCTTTCATCATCTATCGGCTCGCGCTCGGCTCCGTGCTGCTCTTCCTGCTCGCCACCGGTCTGATCTCGCCGACCTGATCCCGAGCGGGGTTTCGACGGCGGGATCCCGTCGGCGGGGCCGACCGGCGGGGGCGCGGAACTCGGCGGCGGGCTCCGGGCTCAGTGAAGGGGCTCAGAGCTCAGTGACGGGGCTCAGCCGGCGGCGGCCGCGGACTGCTGTGCTCGCACCGCGGCACGCAGAGCCGGAACGGCCGGGCCCGCGACCATCTCCACAGCGGCCAGGCGGTGCCGCAGCTCGCGGCGTACCCGCCGGCCGCGCAGCGCGCCGATCTGGCCGGCGGCGAGCAGTGCGGCCAGGCTCGCCGGGGCCGGATCGGCAGTGTGACCGGCACCGGCACCGGCGGCGCGGCCGGGGCTGCGGCTACGGCTACGGCCCGGGGTGCCGCGGAGGGCTTCGTCTACCGCCTGTTGGAGGCGGAGCACCATCACCCGGTCGCGCACCGTCACACCCGTCGTCGGAATGATTCCAAGGATTCGGCGGTGCTCCAGCCTGATCCAGCCGCCGTCCGAGAGGTGCTGCCGCACGATCCGGTCGGTGCCGCGAGGCCGCCGACCCACCCAGTATCGCCAGGACCGTTCGCGGCCGGACGCCGCGATCTCCGTGATCAGCCTCGCCCGCAGCGGGTCGGTGAACGAGGCGCCCACGCTGCTCGGTGGCCTTCCTGGGCGGGCCGAGGCAGGCCGCGGGCTCCGTCCGCGCAGGCCCCGTCCGCGTCGGGCTGCGCTGCGCCGAGCCGGGCTGTGCCGGGCTGTGTCGTGTGCGGCGGAGGTGCCGCCGGAGGGGGTGACGAGCAGGACCCGGCCGTTGTCGTCGGCGATCACCCCTTGGTGCAGCAGGTCGGTGAGGGCGGCCGCACGCAGGGAGAGGCCCAGGTAGGGCGACCTGTGCATACGGTCGTGCTCCAGGTCGTAGGCGAGTAGGAACAGCTGGGCAGGCAGGGACGACGGCGGTTCCACGGATCTCTTCCTCCTTAGTCGTGTCCGGCGGGGGGCTCGCGGTCGGTGATTTGGCACCTTTCGCTGGATATTCCGGCGTCGCCGAGTGTCGCGTTCGCAGCACTGGAGGGCCCTGTACCGTCTCCAGGCGATGTGGAAGTTTCGCAGACCCTTGTTGTCAAGAGGTCACAGGGACGCATTTGGTCGCCGATGCGGATAGGCACGGTGCGTGGCAAAGAAAGCCACCGTTGTCGCCGAAGCGGCTGTCGACGTGCTGAAATGCCTGGTGAGGGGAGGGAAGCCCGAATGGTGAGCCGGCCGGTGCCCCGTCTCACACCGTCGATGTCCGCCGGGTGGGATCCGGGTGGGATGTGGAACTGGTGGCGATCGGAGGTGAGCGGGTCGGTGGAGTCTGGGTAGGTGGTCTGGCCCGGCGGTCGCCGTGTCGGCTGATCCGCCCGGCAGTGGTGAGGCCCTGCTTTCAGACATCACCGTCATCGTTCTCAGCCGGACGGGCGCCCGCAGGTGTGCAGCGGAGGAGTGTGAAAGCGGACGGGCTCGTGTGGACGGGCGTGCGCCGGCTAGGTGTGATCCGGCGGTTCCTGCTCCGCCGCTCGGTCGTGCTCCGCATCCTGGTTGCTTTCTGCCGCCCGGTCGCCGGCTTCGGGATGGGTGGCGGGCGCGCGTGGAGGGCGACCGCGGCGGGGGAGGGCGCTGACGTCCCGCGGTAGCCGGCCTCGGTCGGCGAGCGCCGTGCGGAGCAGGTGTTCGATCTGGGCGTTGGTGCTGCGCAGCTCGTCCGACGCCCAGCGTGCCAGCGCGTCATRCACGGCGGGGTCGAGCCGCAGCAGGATCTTCTTTCGTTCAGCCACGGGCTCTCACTGGCTTTCGTCGCTCAGGTGTACAGCGATCCGGCGTTGATGACCGGCTGGGTCGACTGTTCGCTGCACAGCACGACGAGCAGGTTGCTGACCATGGTCGCCTTGCGTTCGTCATCCAGGTCGATGATGTTCTCCTGGTCGAGGCGGGTCAGCGCGGCCTCGACCATGCCCACCGCGCCCTCGACGATGCGTGACCGGGCCGCCACGACCGCGCCGGCCTGCTGGCGGCGCAGCATCGCCTGGGCGATCTCCGGTGCGTAGGCCAGGCGGGTGATGCGTGACTCGATGACCTGGACTCCGGCGGAGGCGACGCGGGCCGCGATCTCGTCCGAGAGTTTCGCGGTGATCTCCTCGGCGTTGTCGCGTAGCGACATGATCTCGGGTGCGGCGTCGTAGGGGTAGCTGGTCGCGATGTGCCGGACGGCGGTCTCGGACTGGATGGCGACGAACTCGACGAAGTCGTCCACCTCGAAGACGGCCTGAGCGGTGTCCTCCACCTGCCAGACGACCACGGCGGAGATCTCGATCGGGTTGCCGTCGGCGTCGTTGACCTTCGCGACACCGCTCTCGTGGTTGCGGATCCGGGTGGAGACCTTGTGCCGGGTGGTGAACGGGTTCACCCAGCGCAGGCCGGTGGTGCGGATCGTTCCGGTGTACCGCCCGAACAGTGCGACGACACGCGCCTCACCCGGTGCCACTGCGGTGAGGCCGCACAGGGCGACGATCGAGGCGATGAGGCCCAGCAGGCCGACGACGATGAGCACCACCGCCGGTGCGGGGTGTCCACTGGCGGCGACAACGATGCCGACAACGGCGGCTCCTAGGCAGATCAGCGATCCCGCCAGGCTCAGTAGCAGGGCAAACAGCCCGGAGACGTCGTGAGCGGGATGTTCACGGACGTTCGGTTCGGGCATGTCGACAACGTGATCGGTCCCGCTTGGTGGTGTCTCGGTGGTCATCTTCGCCTCCAGGCGTGGCTGGTCGAACGTTGTGGGGACGCGCCCGTAGCGCGCCGGCCCTACCGGACGCGCTTTCTCGTCTGTCCGGGTGGCCGCGGGCCGGGGCGTGGTCCTGTGATTCGCCCTGTGATCTGCCTTGTGGCCCGTCTCATGAACCACACTGATATCAAAGTGATATCACTTTAACTCGCTGCATTGGACGTCGTCCACCAGGCGGAGGGTGGACGGAGGTGACGGATGGCGGACAGGCGGCTGAAGATCGACCGGGTACGCAAGCGCTACGGGGAAGTCGCCGCCCGCGCGGCCTCGGTCAGCTGGCGCTGTCGGACGCTGGGAAGATGAGCCGTGTCCTGGCGTTGGTCCCCCCGCGTGGCGGCTTGCATCGGCCTGATCGCCTCCGTGTTCACCGTGGCCGGCTGCGCGCTGGGCGGTGCCTCACCGGCCCACCGGACCGCGGGCCCGTCTTCTGGCACCACCCCCAGCACCACTCCCGGAGCCACCGCCACGCCGGCCGGTTTCGATGTCCGGGCGGAGAACAGCCGACCCGGCGCCGACTGCGGGCTGATCCAGCTGGGCCCGCAGCACGCCGTAGAAGGCTGGACCGACCGCGTCAGCATCACGCCGGGTGAACCGGTGCGGCTGTTCGCCTCGACGACGGCGCCCTCGCTGACGATCTCGGTGTTCCGCATCGGCTGGTACGGCGGCCGAACGTGTCGGCTGATCACGACGACCGACCCGATCCCCGGCGTCCGGCAGGCCGATCCGACCCATGCCGCCGGGGTGAACACGATCTCCGCGGCGGCGTGGCAGCCCACCGCGACCTTCAGCACCGGTTCCTGGCCGCCCGGGAACTACCTGTTCCGCCTGGACGCCGCGGACGGCAACCACCGATACGTGCCGCTGACCGTGCGCGGGCCGGGCGCGGCCGGTCGGGTCGTCATCCTCAACGCGGTCACCACCTGGCAGGCGTACAACGCCTGGGGTGGCTACAGCCTGTACCACGGTCCGCGCGGCTTCGCCGACCGGGCTCGGGTGGTGTCGTTCGACCGGCCCTATGACTACGGCGACGGCGCGGCCGACTTCACCGGCAACGAGATGCCGCTGGTCGCCCTCGCCGAACGGCTGAACCTGCCGGTGGACTATGCAACCGACGTCGACCTGCACAACGATCCACACCTGCTCGACGGCGCCCGCGCGGTGATCTCCCTGGGCCACGACGAGTACTACTCGCCGGCCATGCGTGCCGCGCTGACCACGGCCCGCGACCGCGGTACGAACCTGGCCTTCCTGGGTGCGAACGCCGTGTACCGGCGGATCCGGCTCGACCCGTCGCCGGTCGGCCCCGACCGGCTGGAGACCGCGTACAAGGTGGCCCAGGAGGATCCCGTCTACGGTCGCGACGACGCGCAGATCACCGCCAACTGGCCGTCACCGCCGCGCGCCGATCCGGAGAGCTCGCTGACCGGCGGGATGTACCAGTGCAACCCCGTCCACGGCGACATGGTCATCGTCCGGCCGCAGTCGTGGCTGCTGGCCGGGACGGGCCTGACGGCCGGGGCCCGGCTGCCCGGTCTGATCGGCTCCGAATACGACCGCGTCAACCTCGCCTATCCCACCCCGCGGCCGATCGAGGTGATCGCCCACTCTCCGATCACCTGCCGCGGCGCGCAGGACTACTCCGACGTCTCGTACTACTCCGCGGCGTCCGGGGCGGCTGTGTTCGACAGCGGAACCAGCGCCTGGGTGTGCGCCCTGGCCGACGTCTGCGGGCCGGGCGCACACGGGCCGGCCATCCAGGTCCCGATCACCCAGATCACCACGAACCTGCTGACCGCCTTCGCCGCCGGTCCGGCCGGCCGCACCCACCCGGCCACGGATTCGATACCCGCCGACGACCGTGCGGCCACCGCCCCGGGCGAGACGAACTGAGCGCGGTGAGCGGACCTCGGCGGAACGGGTAGCGGGGGCCGTCGTGTACGTGGCAGGCCGGCCACCGCTACCCGGCGGCGAGGGCGACCGGCGCACGCCATCTGGACGGCGTCGGCTCACGCCACCTGGGCGGCGTCGGCGCACCGCCGGGAACACCCCGTCCACACGGTCGGCCACCGCCCTGCTGATCGCCGCGCCCAACGTGCTCTTCCTCGGCCTGACCAGCCTGACCACGGATATCGCGAGCGAGATGGTCGCGTCCGTGCTGCCGCTGTACCTGACCATGCGGCTCGGATTCAGCGCCCTGCGGTTCGGCGCCACCGACGGGCTGCTGCAGATCGTCGCCGCGGCCACCGCGCTGGTCGGGGCGCTGTTCGCCGACCGGTGGCGGCGCTACCGGGAGACCGCCGGTGGCGGATACGCGCTGTCGGCCGCGTCCCGACTCGGGCTGCTGGCCGCACCCGGCTGGCTACCGGTACTGACCTTGCTGGGCGCCGACCGGGTCGGCAAGGGCATCCGGACCGGGCCCCGGGACGCGATCATCTCCCTGTCCGCGCCGCCAGGGCGGCTCGCCGAGGCGTTCGGTCTGCACCGGGCCATGGACACCGGGGGCGCGCTGGCCGGCCCACTGCTGGCCCTGGTGCTGCTGCAGGCCGCACCCGGCTCTTATCCGACGGTGTTCGCGGCGGGTTTCCTGATCGCCATCATCGGGTTGGCCGTGCTCGCCCTCTTCGTCGAAAACCCCCCGCCCCCGCCGCCGGTTCCGATCCTGTTCCCGCCTCCGGGGTCGATCCCGGAGGCGGGGCTCGTCCCGGCCCAGGACGGGCGCGCAGCCGCCTCGGTCCCGGCACCCGCGTCGCCGCCGCGCCGATGGTGGACTCCGGTGACGGTGCTGTGGGCGCAACGACCGCTGCGCCGGTTGCTGGCGGCGACCCTGCTGCTGAGCCTGCCCGCCGTCGGCGACTCGATGCTGTTCCTGACCCTGCGGCACGAGGCGGGCCTGTCGTCGGGGTTGTTCCCCTCCCTGTTCGTCGTCGAGTCGGTGTGCTTTCTCGGGTTCGCCGTGCCGTTCGGGCGGCTCGCCGACCGGGTCGGCGCCGGCCGGGTTCTGCTCGGCGGTCAGGCGGTGCTCGCCGGCTGCTTCGCCGTGCTGGCTGGCCAGCACGGCGGCCCGCTGCCGGTGCTCGCCCTGCCTGTGCTTCTCGGGTTGTACTTCGCCGCCACCGACGGGGTGCTGGCCTCGCTGGCCAGCCGGCTCGTCCCCGGCCCGGCCCGTACCACCGGGCTCGCCCTGGTCGGCCTGGTGCTGGCCGTCGGGCGCGCGGTCGCCACGATCGGTTTCGGCGCGGTCTGGACCCGATCCGGGCCGGCCGGCGCCGTCACCGCCGGGCTGCTGGCGACGCTGGTGAGCGCGCTGTTCGCGGCGATGCTGCTGCGCCCGTTCCTTTCCGGTAGCGCGCTCCTCGACGCCGGCCCGGCCACCCCCGTCGTCGGCCCGGCCGCCCCCGTCGTCCGTGAGATCACTGCGGCCCCCGCTGTCACTGTTGTCACCGCGGGCCTTGCCGTCACCGCGGGCACCGCCGTCACCGCTGCCATATCGACCGGATCTGCCACGTCGACCGGATCGCGACGCCGACCTGTCCGTGGCCGGATTGTGATCTTCTCCGTCGTCGTGCTGGTCTGCCTGACCGCTGCGGTGGGCGTGACGGTGCGGGCAGCCCGGCTGGAGGGCGCCGCGGCACGGACGGCGGTGAGCCGATCCGCGCGGGCCGGCGGGCATCGCGACACCCCGACCGTTCCGCTGACGGCGGCGTTGCTGTCCGGGCGGCACCTGCTCGTCCTCGACGCGGCCGAAGGGCCGGACTTCGGCCGGCTCGAAGCGGTCGACCCGAGCCGGCCCGCCGGTCCGCGGGCACCGGCCGCACTGGTCTGCGACCGGGTGGACGAACGGGCGGGCCGCGGCATCTGCCTGACCTACGACCGCGTGCACACACAGGGCGGCATCACGGTCTTCGACGAGAACCTGGCCGCGCTGTCCCGGCTGCCCGCCGAGGGGCTGCCCAGCCGGGCCCGGGTCGCCCCGGACGGACGGCTTGGCGCGGCCACCACCTTCGTGGCCGGCGACGCCTACAACACCGACAGCTACTCCACCAGGACCGTGCTCGTCGACCTGAGCCGCGGCCGCGTCGTCGCCGACCTGGAGCAGTTCGCCGTGTACCGGGACGGGCACCGGTTCCACGCCGCCGACGGGAACTTCTGGGGCGTCACCTTCGCCGCCGATTCGGACACGTTCTACGCGACGATGGGCACCGCAGACCACTACTACCTGATTCGCGGCCATGTCCGCGGCCGGCGGGCGGAGATCCTGCGGGACGGGGTGGAATGTCCGTCGCTGTCCCCGGACGGCACCCGCGTCGCCTACAAGTCCCGGAACCGCCACGGGTTCGACCCGGCGACGTGGCGCCTGCACGTTCTCGATCTCTCGACCGGGGCGGACCACCCGCTCGCCGAGACCCGCGACGTCGACGACCAGGTGGCCTGGCTCGACGGCGACCATGTGAGCTACGCGGTGGCGGCGGGCGGCACGGGTCCGGCGCTGGCCGACACCTGGACCGTCCCGGCGGACGGCACCGGCACACCCCGCCTACTGGTCCCGGCTGCCCAGTCGGTCGTCATGGTCGCCGCGACCACGACCATCCCCACCGGCTCTGTTCCCCCCTCGGCCGGCGGCCGGCCCTGACCGCTGGTCAGGCTTGTCGCGCCACTCACCAGCGGCGTCGCGCGCCCCAGCGGCGTCGCTCGCCGCCTGATCGGTGAGCTCCCGAGGGGTACGCGCGCCGGGGTCCGCCTCGTCGGGCGAGGAACACGCCTCGCCCGACAGGAGCCGGTTGACCTGGCCCGCCAACCGCCGTGCGCGTTGCTCGCCCGCACGGCGGTCGCCCTTGTCAGCTTTCGCTTCGTCGTCCGTTGCCATTTCTTCCCTGCTCGTTACCGCTCCATCAGCTTCCGGCTGATGTACTCGTCGAGGAACTTCGCGCGCTTCGCCGAGATCTGGTCGCTGGACTGTTTGGTCGTGACCGCTTCCTGCAGCCTCGGTGTGCCGGCATCGAGATTCGACTGGCGCTGGATCTCGGCGTACTCGCGGCGGGTGTTGGCGTCGATCGCCTCGCGGATGCTCCGGCCGTCCCGGGTGAACTTCCCGAGATCTCGGAGCTCCAGCTTCGGGCCGAAGAACGTGTGCTGGTACCAGTGGTCGTCCTCGGGGTTGTGCCAGCTCAGATAGCCGCCCTCGCGTACCTGGCGCGGCTCGGTGATCGCGCCGGTGAAGCTGTACTGGACGCCGCTGGCCGCGACCGGGTCGAAGTATCTCGGCGTGTAGAAGTCCGACACCACGATGTCGTTCACGGTGTAGGACCACCGAATGTCCTCGGACGGATCAGCGATCTCGACCAGGAACTGGACCCGGCCCTGGCTGGCCACCGGCGACTGGCCCGCGACGAGGCGGTTCCCGAAGGGGTCCGCGAGCATCTCCAGCACCTCGTGGCTGGCGGTCAGCGACCAACTGCTGCCGACCTCGACCAGTGAGAACGGCTGGCCGTCCTCGTCAAGGTGAACGCCGGCGGCCCCGCGTACGTCCTCCACCAGCAGCACCGGCCAGTAGCCCAGTGGGACATCGGAGAGCTTGGCGAAGGCGTCTACGGTTGCCGAAACACCCCAGATCGGGGCGAAGTCGCGCGTCACCTGCTTCTGCAGCGCCGCCGTGACCTCCATCACCTGGTGATGCCTCAGGTTGTCGAACTCGACGTTCTCCCCGCTCTCGCCGTCCGGGTCGTAAGGCACAAGCGCAATCTCACGTACCAGCATGAAACCTCCCGAAAGACTGACTGGACGATGCTCCGGCCGGGTCGTCTCAGGCTCCGCGCGCCAGGCATCACGGCGGCGCGCCCGACATCACGGCAGCACGCCGGACATCGCGGCGCTGGAAGCATTCCGCAGCGGGAGAGCCTGTGCCCTCACCGTCTTCGCCGCACCAGTTCGCTGCCCGCCCCGGTACCGATAAATCGCGGGCCCGGCCCATTCCGCACCAGCTCGACGGAAACGGCTGCGCATCCGGGCGGATCCGCGGCCGAGATCGGAATCTCTATGATCCGGGGGGTCAGCGCCGAGAAGCCACCACCGCGAACGGAGCGAGCTGATGAGCCGTCACGTCCAGGTCACGTTCGACGCGCACGATCCGCGGGCGTTGTCGATCTTCTGGCGCGAGGTGCTGGGCTACGTGCACCCGGGCCCGCCGGGGGCCGACCTGCCGGCGGGCGCGGATCCGCTGGCCGCGTGGGACGAGTTCCTCGCGCGGATCGGCGTACCTCCGGAGCAGCGCAACTCCCGGTCGGCCATCGAGGACCCGGCCGGGCACGGCCCGCGGCTGTTCTTCCAGCGGGTGCCGGAGGACAAGGTCGCCAAGAACCGTGTGCACCTCGACGTCCGGGCCGCTCCCGGGCTGTCGGGCGAGGAGCGGATGGCGGCGCTGGAGGCCGAGTGTGATCGGTTGGTTGTGCTGGGTGCGACGCGGGTGCGTCGCCACGAGCCGGCACCTCCGATGGAGAACGGCTTCATCGTGATGGCGGATCCCGAAGGCAACGAGTTCTGCCTGGACTGACAGGCGTTCGGAGGGAGCCCGCCCGAACGCGATGCGCGGTTCCACTGGACGAGCCGGCGCTACGCTCCTAATCTTCACTAATCAGATGAACAAAGTGGCGTTGCATGCCTTGTCATTCGTGGTGATCGAAGGGGCGGTGGCCCGTTGTCCTCACCTGGAGCTGTTCCACTTTCCGTGCTGGACCTTGCGCCGGTCACGGYCGGGTCGTCCGCGGCCGACGCGCTGCGCAACACGATCGACCTGGCCCGCCGGGCCGAGAGCTTCGGCTACAGCCGGTACTGGCTCGCCGAGCACCATCTGACCCCGGGGGTCGCCTCCGCCGCGCCGGCGGTGCTGATCGGGCTGGTGGCCTCCGCGACGGAACGGATCAGGGTCGGCTCGGGAGCGGTGCAGACCGGTCACCACACCGCGGTCGTCATCGCCGAGGAGTTCGGCACGCTCGCCCACCTGCTCCCCGACCGGATCGACCTCGGTCTCGGCCGGTCCAGCGTCGGGCGACTGCTCGAGCGGGCTGGGCAGGCACCCGCACCCCCCGCATCCCCGGCACCCGTTGCAGCCGTGGCACCCGCACCGGAACCGGCACGGGCGTCGTCGTCGGCGTCGTCCTCGCGGGTGGTCGGCGGCCTGCTGGTCCCGGCGCAGCCGGCGCTCAGCTTCGACCTGCAGCGGCTCGGCCGGCTGCTTCGGCTCGTCGGCTTCCGGGACGATCCCGACGACGACTACGCCGGGCTCGTCCGCGACATCCAGGCGCTGTTCGCCGGAACGCTGCGGGCCGAGGACGGCACCGAACTGTCCGCGCCCGCCGCGCAGGGGGCGGACGCCCAGATCTGGATCCTGGCGTCGACCGCGGGCGAGAGCGCCCGGACGGCGGGGGAGCTCGGGCTGCCGCTGGCGGCGAACTACCACATCACCCCGGCGGGGGTGCTCGACACGATCGACGCGTACCGGGCGTCGTTCCGCCCGGGCGTGCTCACGCGGCCCCGGGTGATGGTCTCCGCGGATGTCGTCGTGGCCCCCGACGACGAGACCGCACGGCACCTCGCCAGCGGCTACGGGCCGTGGGTGGCGAGCATCCGGGCGGGCGGGGGAGCGATCCCGTACCCGAGCCCACCGGAGGCGGCGCAGGCCGCGGCGGCCCTGAGTGACGAGCAGCGTGCGCTGATCGCGGACCGCACGGACACCCAGTTCGTCGGCTCGCCGCAGACCGTGGTGCGCGGCCTGCAGGTGCTGCGGGACGTCACCGGAGCCGACGAGCTGCTCATCACCACCATCACCCACTCCCACGCCGACCGGGTGCGCTCCTACCAGCTGCTCGCCGACGCCTGGAACAACCAGTGACCGCGCCTGGGACGACGCCGCGTCCGGAGGCGGAGCCGACCGAACAGCCGACCGAACAGCCGACCGAACAGCTGGTGGAACAGCGGGAGCCGGTACCCGGCGGGCGCGGGCTGGGCCTGGCCGTGGCGCTGGACGGCTGCGGATGGCATCCCGCGGCCTGGCGTGAGGCCGAGGCCCGGCCGGGGGAGCTGTTCTCCGGCCGCTACTGGACGGACCTCGTCCAGGAGGCCGAGCACGGCCGGCTCGACTTCGTGACGATCGAGGACACCCTCGCGCTGCAGTCGTCCCGGTTCGACGGGCCGGACGAGCGCGTCGACGAGGTGCGGGGCCGGCTCGACGCGGTTCTCGTCGCGGCGCGGGTCGCCCCGCGCACCCGCGGGATCGGCATCGTGCCGACGGCGGTGGTCACCCACACCGAGCCGTTCCACCTCTCGAAGGCCATCGCCACCCTCGACCATGTCAGCTCCGGGCGGGCCGGGGTTCGGGTACGGGTCGCCGGGTCACCGGCCGACGCCGCCCATTTCGGCCGGCGTGACGTCCCCGCCCCGCCGGCTTCCCCGGGGGCGTGGCCGGCGGAGTTCGTCGCCGACCTGTTCGACGAGGCCGGCGACTACGTGGAGGTGGTGCGCCGGCTGTGGGACAGCTGGGAGGACGACGCGGAGATCCGCGACGTGGCCACCGGCCGGTTCATCGACCGGGAGAAGCTGCACTACATCGACTTCGCCGGCCGCTGGTTCAGCGTGCGCGGCCCGTCGATCGTCCCGCGACCGCCGCAGGGGCAGCCGCTGGTCACCGCGCTGGCGCATGCGGACCTGCCGTACCGGTTCGCCGCCCGGTCGGCCGACCTCGTCCATGTGACCCCGCGCGACGCCGCGGACGCCGCACGGATCGTCGCCGAGGTGCGGGCCGCCTGGCAGGCCGCCGGGCGCCCGGCCGCCGACGTCAGGGTGTTCGCCGATCTCGTGGTGTTCCTCGACGACGCCCCCGGCCAGGCCGTGGCGCGCCGGGAGCGCCTCGACGAGCGTTCCGGCCGGGGGCGGCCCTACCGTTCGGACGCGCGGATCTTCGTCGGYTCGCCGGCGGGCCTGGCCGACCTCATCGAGCAGTGGAGCGCCCTCGGTATCGACGGTTTCCAGCTGCGCCCGGCGGTGCTGCCCACCGACCTCGTCACGATCACCCGTGGGCTGGCTCCGGAGCTGCGCCGCCGCGGCCTGTTCCGGGCCGAGTACGGCGCCGGCACGCTGCGCGGGACGCTGGGCCTGGGCCTGCCGGCCAACCGCTACGCGGAGGCGGCCACGTGACGGGCCACGTGAGCGCCCAGCCGAGCGGTCCAGCGCGCGGCCAGCCCAGGCAGGTCCATCTCGCGGCGCACTTCCCGGGGGTCAACAACACCACCGTCTGGTCCGATCCCAGATCGGGCAGTCATATCGACTTCGCGTCGTTCGTCCACTTCGCGCGCACCGCGGAGCGTGCCCGGTTCGACTTCCTCTTCCTCGCCGAGGGCCTGCGGCTGCGCGAGCAGCGGGGACGGATCCACGACCTCGACGTGGTCGGGCGCCCCGACACCTTCACCGTGCTGGCCGCCCTGGCCGCGGCGACCGACCGGCTGGGGCTGGCCGGCACGATCAACTCGACGTTCAACGAGCCGTTCGAGGTCGCCCGCCAGTTCGCGAGCCTCGACCATCTCTCGGACGGCCGAGCCGCGTGGAACGTGGTGACGTCCTGGGACGCGTTCACCGGGGAGAACTTCCGCCGCGGCGGGTTCCTGCCCCAGGCACAGCGCTACGAACGTGCCGAGACGTTCCTGCGGACGGCCCTGGAGCTGTTCGACTCCTGGGCGCCCGGCGACATCCTGGCGGACAAGGAGTCGGGTGTCTTCCTGCGGGATCCCGCCGCGGGCTCGTTCAGGCACACCGACGCCCACTTCGACATCCGCGGGCGTTTCACCGTGCCCCGCTCGCCGCAGGGCCGGCCGGTGATCTTCCAGGCGGGTGACTCGGACGCGGGCCGGGAGTTCGCCGCCTCGTCCGCGGACGCCATCTTCAGCCGGCACGGCGAGTTCCACGCCGGGCGGGCGTTCTACGCGGACGTCAAACGCCGCCTCGCCCGGTACGGCCGGGCGCCGCAGGACCTGCTCGTGCTCCCGGCGGCGACGTTCGTCCTCGGGGACACCGACGCGCAGGCCCGGGAGCGGGCGGCGGAGGTCCGCCGCCAGCAGGTCAGCGGTGCCACCGCCATCCTGTTGCTCGAGCAGCTGTGGAACCGGGACCTGAGCGGCCACGACCCGGACGGGCCGCTGCCCACCGAGGACCCGCTGCCCGGGGAGCACACGATCGCCCAGGGGCGGGCCAGCGTGCGGATGTTCGACGACCGGCTGGCCACCGCCCGGCGGTGGCGGGAGCTGGCCGAGCAGCACAAGCTCACCACCCGGGAGGTCATCATCGAGGTGACCGCACGGCAGACCTTCGTCGGCAGCCCGGCGACGGTCGCCGAGACGATCAACCGCTTCGTGCAGGAGCAGGCGGCGGACGGGTTCATCCTCGCCCCGCACATCACCCCAGCCGGCCTGGACGAGTTCGCCGACACGGTCGTYCCGCTGCTGCAGGAGCGCGGCGTGTTCCGGGCCGACTACGAGGGCACCACCCTGCGCGAACACCTGGGTGTCGGCGGTCGGCCGGTGCCTGCTCGGCAGTGAGCCGTCACCGCGGGCCGGCGAGCTGGAAGGACGCGCCCCGGCCGCGGTGACCCGGCGTGAAACCATCCCGCCCTACCACCCTGAAAAGCGCCGGAGAATGGTAATAGGGTGGCTTGATCGAATGATTGCAGGGCGCTATTAGGTCGGTTCTGGTTGGTGCGCCGAGCTACCGTTGACACGGCTTTCAACCATTCCGTGGAACCGAGTAAGAAATCCGCCGGCAATTTCGTGGTCGACGTGGCGGTGTGGTCTGGCCGGATCTGGTCAGGCCGGGTGGATGGCAGGCGATTTCCGTATCGGAACGGGAGGCCACTCATCGCCTTCTCGGGACAATGCTCCATCCGCGGGCCGGTGGAACCTTTCAGTGCTGCGTGATTCCAGAGGGCCAGGGATTGGAGGGCGTTGGATGTCCGGCATGCCCGTTGGTGACGGCAGCTGGCGGGAGGGCGATCTGAACTGTATGCAGATCGACTGGCTGCTCACCCAGCCGCAGTACCCGACGAGCCTCAGCCACGAGTACAACACGATCATCGGTGTGCCCGCCGACGGCGCCTCGATCTCGTCGGCGCTCGACGCGGTGCGTGCGTTCGTCTGCCGTCACGAGGCGCTGCGCACCGTGTTCGACGCAGTCGGAGCGGCGGCCTCCCGGCAGCGGGTCGCCCCGCCTCCGCGCGAGATCGGAGCGATCGAGCACATCGTGCGGACCGCCAGGCCCGGAAAGATGGCCCAGGAATGCCAGGAGGCGCTGCGGACTCCATTCCAGGTGTCCCGTGAGTGGCCGATCCGAGTCGTCCTGGAGACCGCTGCCTCCTCCTCGTCGGTCCGTGAGCTGGCTGTGATATGCGACCACAGCGCCGTCGACATGTGGGGCATGGTGGTGACTCGGGACGACATCACCCGCCTGCTGGGCGGAAATGCCGCCCCCGGCGGAGCATTTCGTCGCCCGGATCCCGCCGGGCCGGTGACGCAACCGCTYGACGTCACGGAATGGGAGCGTTCCCCGGCAGGCCGGCGGCATGCTGAGAATGCCCTGGTGTACTGGCTGGAACGGTTCGCGGAACTGGCCGAGTTCGCTGTGCCGGCGGATCCGGCCACGGTGCGGCCGGCGGGAGGCACCCCGGGGGACCTGCCCCACCACACGCTCACGTTGAGTTCGTCGGACCTCAACCGGGCCGCCACCACGGCGTCGCGGGTGCTGGGAGCGAGCCCCGCGACGATCTTCCTGGCCGTCTTCGGGATGGCGCTCTGCGAGCTCTTCGACGCGCCCGCCATCGGTGTTCTCAACCTCTACGCGAACAGGAACTCGGACGCGGATCTCCGCTCGGTGAGCAAGATGTTCATGAAGGCCCCGATCGTGATCCGCCGGCCGGCCGACGGGTACGGCCCAGCCGAGATCATGGCGTCGTGCCAGCGGCAGACCCAGGCGGGCCGGCGGTTCGCGCGCGTCGACCGCCGAAGGGTCAACAAGCTTCGCGACGCCCTCATCCCGGACGCCGGTTCGCCGGCGGTCGCCCGAGCGACCTTCAACTACATTCCGACCGGGCTCGGCCGCGGTGCCAGCGGTCTGGCCCCGGACGGCGCGGACGAGACCATCCACACCGAGCCCGTGCGCCGCCTCGCGGCCGCGCTCATGCTGATGGTCGTCCACGACACCGACTGCGTTCACCTGCGCCTGACCTGGCGGGACGACCTCATGGAGCCGCAGCGCGCCGAGTGGCTGCTGCGTTCGACGCAGGCTCGGATCGTCGAGCTCGCCTGCGGGAGCCGATGACCATGGACGCCGTCGGGGGTGAACGGGACGCAGGCCGTCTCGCGGCCGGAGCCGGAGCCATCGACCTGGCCTCGCCGGGGCCGTGTTCCACGACCGACCCGCATCCGTTCTACGCGGCGCTGCGGGCGGAGCGGGCCGTCCAGAAGGTGACGCTCGCGGGCGGCGTCGAGGCATGGCTCGTCCTGCGATACACCGAGGCGGTCGTCGCCCTCACCGACCCCCGGCTGCGCAAGGACTGGTCGGCCGCCGCACCGGACCTGCGGCAGGCGAAGATGGGGGACGGCCGCAGACGGACGGCGCGGCTGGGGCGGCACATGCTGAACTCCGACCCGCCGGATCACGGCCGCCTGCGGGGGGTGGTCTCCGGCGCCTTCGGTCCCCGGCGGCTGGGTGCGCTGCGGCCACGGATCCAGGAGATCGCCGACGAGCTGATCGACGGAATGCCGATGCGCGGCGAGGCGGATCTCATGGAGAGCCTGGCCTTTCCGCTCCCGATCACCGTCATCTGCGAGCTGCTGGGCGTCCCTCCTGAGCACGGCACCGATCTGCACCGCTGGTCCGCGGTGATTCTGGGCTCCGACAGCGATTCGGAGGAGACCCGCTGCGCGGTGGGCGAGATGCGCGGCTATCTGGCACGTCTGGTGGCGGAACGCCGCCGCCGGCCGACGCCGGATCTGCTCGGCGACCTCGTCCGCGCGGCGGATGCGGGCCGCCTCTCCGAGGACGAGCTCCAGGGGACCGTCTTCCTGCTTGTCTCCGCCGGTCACGAGACCACGGCGAGCCTGATCGGCAATTCCGTCCTCGCGCTGCTCCGGCATCCCGGACAGCTCGCGGCGCTGCGTGCGGACTGGTCTCTCCTCGACGACGCCGTTGAGGAGGTGCTCCGGTACGACGGACCGCTGGAGGCCACGACCTGGCGGTTCACCACCGAGGACGTGGAGCTGGGTGGAACCGCCGTTCCCGGTGGCGGCAGCCTGGTCCTCGTCGCGCTCGCGTCGTGCGACCGGGACGAGCGCCGCTTCCCGGATCCCGCGGCCTTCGACATCGGCAGAGMGCGCGGCCGCCATCTGGCCTTCGGCCACGGGATCCACTACTGTCTCGGCGCCCCGCTGGCGCGCATGGAGGCCCAGATCGCGATCCGGACGCTTTTCGAGAAGCGGCCAGGCCTGATGCTCGCCCTCGACCCCCGGGAACTTGCCCGGCGGCCGGGGGTTCTCCTCGGTGGTGTCGAGCGGCTCCCGGTGCGCTTCTCACCGCCTTAGGGCAGGGCGGGCGCCCAGGTGGCGGGGGCACTCTGGTGCTGTCCTGCCGGTGCCTGGCCTGGATGGCGGAGCCAGCGCAGGGGGCCGCTCGCTGGTCGGACGCCGGCATCCGTTCCTTTCCCCCCGGCCAGCCGCGCCGGAGGGGGCCGCGCCCCGGCGAGTGGATCCGACGTGCCGCGCGAGCCCATCGGTCCGATCGCGCACCGTGGTGGTCACCTCATTTTCGGGGACGCCGAGTGCCACGCCGTGACTTGTACAGTTGCTGGCACTCAGCTAGGGAGAGTGCCAACGTGTGGCGCGGCGGGGGCCTTCGGTCCGGGGCTCCTTCGTCTTTTCTCGTCAGGCACCCGCCAGCGCCTGGCACTCCTCCGTGCAGGCTTCGCCCCAGGAGGATTCACCACGCATGTCGAAGATGATCGCGTTTGACGAGGCGGCGCGGCGCGGCCTGGAGCGCGGGATGAACCAGCTGGCCGACGCGGTGAAGGTCACGCTCGGCCCCAAGGGGCGCAACGTCGTCCTGGACAACAAGTTCGGTGTTCCCACCGTCACGAACGACGGTGTGAGTATCGCGCGGGAGATCGAGCTCGAGAACCCGTACGAGAAGATCGGCGCGGAGCTCGTCAAGGAAGTCGCGAAGAAGACCAACGACGTCGCGGGTGACGGCACCACCACCGCGACGATCCTGGCGCAGGCGCTGGTGCGCGAGGGCCTGCGCAACGTCGCGGCCGGCGCGAACCCGCTCGCGCTGAAGAAGGGCATCGAGGCCGCCGCCGAGTGCGTGGCCCAGGAGCTCGGGCGGATGGCGAAGGACGTCGAGACCAAGGAGCAGATCGCCTCCACCGCCTCCATCTCCGCCGGTGACCCGGCCATCGGCGCCATGATCGCCGAGGCGATGGACAAGGTCGGCAAGGAAGGCGTCATCACCGTCGAGGAGAGCAACACCTTCGGCCTGGAGCTCGAGCTCACCGAGGGCATGCGCTTCGACAAGGGCTACATCTCGCCGTACTTCGTCACGGACACCGACCGCATGGAGACCGTCTACGACGACCCGTACATCCTGCTCACCAGCGCCCGGATCGCGGCGGTCAAGGAGCTGCTGCCGATCCTGGAGAAGGTCTCACAGGCCGGCCGGCCGCTGGTCATCATCGCCGACGACGTCGAGGGCGAGGCGCTGGCGACCCTGGTCGTGAACAAGATCCGCGGCACCTTCAAGAGCGTCGCGGTGAAGGCGCCGGGCTTCGCCGAGCGCCGCAAGGCCCAGGTGGCGGACATCGCGATCCTCACCGGCGGTCAGGTCGTCACCGAGGACCTCGGGCTGAAGCTGGAGAGCGCCACGCTGGACGTGCTGGGCCGGGCCCGCCGGGTCGTCGTCACCGCCGACGAGACCACCATCGTGGACGGAGCCGGCGACCCGGACCAGATCGCGGGGCGGGTCAACCAGATCCGCAGCGAGATCGAGCTGGCCGACCGCGACTTCGACCGGGAGAAGCTGCAGGAGCGGCTGGCGAAGCTCGCCGGCGGTGTCGCGGTCATCAAGGTCGGCGCGGCCACCGAGGTCGAGCTCAAGGAGAAGAAGCACCGCATCGAGGACGCCGTCTCGAACGCGAAGGCCGCGGTCGAGGAGGGCATCGTCGCCGGCGGTGGCGTCGCTCTCCTGCAGGCGTCCACCAGCGCCTTCGAGAAGCTCGAGCTCACCGGCGACGAGGCGACCGGGGCGGGCATCGTCCGGCTCGGGCTGGAGGCGCCGATCAAGCAGATCGCGTTCAACAGCGGCTTCGAGGGCGGCGTCGTGGTCGAGAAGGTGCGCAACCTCCCGACCGGCCACGGCCTGAACGCGGCCACCGGCGACTACGTCGACATGGTCGCCGCCGGCATCATCGACCCGGTCAAGGTCACCCGCTCGGCGCTGCAGAACGCCGCGTCGATCACGGGCCTTTTCCTCACCGTCGAGGTCGTCGTGGCGATCACCCCGGAGGACGCCGCCGCCGACGCGGCCGCCGTCGACGCGGCCGCCATGGGCCAGATGGGCGGGATGGGCTTCTGAGCCCACGGCTGCCGGCAGCCGACGTCACCTGCTGAGGGGAACCACCGAGCCGTGCGGGCCCGGTGGTTCCCCTCAGTCGTTACCGCGTCGGTCACGGGTGGGTCGGTCGCGGGTGGGTCAGTCGCGGGTGAGATGGAAGAAGAAGTCGGTGGGGCGGCCCTTGGTGTCCGTGACGCCGAGCACCACGTTCTCGGAGATCTTCCGGAAGACATCGATCATCGGCTGGTCGTCGTAGATCATCGCCGCGGAGACCTTGCCGCGGAAGCTCAGTTCCCGCAGGCGGGCCAGGCCCAGCCCGGCGAACGAGTAGAGGGTGCCGTCGCTGCGGCGGCATAACAGCGGGTCGGCGTGCTCCGCGTCAGTGAAATGTCGGCCGTACCACTTCATCCGGGTAAGCAGTACGCCCAGCTCGCGATCCGCGGTGAGCAGGCCGCCGCGCCAGCGGCCATACATGAACGTCGCTGGTACCGGATCGAGTTCGTCGAACAACGCCAGCAGCGGTTCCGCCGACTCGTTCGCGCCTGTCCTGATGAGCTCCAGGATGGCTGCCGCACTGCTCGTCAGTTTCATCTCATTCTCCCGGCACGGTGGCTGTGACTGTCGACGTCTCCCGGCCGCGCGAATTCGTGGGATCAGTGCGTGCTGCCGTCTCCCGCGTTGGCCTCATGGCCTGTATCGTGCCGGATACCAAATATATTGGATGTCTGCCCAGGGGTGTTGACGATGACCACCATGGCCGATCAGCCTGCTGTCTTAGTGACGCATCATCCGGCCACCGGTGCGGATGCCGCGTCCTATCCGGTCTCGGCGCCCGCCGACGTGCGCGCCGCGGTGGAGGCCGCCCGCGGCGCGGGCGAATGGTGGCGTTCCATCGGCTGGAAGCGCCGCCGCGCACACCTGGCGGCGCTGCGCCTGGCGATGGTCCGTGAGGTCGACACCCTGGCCGGGATCATCCGCGCCGAGACCGGCAAGCCGTTCGACGACGCGGTGCTCGAGATCATGCTGGCCGTCGAGCACCTGGACTGGGCCGCCCGCAACGCCCGTGCGGTGCTGCGTCCGCGCAAGGTGCGCACGGGGCTGCTGGCCGCCAACCAGAAGGCCATCCTCGAATACGCGCCGTTCGGGGTCGTCGGGGTCATCGGTCCCTGGAACTACCCGCTCTACACGCCGATGGGCTCGATCTCCTACGCCTTGGCGGCGGGTAACGCGGTGGTCTTCAAGCCCAGCGAGTACACCCCGGGTGTCGGGCGCTGGCTCGCCGACACGTGGGCGAAGCTGCTGCCCGCGCAGCCGGTGCTGCAGGTCGTCACCGGGTTCGGCGAGACGGGCGCCGCGCTGTGCGAGGCCGGCGTCGACAAGATCGCCTTCACCGGCTCGACGGCCACCGGCAAGCGGGTCATGGCCGCCTGCGCGCGCACCCTCACCCCGGTGGTGATCGAGGCGGGTGGCAAGGACGCGCTGATCGTCGCGGCCGACGCCGACCTCGACGCCGCGGCGAAGGCGGCGATCTTCGGCGGGATGGGCAACTCCGGCCAGACCTGCGCCGGAGTCGAGCGGGTCTTCGTCGTCGAAACCGTGTACGACGACTTCGTCTCCCGGGTCACCACCCTCGCGGCCCGGCTGCGCCCCGGCGACGGCGAGGGCGACCACTACGGGCCGATCACGATGCCCGCCCAGGTCGACATCATCCGGTCCCACATCTCCGACGCGCTGGGGCGCGGGGGGCGGGCCCTGGTCGGCGGGCTGGACGCGGTGAACGCGCCGTTCGTGGCGCCGGTGGTGCTTGTCGACGTGCCGTCCGACAGCCTCGCCGCGCGGGAGGAGACGTTCGGGCCGACCCTGGTCATCGACAAGGTCGCGGACCTCGACGAGGCCGTCCGCCGGGCGAACGACTCCCGCTTCGGGCTCGCCGCCTCGGTGTTCACCCGCAACCGACGCAGTGGGCTCGATGTGGCGCGCCGGCTGCGCACCGGGGCCGCCTCCGTCAACAGCGTGCTCGGGTTCGCCTCGATCCCGGCGCTGCCCTTCGGTGGTGTCGGCGACTCCGGGTTCGGCCGCATCCACGGTGCCGACGGCCTGCGGGAGTTCAGCCGGCCGAAGGCGATCACAAGCGTTCGCTTCGCCAGCCCCGTGGATCTGATGACACTGGAGCGCTCACCGAAGGCGGTGCCGAGCGCGCTGCGGATGTTCCGGCTGCGGCACGGGCGCCGGTGAACGGGCAGCGGGCCCGCTTCTGCGAGCGGGCACGGTTTCGGGCCCGGGCCCGGGCCCGGGCACGTGGCCGAGCGCCCGTGCGGTTACGGCCGTCACCACATGCCGAGTTTGGCGAGGTGGTTGATGAGGCGGTCGGCGCCGTCGGTGAAGTGGCGGACGGTGATGGCGCGGGCTTCTTCGGTGTTCTTGTTTTCGAGTGCGGTGAGCAGGGCGTCGTGGCGTTGGAGCATGTCGGCGCGCCAGGCCTGGTCGGTGGAGTAGAAGCGGGCGGGTGTGTAGCGGTTGGCGGTGTGGAGGAACCAGGAGAGTTTGCGGGCGTGGGCGAGCCGGTTGATGACCCGGTGGAACTCGAACTCGAGTTGTTCGATCTGGTCGACGTTCTCGGTTTCCACGGCGTTGCGGAGTGCTTGTTGGATGTCGTGGAGCTGGGTGAGGTGTGGGGGGTCGATGGTGGTGGCCGCGCGGGCGGCGAGTTCGCCGGCGATGTGGCCCTGGAGGTTGAACAGGTCGCGGACGTCCTGTTGGGACAGGGGGGTGACGACGTAGCCGCGGCGGGGTTCGAGTTCGACCATGTCCTCGCTGCGCAGGCGGACGAGGGCTTCGCGGACGGGGGTGACGCTGACGCCGAGTTCGCGGGCGACGTCGTCGAGGCGGATGTACTGGCCGGGCCAGATCTCGCCGGACATGATGAGGTCGCGCAGGTGCGCGGCGACCTCGTCGGCGAGTTGGGGTGCTCGCGGCAGCGGAGTGCCGCGGCGGGTGCGTGGTGTTCCGGCTGGCCTGGTCATGTGCCGCCCTTCCTGGTCGCCCGCCGCGGGATGTGTGAGCGGCCGGTCGCAGCGCTGCCTATCAAACATATGAGATATGAGACGGGTTGTGGTGGAACTGGGTGCCCACCTGCCGCGCGGCGCGATCACCGCTGCCCCCACGAGGGCCGAGCTCGGCCGCGGGTGCTGGCCAAGCCACTCGGGAGAACCAGGATCTCTGCGTCGACCAAGCCGTCTGAGTCGGCCGGGCCGGCGGGATCGGTCGGGCCGACCCGCTCGGCCGCGCACACGTCGCGAACCGAGAGGGGGCCGGGTGTCGGCAGACCGGTGAGGGCTGATTCGGGTGACCTTTTCAGGTGGATGCGACGAGCCTTTTCTGTCCTGCGCTGCCAGGTAGGGGATGTCGCGATCCTGAGGCGACGGTGGAAAGGGCTCGGTGTTCACTGATTGCCATGGAAGGTGATGGAATGCGTTAGGTGGTGTTCGCCTTCGTTGAAAATGGGCCCAAACCTCTGGCGTGTGCCGTGGTGGCGTACTAGATTCGCCTGGGATCCCAGAACCAGCTCTGACCGGCCATCCCAATGGAAATCGACCGTCGTACCGCGGTACCGCGGTACGAAAGGCCGCCTGCTGACCGGTCTCGGAAGCGCTCATCCTCACCTGGCCAGTGTGTTCTTCTGTCTGGTCGGGCGGGAACGCGCTGTTCGGATTCGATTCATCGACCATGCCCGCCGCCGTCATTGGTAAGTTCTGTCGCGCGCGGAGAACCCGTCCAGAAACAAGCCTTGCGCAATGCCCGGAACGTCGAATAACGTACTGGCAGTCGCCGCTCGTCGAACGAGTGGCCCTCCCCATTTGTTGGCGTGCTGCGTCGCTGTGATGCAGCAGGATTCCCTCGTGCTGTCGCTCTCGGGAAGCAGGTAAAAAATGAGCAATCTCCATCGGCGAGGTGTCCTGACCTTAGGCGCCGCGCTCGGTCTGGTCGGCGTCGCGGACGTGCTTCCGGCCTGGAGCGCCGTCGGCGGCGCGACCAGTTCCGGCACTCCTGCCAACTGGGTCTGGGACCCCGAGATCGACCAGATCATGGCCAACGTGTTCGACAACGGCCAGGTGGCCGCGGTCAACACGGCCATCCGTCCGTGGGTGGACAACAACGACCCACTGCCGACCGGTCTGCCGGCGCCCCTCGCCACCTGGCTGCAGAACCACAACAAGCTGCCGGCGTGGGCCGACATGACCAAGCTGAAGCGGGCCGCCGACTTCAACCGGCGCAAGGACACCTACCTGTTCATGCTGTACGGGCTCGGCAGCGGCATCATGAGCACGGTCATCCCGCGCGAGGCCAAGTCGGTGTACTGGTCCAAGGGCGGCGCCGACATGAAGGACCGCGCGGCGAAGACCTTCACCTTCGGCTACGACCTGAGCCAGCTGGCCGCGTTCGAACCGAGCGGCCAGTTCATCGTCACCGCGAACAAGACGCGGCTGGTGCACGCCACCGTCCGTCACATCCTGCCGACGCTGCCGAACTGGCTGGCGGTGGCGGACGAGCCCAACAAGATCCCGATCAGCAACGCGGACATCCTCGTCACCTTCCACAGCCTGGGTACCTTCGTGCACTCCAAGCTGAAGGAGTGGAAGGTCCCGATGTCGGCCGCCGACGAGGAGGCCTTCCTCCACTCGTGGCAGGTCGCGATCTCGCTGCTCGGTGTGCGGGACGAGTTCATCCCGGCGACGTGGAACGACGCGCACGCCCAGGCTGCGCAGGTGCTCACGCCGATCCTCACGCACACCTTCGAGGGCCAGGAGCTCGCCGAGGTTCTGCTCGGTCTCGTCTCCGAGGTCGACCTGGGCCTCACCCGGGGCTTCCTCAACGAGTTCACCCGCTACGTGCTCGGCGACCAGATCGCCAACTGGCTCAGCCTGCCCCGCGACTACATCTCGGCCGGCATCATCAAGATCGGCTGGCCGTCGTACATCGCCTTCCGTGAGGGGCTGCTGCCGCTCATGCCGGCCAACTTCTACCTGTTCGACCAGCTCATCCGCGCCATCGCCATGGCGTTCCTCAACGGGGGCACCTCGACCCAGACCACTCCGATCGAGATCCCCGACATGAACCGCCCGACCTCCTGACCTCAGGCACCGATTCACGGCAGATGCCCCGCGGCCCAGTGCCGCGGGGCATCTGCCCGTGGCGAGGGCATTCTGATCCGGCGCGGCCTGACCCATCCCGCCGCGGCCCGGCGGATGAGGGTCCTGCGAGTGCGCCGGCACCTGCGACACGCGGCACAGGAGCGGCCTCACCGGCGCCACGGCCATCGGGGCCAGCGTCGGCAGCGGGAACGTGCTCGCCGCCGACTCGAGCTGACGCGGCGACATCCAGCCTGACTCGCACTATGGTCGAGGATCATGCGGAACGCGTATTGCTCCCACTGCGGTACGAAATACCAGGCCGACGCGGGCTGGCCACGGCTGTGCGCCGACTGCGGTGAGACCACCTGGCGCAACCCGTCTCCGGTGGGGGTGGCGCTGGTGCCCGTCGTCGAGCCGGACGGCGGGCACGGCCTGGTGGTGATCCGCCGCGACATCGACCCGGGTCGTGGCGAGCTGGCGCTGCCCGGCGGCTTCATGGACGTCGGCGAGAGTTGGCAGGAGGCCGTCGTCCGGGAGCTCCGTGAGGAGACGGGAATCCTCTCGGACGCCGCCGAGGTCAGCCTGTTCGACCTGCACAGCAGCACCGACGGCTCGGTGCTGCTGGTCTTCGGCCTCCTGCCCGAGCGGCCCTGGGCCGACCTGCCGCCGGTGACGGCGACGGACGAGACGACGGAATGGCTGGTCGTCACCCAGCCGCAGCCGCTGGTGTTCCCGACCCACACCGACGCGCTGGCGTCCTACTTCGCCCGCCTCGCCCGCCAGGTGCCAGCCTCAACAAGCTGACCGGCTGACCGGCTGACCGGCTGCCTGGCTGCCTGGCGGCACCGCGAACCCGCGGGTCCCCGCGGACCGGGGACCCGCGGGCCGGATCAGCTGTCCGCGGCGGGCCCGCGGCCCTGCGCGGCCTCGCGCTCGTAGTTGCGCCACCGGCCGAGGATGTCGCTCTGCGCGAGCTCCTCCAGCCGGCCGGCCTCCGCCGGGTTGGCCCGGCTGAGCCGGGTGAACCGGGACTCGGCCGCCGCGAACTCGCTGAACGGGATCGACGGCGCCCGGGAGTCCAGCGAGAACGGCTGCTCCTCCTCGCGCGGGTCGAACCGGTACAGCGGCCAGTACCCGGACCGCACCGCCCGCTTCTGGTGCTCCATCCCGGCGGTCATGTTGATGCCGTGGGCGATGCAGTGGCTGTAGGCGATGATCAGCGACGGCCCGTTCCAGCTCGCCGCCTCGTTGAACGCCTTCACGGTGTGCGCGTCGTTGGCGCCGAGGGCCACCTGCGCGACGTACACGTCGCCGTAGGCCGCCGCGACCAGGCCGAGGTCCTTCTTGCGGGTCCGCTTGCCGCCGACCGCGAACTTCGCGACCGCCGCCCGCGGCGTCGACTTCGACGCCTGCCCGCCGGTGTTCGAATACCCCTCGGTGTCGAGGACGAGCACGTTGACGTCACGCCCGGAGGCGAGCACGTGGTCGAGGCCGCCGAAGCCGATGTCGTACGCCCACCCGTCGCCGCCGACGATCCACACGCTCTTCTCGACCAGGTCGTCGAGCAGGGCGTCCAGCCGCCCGGCGTGCTCCATGCCCGCCAGCCGGCGCCGCAGCTCGGCCACCCGGGCGCGCTGGTCGGCGATGCCGGCCTCGGTCGACTGATCGGCGTCCAGGATCGCCCCGATGAGCTGGTCGCCGACCAGGGCGCCCTCGGCACGCAGCAGCCGGCGGGCCTCCCGGGCCCGGGCGTCGAGCGCGAGCCGCATCCCAAGCCCGAACTCCGCGTTGTCCTCGAACAGCGAGTTGGCCCACGCCGGCCCGCGCCCCTCGGCATTCGTCGTCCATGGTGTCGTCGGCAGGTTGCCGCCGTAGATCGACGAGCAGCCGGTGGCGTTCGCGACCACGATGCGGTCACCGAACAGCTGGGTGAGCAGCTTCAGGTAGGGCGACTCGCCGCAGCCGGCGCAGGCCCCGGAGAACTCGAACAGCGGCTCCCGCAGCTGCGACCCGCGCACGGTCGTCGCCGACGCCAGCGCCGGCTCCACCGCGGGCAATGTCTCGTGGAACGCCCAGCTGGCCCGCTCCTCGACGAAGCGTGACGCCGCGTCGACCATGTCGAGGGCGCGGTGGTCCGGCATCTCGCGGCTCTTCGCCGGGCACGCCTCGACGCAGACCCCGCAGCCGGTGCAGTCGTCCGGCGCGACCTGGATGGTGAGGCGGTAGTCGCCCAGTCGCGGGTCCTTCGGCCGGGTGTGGCGGAACGTCGCCGGCGCGTCGGCGAGCCTGGCCGGGTCGAACAGCGTCATCCGGATGGCCGCGTGCGGGCAGACGATCGCGCACTTGCCGCAGCTGACGCACAGCTCGGCGTCCCACACCGGCAGCTCCCGGGCGATGCCGCGCTTCTCGTACCGGGCCGTCCCCACCGGGAAGGTGCCGTCGGCGGGCAGCGCGCTGACCGGCAGCTGGTCACCCTCACCGGCCATGATCCGCGCGGTGACCGTCCGGACGAACTCGGGCACGTTCCCGGTCAGCCGCGGGCGCGGCTGACCGCTGACCACGCGGCCGCGCAGATCCACCTCGTGCAGCGCGCCCAGCGCGCCGTCGATGGCCGCCATGTTGCGCCGCAGGACGTCCTCACCCCGCTTGTACTGCGCGGCGCGCACGCCCTCCTTGACCGCCGCGACCGCAGCCTCGGCCTCGAACAGCCCGGACAGCCGCAGGTAGCAGGTCTGCAGCACCGGGCTGACGATGCCGGGAATGCCCGCTGCCGCCGCCACCTGGTCGGCGTCGACGACGAACAGCCGCGCCTCCTTCTCCAGCAGATGGCGCTGCGCCTCGGCGGGCAGCCGGTCCCACACCCGGTCCGGCGGGTACGCGGTGTTGAGCAGCACCGTGGCACCGCGCCCGGCCACTGCCAGGACGTCGACCCGCTCCAGCAACGACGACTGATGGCAGGCCACGTACTGGGCGTCGCGGATCAGCCAGGGCGCGTCCACAGGCCGCGGCGCCAGCCGCAGGTGCGACACCGTCATCGAACCGGACTTCTTCGAGTCGAAGACGAAGTACGCCTGCGCGTGCAGCGGAGTGTGCTCACCGACGATGCCGGCCGTGGTCCGGGTCGCACCGACGGTGCCGTCGCTGCCCAGCCCGTAGAAGACGGCCCGCAGGACGTCGTCGGCCTCCGCCGGGAAACCGGCCTCGTCCACCGGCAGCGAAAGGTGGGTGACGTCGTCGTCGATGCCGACCGTCGCCTCGCGCCGCGGGTTCTCCCGGGTCAGCTCGTCGAACACGGCCGCCGCCATCGCGGGCGTGAACTCCTTGGAGGCGAGCCCGTAGCGGGCGCCGATGACCCGCGGCATCCGCTCCGGCCGTTCCGCGAGGGCCGCGATGACGTCGAGGCGCAGCGGCTCGCCGGCGGCCCCCGGCTCCTTCGTCCGGTCGAGGACGGCGATCGTGCGCACCGTCGTCGGCAGGCAGGCGAGGAACGCCCCGGTGTCGAACGGCCGGTACAGCCGGACCTGGACGAACCCGACCCGCTCACCGCGGTCGACCAGCCGGCTGACCGCGTCCCGCACCGCCGACCGGCCCGAACCCATGATCACCACGACCCGCTCGGCCTGCGGGTGCCCGTGGTACTCGAACAGCCGGTAGGCCCGTCCCGTCGCCGCGGCCAGCTGGTCCATCGCCTGCTGGACAGCGCCCGGGACCGCGGCGTAGTACGCGTTCGCCGCCTCCCGGGACTGGAAGAACGTGTCCGGGTCCTGGGTGGTGCCGCGGATCACCGGGCGGTCCGGGGACAGCGCCCGGCGCCGGTGTGCCTCGACGTGCCCGTCGGCCAGCAGCCCGGCCAGTGTCGGGTCGTCGATCAGCGTGACCTCGTTCAGCTCGTGCGAGGTACGGAAGCCGTCGAAGAAGTGCAGAAACGGAACACGGGTCTGCATGGTCGCGGCATGTGCGACCGCGGCGAGGTCGTGCGCCTCCTGCGGGGAGGCCGACGACAGCATGGCGAAGCCGGTCGACCGGGCCGCCATCACGTCGCTGTGATCGCCGAAGATCGACAGTGCCTGTGTGGCCAGCGTCCGGGCGGCGACATGCAGAACCATCGGCGTCAGCTCGCCGGCGATCTTGAACATGTTCGGCAGCATCAGCAGGAGCCCCTGCGACGCGGTGAAGGTGGTGGACAGCGCACCCGCCTGCAGCGCACCGTGCACGGCGCCGGCGGCACCACCCTCACTCTGCAGCTGCACCACCTCGGGCACCCCGCCCCACAGGTTCGGGCGTCCCGCCGCGGCCCACACGTCGGCGAGCTCGCCCATCCCCGAGGCCGGAGTGATCGGGTAGATGGCGATGACCTCGCTCGCCCGGTAGGCAACGGACGTGGCCGCCTCGTTGCCGTCGATCGTCTTCTGCCCCATGGAGCCAGAGTGCATGGACCAGGGCCGCGTCAGCCGAGGACATCGGCCCCCATTCCCGGGACTGATCTCCCAGGGCCCGCCCGACGGACCGCGCTCCGCGCCGGGGCGGAGATCACGGCTCGTCACCTGCCGGATGGCCTCGCGTCCTGCTCAGGCCCGCGCACCGTCTGCTCGGGCCGGCTCGGTGTACCGCCGGGTCCGCCGGAATCCGCCAGCGCATCTGCACAGGAATATGCGAAAGCATCGTATGGTGACCCGGACAAGGGGATCTGGCCGGCGAGGAGAAGATGGACCGGGAGAACTCCGAATTTCTGGTCGGGTAGGTGGTCCATATCGGTCGGGCGGCGAGGTATGCGGACCCCTATAAGGTCCCGGTAGGGGCACCGGGCCCGCCGGCCGGCCCGGTGGGTGTCGGATTGGCCAGGTGGGCGGGGGGTTTCCGGGCAGGATGGTCCGGATGTCGATCTCGGCCCTCTGATTAGGGGTCGTCAGTCGCCGCAGGGGTACGTCGGTTTAGGGGTTCCGAGCGGTCAACGACGATTCCTATCGTCTGCCGGGTGACGACACGCGTGCCCGGCCGGGGCGGGATATCGGGATCGGAGAATCCCTTGGCAGGGCCCCGTCGCCCACCCGCCGACGGCTCCGCTGTCGCTGCCGCCGTCCCTGATCGTCCCGGTGTCGATGGCGCGGATGTCGGCGGCGGCGCGGGGGCGACGCCCGGTTCGGGCGTGCCGGCGGACCGGGCGCTCCCGAGGAACCCATGGATTCATCGCGGCCGCGTCACGGGTGCGCGGATACGGCTGTACTGCTTTCCCTTCGCGGGTGGCAGCGCCGCGTCCTACCTCGGCTGGCAGGCGGAGCTCGGTGCGCAGGTGCAGGTCTGCGCGGTGGAACCGCCCGGCCGTCGGCAGCGCCGCCGGGAGCCGGCGATCCGCCGGATGGACGCCATGGTGGACGCGGTCGTCGCCGGCCTGCGGCCCGGCCTGGACGAGCCGTTCGCCTTCTTCGGCCACAGCCTGGGGGCGCTCGTCGCCTACGAGGTCGCCCGTCGGCTGCGAGCCGACGGCGGGCCCGAACCGGCCCTGCTCTTCCTCAGCGCCGCCGCCGCGCCGCACCTGCCCCGTCGGCGCAGGGAGATCGCGGCCCTGCCCGACACCGAGTTCATCGACGAGCTGCGGGGCCACGGCGGTACGCCGGAGCTCCTGCTGGCCGACCGCGAGACAATGCGCCTCTTTCTGCCGGCGCTGCGGGCCGATTTCGAGCTTTTCGAGACGTATCGACATCGCCCGGGAGATCCTCCGGGATGCCCCGTCCATATCTACGGCGGTCGGACGGACACCAGCGTTAATACCACGCAGCTGCGGGCGTGGCGGGCTCTGCTGCCCACGACCGTCGAGGTCCGTACCTTTCCCGGTGACCATTTTTACCTGAATGCTGACCGGCCGGCACTGCTCGCCGCGGTGGCCGAGCGCCTGGCCGGCAGGTGGGAGTGACGGTGGTGTCCAGTTCGTCCAGGGGAATACCCGGTTCGTCCATGGGAAGGTTCGGCTCGCCCAGGAGAAACGGGACCCGCGATGGTGCGCTGTCGCCGGACGGCATCGCCGTGATCGGCGTGGCCTGCCGGCTTCCTGGCGCGGCGACGCCGGACGCCTTCTGGCGACTGCTGCGCGACGGTGTCAGCGGCGTCGGTGAGATGCCGGCCTGGCGTTGGGCCGGAACCAGTCCTGACGATCGCGCTGGGGCTGGGGCTGGGGTCGGGGCCGGCTCCGACGGGCAGTTCCTGCCGCCCGCGGGCAGCCCGCTGCGTCACGGGGCGTTCCTGACCGATGTCGACCGCTTCGACGCGTCCTTCTTCGGGATCTCCCCGCGCGAGGCCGCGGTGCTGGATCCGCAACAGCGGCTCGCCCTGGAGCTGGCGTGGGAGGCCATCGAGGACGCCGCCATCGTGCCCGCCACGCTGCGCGGAAGCGCGACCTGCGTGCTCGCCGGAGCGGTCGGCGCCGACTTCGCCTGGACACTGGCCGCCCACGGACCGGAGGGGATCACCCCACACACCTTCACCGGCGTGCAGCCGGCCGTCATCGCCAACCGGGTCTCCTACCTGCTGGGCCTGCGCGGGCCGAGCCTCACCGTGGACGCGGCGCAGGCATCGTCCCTGGTGGCCGTGCACATGGCTGCCGAGAACCTGCGCCGTGGCGAGTCCACCTGTGCGCTCGTCCTCGGGGTGCATCTCAACCTCGCGCGGGAGCGTGCGCTGGCCACCGCCGCGTTCGGCGGCCTGTCRCCGACCGGTCGCTGCCGGGTCTTCGACGCCGGCGCCGACGGCTTCGTGCGCGGCGAGGGCGGGGTGGCCATCCTGCTCAAGCCCCTGGCCCAGGCGATGGCCGACGGCGATCCGATCCGCGGCGTGATCCTGGGCAGTGCCGTCAACAACGACGGTGGCGGGCCGTCGCTGGCGCACCCGAGCGCCGCGGCGCAGGCGGAGCTGCTGCGCGGGGCCTACCGGCAGGCGGCGGTGGACCCGGCGGACGTCCAGTACGTCGAGTTGCACGGGACGGGCACACCGGCGGGCGACCCGGTGGAGGCCGCCGCGCTCGGCGCCGCGTTCGGATCGTCGCCGCGTAGCGGCCGACCGCTGCTCGTCGGTTCGGCCAAGACCAACGTCGGCCACCTGGAGGGCGCGGCCGGTCTCGTCGGCCTGCTGAAGGTGATCCTGAGTATCGAAGCGCGGCAGCTGCCGCCGAGCCTGAACCACCACAGCCCCCACCCGCGGATCCCGCTCGACGAGCTGAACCTGCGGGTGCACACCGAGCTCGGACGGTGGCCCCGCCCCCAGGAACCGCTGCTGGCCGGGGTGAGCTCGTTCGGGGTGGGTGGCACGAACTGCCACGTCGTGGTGGGCGAGGCGCCCATGGCCCCGTCCGGTCGGTGTGGCGGGCTCGAGGACGACTCCGAGATCATCGAGCTGGGGAGCGCCCGCGACGCCCGCGACGCGCTCGACGCGGCCGCGGCCGGCGCGGAACTCGCGGAGGGCGCCGCGGACCGTCCGATGCCCTGGGTGCTGTCGGCCCGGGATGAGGCGGCGCTGGCGGCGCAGGCCACCCGGCTGCGGGAGCACCTCGCGGGCCAGCCGGACTGGTCCATGCGGGATGTCGGTCATTCCCTGGCCACCACTCGGTCGTTGTTCGAGTACCGGGCGGTCCTGCTCGGTGGCGGCCGGGCCCAGCTGCTGGGCGAGCTCGACGCGCTGGCACGACACGACCCTGGGCCCGCGACCGTCGTCGGGCGGGCGACCGCCGTCCGGCAGCCGGGCGAGGCCCGGTCGTCGGACGGCGTCGCGTGGGCGGGCGGGGACGCCGGTGCGGAGCCGTCCGGGACGTCCGGCGGGACCGTGTTCGTCTTTCCCGGGCAGGGCTCGCAGTGGGCCGGGATGCTCGCCGGCCTGCTGGACACGTCCGAGGTCTTCCGCCGTCAGCTGGTGGCGTGCGGCGACGCGCTCGAACCGCATCTCGACTGGCGGCCCGCGCGGGTCCTCCGCGGCCGGGACGAGCTCCCCGACCTGGAGCGGGTCGATGTCGTCCAGCCGCTGCTGTTCGCCGTGATGGTTTCCCTGGCCCAGGTGTGGCGGTCCTACGGGGTGCGCCCCGCCGCTGTCGTCGGGCACTCCCAGGGCGAGATCGCCGCGGCCTGTGTCGCCGGCGTGCTCTCCCTGCGGCAGGCCGCGCGGATCGTGGCGGTGCGTGCCCGTGCCCTGCGTGCGCTGACCGGCCGGGGCGGGATGGTCGCGGTAGCCTTGGGCTCCGAGGCCGTCGAGACCTGGCTGGCCGAAGCGCGGTCCGGCGGCCTGGCCGGAGAGTTCGACGGCCTGCACGTCGCCGCCGCGAACGGTGCCGCGTCAAGCGTGGTCGCGGGGGAGCCCGTGGCGCTCACCCGGCTCGTCGCGGCCTGCGAGGCCGACGGCATCCGCGCGCAGCGGCTGCCGGTGACCTACGCCTCGCACTCTCCGCAGGTGGAGCAGCTGCGGGACCGCCTCCTCGCCGATCTCGGCGATCTCGGCGCGGCCCGTCCCACCGGGCGTGCGGGGCGCGTCGCGTTCTACTCGTCGGTGAGCGGCGGCCGGCTCGACGCCGCCGGCATCACGACCGCCTACTGGTACCGCAACCTGCGCGAGCCCGTTCGCTTCGAGGCCGCCACCCGGGCGTTGCTCGCCGCGGGGCATCGCGTGTTCATCGAGGTCAGCCCGCATCCGGTGCTGGCCGCCAGCGTGCGGGACACCGCCGACGACGAGGCGGAGCGCTCCGAGATCGGTCCGGTGACGGTCATCGGGTCGCTCCGCCGGGACGACGGTGGCCCCCGGCGGATGCTGACCTCGGTGGCCGAGGCGCTGGTCGCGGGGGTGGATGTCGATCTGCGAGGCTGCTTCGGCCCGGGCACCGCGCGGCGGGTCGCCCTGCCGACCTATCCGTTCCAGCGCACGCGTCACTGGCCCGGCGTGGCCGTCCCCGCCTCGGCGAATGTGCCGGGGGCAGCGGACCTCACGGATTCGGAGGGCGTCCAGGATCTTTCCGCCGGCCCGGTCCTGCCGGATGCCGCGGACGCACCGGAAGTCTCCGGGTCGCCGGCTGTCCCGGCTGTCCCGGCTGTTTCGGCTGTCCTGGGTGTCCCGGCTGTTCCAGGTGCGCGGGGTGCCGGGCCGGGGACGGGAGCCGAGGCGCTTCGCGACCGGCTGGACGGCCTCACGCCCTCGGCGGCGGACGCGGCCCTCCTCGACCTGGTGCGGGAGCAGACAGCGCGGGTCCTCGGGCACGCCGACCCGTCCACCGTCGACCCGGACCGCCCGTTCGACGACCTGGGCCTCGACTCGCTGACGGCTGTCCGCCTGCGTGATCGGCTGGCCGCGGCCACCGGCCTGCGGCTGCCGAGCGGACTGCTGTTCAACCAGCCCACGGCGCGCCGGCTCGCCCGCCACCTGAGGTTGACGCTGCGTCCTGAGCTGACGTCGCGTCGGGCACCGGGCGCGGCGGGCGGCGGGGCCCGCCGACCTGGGATCACGTACCGGGACGAGACGGCGGGTCGCGACGAGGGCCGGCGCCGGGACGAGAACGAGACGCTGTCGCGGGATCCGATCGCCATCGTGTCGATGGGTTGCCGCTACCCCGGGGGTGTCCGCTCGCCCGAGGACCTGTGGCGCCTGGTCGTCGACCGCGTGGACGCCACCGGAGAGGTCCCGCGGGTCCGCGGCTGGGACCGGCTCGACTGGTATCACCCCGGGCCCGAGCCGCGGCCGGGCAGATCCTACACCCGGCGCGGCGGGTTCCTCGCCGACGCGGACATGTTCGACCCCGAGTTCTTCGGCATCAGTCCACGGGAGGCGCTGGCGCTCGACCCGCAGCAGCGGGTGCTGCTGGAGGTCGCCTGGGAGACCCTGGAACGCGCGGCGATCGTTCCCGCCAGTCTGCGTGGCTCGGCGACCGGGGTGTTCGTCGGTGCCATGGCGGCCGACTACGGCCCACGTCTGCATGAGGCCCGCGGGGACGTCGCCGGCTATGTCCTGACCGGGACGACGGGCAGTGTCGTGTCCGGCCGGCTGGCCTACGTGCTGGGCCTCGAGGGGCCGGCGGTGACCGTGGACACCGCCTGCTCGTCGTCGCTGGTCGCGATGCACCAGGCCTGCGCGGCGCTGCGGGCCGGCGAGTGCGATCTGGCGCTGGCCGGCGGGGTGGCCGTCCTGGCCACCCCGGGCCTGCTCATCGAGTTCAGCCGGCACCGTGGGCTGTCGCCCGCCGGCCGCGTCCGGCCGTTCGCGGCCGCCGCCGACGGCACGGCCTGGGCGGAAGGCGCGGGCCTGCTGCTGCTGGAGCGGCTGAGCGATGCCCGCCGCAACGGTCGCACGGTGCTGGCCGTCCTGCGGGGCAGCGCGATGAACCAGGACGGCGCGAGCAACGGGCTGACCGCCCCGAACGGCCCGTCGCAGGAGCGGGTGATCCGTCGTGCCCTGGGCGACGCCGGGCTCGCCCCGGCGGATGTCGACGCGGTGGAGGCGCACGGCACGGGGACCACGCTCGGGGACCCGATCGAGGCCGACGCGATCATCGCGACCTACGGTGCGCGAGACGGTGGACGTCCGCTGTGGCTGGGGTCGCTCAAGTCGAACCTCGGCCACCCGCAGGCCGCGGCGGGTGTCGGCGGGGTCATCAAGATGGTGCAGGCGCTGCGCCATGAGCTGCTGCCGGCAACGCTGGGCGTGGRCGAGCCGACCCCGCATGTCGACTGGTCCGCCGGCACGGTCCGGCTGCTGACGGAACCGGTCGCCTGGCCAGTGCGGGCCGGTCGCCCCCGGCGCGCCGGTGTGTCGTCGTTCGGCATCAGCGGCACGAACGCGCATGTCATCGTGGAGCAGGGCGATCCGCTCCCGGACGTGGCCGAGCAGCCAGCCGGCGCCGGAGCGGCCGGCGCCGGAGCGGCCGGCGCCGGAGCGGCCGGCGCCGGGGCTGTCGGTCCGTCCGCCGTGACCACGGCGATGCCGTTCGTGCTCTCCGCGGCCCGTCCGGATGATCTGGCCGGCCAGGCCGCCCGCCTCGTCGACCAGCTGCGCCGGGAGGAGCAGACGCCGCTGGCGGCGCTCGCTCAGGCGCTGGTCACGACCCGCACGGCGCACCCCAGCAGGGCCGCGGTCGTCGCCCGCACCCGGGAGGAGCTCCTCACCGGGCTGGCGGGGCTCCTGCCCGCGGACGTGGCGGACGCGTCGGGCGGGGCGTCTGGCGATCGATCGAGTGATCGATCGAGTGATCGATCGAGTGATCGATCGAGTGATGGCTCGAGCGATGCGGTCACCGCGATCTCCGGCCGGTTGCCGCGGGTCGTGCGAGGCCAGGCGCTGGCGGGCCGGATCGCGTTCGTCTTCCCCGGGCAGGGTGCACAGTGGGAGGGCATGGCCGCGGGGCTGCTCGACTCCTCGGCGGTCTTCCGCGACCGGATGCGGGCCTGTGACGACGCGCTGCGGCCGCATGTGGGCTGGAACCTGCTCGACGTGATCACCGGTTCGGCGGACGCGCCACCGCTGGACCGGGCCGAGGTGCTGCAGCCCGCGCTGTTCGCGGTGATGACGTCGCTCGCAGCCCTGTGGCGGGCGCACGGGGTCGAGCCGGACGCGGTGGTGGGGCACTCCCAGGGCGAGATCGCCGCCGCGGCCGTCGCCGACGTGCTGAGCCTCGCCGACGCCGCGCGCGTCGTCGCGCTGCGGGCCCGGGTGCTGGGCCGGCTGCGCGGCCGGGGCGGCATGGTCGCTCTGCAGGTCGGGGCGGCACGAACCACCGAACTGCTCGCGGACTGGCCGGACCGGCTGTCGATCGCCGCGGTCAACGGCCCGGACAGCACCGTCGTCTCCGGTGCCGACGAGGCGCTCGGCGCGCTGCTCGCCGCCTGCGAGCGGGCGAAGGTGCACGCGCGCCGGGTGCCGGTCGACTACCCTTCGCACAGCCCGTACGTGGCGGAGGTCCGCGCCGAGCTGCTCGCCGCGCTGGAAGGCCTCACGCCGTCCACCGGTTCGGTTCCCTTCTACTCCACGCTGACCGGGGCGCGTGCGGACGGCCGCGGGCTCGACGCCGAGTACTGGTACCGCAACCTGCGCGAACCGGTGCGGTACGAGCAGGCCTGCCGCGCGCTGCTCGACGCCGGGCACCGGGTGCTCATCGAGATCAGCCCGCACCCGGTCCTGACTGTCAGCAGCATGCAGACGTCCGAGGCGCACGGGGTCACCGCGGCGGCCGTCGGAACCCTGCGCCGGGGCGAGGGCGACCTCGACCGGTTCATGGTCTCCCTCGCCGAGGCCCACACCCACGGTGTCAGGCCCGACTGGTCGGCGGTGCTGCCCCGGCCGTCCGGGCGCGCGACGCCGCTGCCGACCTACGCGTTCGCCCGGACGTCCTACTGGCTGCCGCCGGTCGCTCCCGCCGCGGTGGCCGTGGCCGACAGCGGGCTCGACGCGGCCGGGCATGGGCTGCTCACCGCGGTGGTGCGCCTCCCCGACGGTCAGCGGATCCTGACCGGCCGCCTCTCGCCGGCCGCCCAGCCCTGGCTCGGGGAGCACCAGGTGCACGGCACGGTGGTGCTGCCCGCGGCCGCGGTCCTCGACCTCGCCCTGCACGCGGGGCGAGCCGCCGGCACACCGTGGCTGGACGAACTGACGCTGACCGCACCCCTGACCCTGCCAGCGCCGGCGCCCGGTGGATCCGGCGTCGCCGTCCAGCTGCATCTGGCGGCGGCGGACGAGTCCGGGCGGCGCGGCTTCGCCTTCTACTCCCACCCGGGCGGCGCTTCCCACCCGGGCGGCGCTGATGCTGCCGCGGCCGGCGGGCTCGGCGCCACCGGGAGCGCCCCGGCGAACGGCGCGGGTGACGAGCCGGACGGCGAGGGCGGGTGGGTGTGCCACGCCACCGGCTGGCTGGCCCGCGAACCCGCCGACGCGCTGTCGGCAGACGTCGCGGGGGACTGGCCGCCGGCCGGGGCGGTGCCGGTCGACATCGCCGACGGGTACGAACTGCTGGCTGACCGCGGCCACGGCTACGGCCCGTCCTTTCGGGGGCTCACCGCGCTGTGGGCGGACGGCGACGAGCTGTACGCCGAGGTGGAGCTGTCCCCGGGGGATGAGCGGGGCACACCTGAACCACCGGGAGCGGGTTTCGCGCTGCACCCGGCGCTGCTGGACGCCGCCCTGCACCCGTTGCTGCTCGCGGCGTTCGGCGCCACACCCGGCCCCGGCGACGCGCCGGCGGGTCCTGGTCCCGCGGATCCCGGCCCTGCTTCCGCGGTGCCGTCGGCCGCGCCGACGACGGTGGCTGACGGCCCGCTGCTCCCGTTCTCCTGGCGAGGCGTGAGCCTGCACGCCGTCGGCGCGACCAGACTGCGGGTGCGGCTGACTCGAACCGGCCCCCATCGAGCCGAGCTGCGGCTGCAGGATGCCGACGGCCGGCTGGTGCTGCAGGTCGGCGAACTCAGCCTGCGCCCCGCACCCACCCAGCCCGGATCCGCGGGCCCGGGCTCCTACCGGCTCGGCTGGGTCCGCGGCCGGGAGCGGCCCGGCTCGCCGGCCGCGGCCACGGGCTGGGCTCTGGTCGGCGACCTGCCGCCGTCCATCGTCGAGCGGGCGGGCAGCATCGTGCGTGGCGCCGGGCACGCGGGCGCGGGCGACGGCGGCGCCGTCCCCCACTATCGAGACCTGACCGAGCTGCGCGCGGCTGTGGCGGCCGGCGCCGGTGCGCCGAGCGTGGTGTTCCACCCCGCGCCGGTCGCGGAGCCGGACCGCCTACCGGATCCGGCGGCGCCGGTGGAAGCGGTCCACCGTGCCACCGGCGCCGCCGTCGATCTGCTCCAGCAGTGGTTGCTGGACGAGACCTTCGCGGACAACCGGCTGGTTCTGGTCACCCGCGGCGCAGTCCAGGCCGGTGACGCCGACCGGCCCGCCAGCCTGGCCGGCGCGGCGGTGTGGGGGCTCGTCCGGTCAGCGCAGACGGAGAACCCGCGCCGGCTCGCTCTGCTCGACCTGGACGTCGGTGACGGGCCTGCGCCCGCGGAGGCGTTGACCGCAGCTGGTGGCGGCGCCGAACCACAGCTGGCCGTCCGGGCCGGCGAGATGGTCGTCCCCCGCCTGGCCGGGCCGACCGGCAACGGTTCCGTCGGCAATGGTTCCGCCGGCAACGGTTCCGCCGGCGGCGGGCCGGCGGGTGGCGGGCCTGCTGACGGCCGGTCTGCGGGGGGCGGGCTCGTGCTGCCGCCCGGGGACGGCTGGCGGGTGGATCTGACCAGCCGGGGAAGCCTGGACAACCTGGCCGTGGTCGCCGGCGACGCGGACCGTCGGCCGCTCGCGGCCGGGGAGGTGCGCATCGCGGTGCGCGCCGCCGGTGTCAACTTCCACGACCTGGTCCTCGCGCTGGCCATGGTGGACGACCCGGGCGGAATCGGGCTGGAAGGCGCCGGTGTCGTGACGGAGGTCGGCCCCGGCGTGCCGGGAATCCGCCCGGGTGACCGCGTGATGGGCCTCTTCCCGGACGCGTTCGGGCCGGTGGCGGTGGCGGATCACCGGCTGCTGACGGCGGTGCCGGACTCGTGGACCTTCACCGAGGCGGCCACCGTGCCGGCCGCCTTCCTCACCGCCTACTACGGGCTGCGGGAACTCGCCGGGCTGCGCGCCGGGCAGCGGGTGCTCATCCACGCCGCCACCGGCGGGGTCGGCCTGGCGGCGATGCAGCTGGCACGCCTGGCCGGCGCCGAGGTCTTCGCCACGGCGAGCCGGGCGAAGTGGGATGTCCTGCACGCGGCGGGCCTCGACGAACGGCATGTGGCGGACTCCCGCGGTACCGACTTCGACCAGCAGGTGCTCGCGGCGACCGACGGGCAGGGCGTCGACGTCGTACTGAACTCGCTGGCCCGGCAGCGGGTCGACGCGGGCCTGCGCCTGCTGCCGCGCGGTGGCTGGTTCGTGGAGCTCGGCAAGACCGACCTGCGGGATCCCGCCCAGGTCGCGCGGGAGTACCCCGGTGTCTCCTACCAGGCCTTCGACGTCACCACCGACCCGGGCCCGGACCATACGGCGCGCATGCTCGCCGCGCTGGCGGCCTCGTTCGCGGACGGATCGTCGCGGCCGCTGGCGCTGACCGCCTATCCGATGTCGCGTGCCGGCGAGGCCTTCCGAACGCTCTCCCTGGCCCGGCATGTCGGCAAGCTCGTCCTCGTCCCGCCCCGCCGGCTGGACCCCGACGGCACCGTGCTGATCACGGGTGGCACCGGGCGGCTGGGCGGCCTGGTCGCGCGTCGCCTCGTCACCGGGCACGGCGCGCGGCACCTGCTGCTGGCGAGCCGCCGCGGCGTGACGGGTGACGACGGCGTGACGGGTGACGACGGCGCGGCGGGTGCTGACGGCGTGGCGGGTGCCGACGGTGCGGCCGGGACGGGTGGTCTGGTCGACGAGCTGCGCGGGTTGGGCGCCCAGGTGACGGTGGTCGCCGCGGACGTCTCCGACCGGGCCGGCGTGGCCGCTGTCCTGTCGGCGATCCCGCCCGAGCGGCCACTCACGGCCGTGGTGCACGCCGCGGGCGTGCTGTCGGACGCACCTGTGTCGGCACTCACCGCGGAGCAGCTCGAAGCGGTGCTGCGCCCGAAGATCGACGCCGCCTGGCACCTGCACGAACTCACCCGCGACCGTGACCCGGCGGCCTTCGTGCTCTTCTCCTCGATCGCCGGCCTGCTCGGCAACGCCGGCCAGGGCAACTACGCCGCGGCCAACGCCGCGCTCGACGCGCTGGCCGGGAACCGGCGACACGCGGGCCTGCCGGCTGTCTCCCTCGCCTGGGGGCTGTGGGAGGCGTCCAGCGGCATGACCGGGCAGCTGCGCCAGGCCGACCTGGACCGGATGGCGCGCACCGGCCTGGTTCCCCTGCCGACGGACCAGGCACTGCGCCTGTTCGACGAGGCCCTGAGCACCGACCGCGCCGTCGTCGTCCCGGCACGGCTGGACCAGGCGGCCCTGCGCCGCACCACCGCCGCGGCCCTGCCCGCGGTGCTGCGCGACCTCGCCCGCGCGACGGAGCCGCCGCGCGTCCTGGCAGACCAGGCCGCGGCTGGTGGTGCCGACGCCCGCGGTGGGCCCGATGGGCCCGGCAGCCTGGGCAACTCCCGGGACTCGATCCGCGGGCGGCTGGCCGGCCTGCCCGAACCACTGCGCCGGCGGCAGCTGCTTGACCTGGTGCGTACCCACGGAGCCGCGATTCTCAGCCTGCCTGGTCCCGGTGCGATCGGGTCCGACCGCACCTTCCGGGAGCTCGGCGTGGACTCGCTCACGGCGGTGGAGCTGCGAAACCGGATGTCGGAAGCCATCGGGCTGCCGCTGCCGGCGACGCTCGTCTTCGACCATCCGACGCCGGCCGCGCTGGCGGACCGCCTGCTCGCGGACCTGTTCCCCCCGTCGGACCGGTCCCCGCGACCCGCCGACCCGGCCCCTGACCAGGCCGACCAGGCGGACCCGGCCGACCAGGCGGACCCGGCCGACCAGGCGGATCAGGCCGACCGAGCAGACCCGTCAGACCCGTCAGACCCGGATATCAGCGACGTCGACCCCACGGCCCTGGACGTGGAGGACGTCGAGCGGCGCCTGGCACTCGCCTCCGCCGAGGAGCTGTTCTCCATCATCGACCAGGAACTGCGTGTGCCCGGAGGGTGACGCCCACACCCGCGGCCTGTCGCCGCCCCCCACGTTCCCCGTCCAGACGTCCGGATCGTCGGACGTCGCACGCCCTCGAGACCTTCGAATCCGTCGAGCACAGTGCGGTGAGGCCCCGGTATGGAAACGCAGGAGCGCACACGACTGCTGGACTACCTCCGTCGGGTGACGACGGAGCTGCACAACACCCGCGCCCGGCTGGAGCGGGCCGAGTCCGGCCTGCGGGAGCCGGTCGCCGTGGTCGGAATCGGCTGCCGCTACCCCGGCGGCGTCCGTTCCCCGCAGGACCTGTGGCGGATCGCGGCGCAGGGGCGCGACGTCGTCTCCGAGATCCCCGCCGACCGCGGCTGGGACCTGGCTCGGCTCGGTTCCGCGCAGCCGGGCGGAAGCGGGAACTGTCCGGAGACGGGCGGGTTCCTCGACGGAGTCGCCGACTTCGACGCGGAGTTCTTCGGCATCAGCCCGCGTGAGGCGGCCGCCATGGATCCCCAGCAGCGGCTGGTGCTGGAGACCGTGTGGGAGGCGGTGGAACGTGCCGGAACGGACCCGACCTCGCTGCGCGGCACGTCCACCGGGGTCGTTCTCGGCGTCATCCACCAGGGCTTCGACAGCCGGGTCACCGACGCCGGAGCCGGCGGCGAGCTGGCGGGATACGTGCTCACCGGCAGCACGCTGAGCGTCGCCTCCGGCCGGGTCGCCTACACCCTCGGTCTCGAGGGGCCGGCGATCACCGTGGACACGGCGTGCTCGTCCTCGCTGGTGGCCCTGCACCTGGCCTGTCAGTCACTGCGGCGCGGTGAGAGCGACCTGATGCTGGCCGGTGGGGCGCTGGTGATGGCGACGCCGACCTCGTTCGTGGAGTTCAGCCGGCAGCAGGCACTGTCGCCCGACGGCCGCTGCCGCGCGTTCGGCGCCGCGGCCGACGGGTTCGGTCTCGGTGAGGGTGTCGGCGTCCTGGTGCTGGAGCGGCTGTCGGACGCACGCCGCAACAACCATCAGGTGCTGGCTCTCATCCGGGGCAGCGCGGTCAACCAGGACGGCGCGAGCAACGGCCTGACCGCGCCGAGCGCCCCGGCCCAGGAACGGGTGATCCGCCAGGCCCTGGCGGACGCCGGGCTGAGCCCCGGTGACGTCGACGCCGTCGAGGCGCACGGAACCGGCACGGCGCTCGGCGATCCGATCGAGGCACAGGCGCTGCTGGCCGCCTACGGCCGGGACCGGCCGGCCGGCCAGCCGCTCTGGCTCGGCTCACTCAAGTCGAACATCGGGCACGCGCAGGCGGCCGCGGGGGTCGCCGGTGTCATAAAGATGATCATGTCGATGCGGTCGGGGGTGTTGGCGCCGACCCTGCACGCCGACCCGCCGAGCCCGCACATCGACTGGGCCGGCGGTCCGCTGGCCCTGCTCACGGACAGCACGCCCTGGCCGCGGCGCCCCGACCAGCCGAGGCGGGCCGGAGTGTCCTCGTTCGGGATCAGCGGCACCAACGCCCACCTGATTCTGGAACAGGCGCCCGAGTCCGAGCCGGTGATCACCGGCGACGCACCCGTGCCCGGCGACGCAGCCGTGCCCGGCGGCACGCCCGCTCCCGGGGTCGTTCCCTGGCTGCTGTCGGCACGCTCGCCGGCGGCCCTGCGTGACCAGGCCGCCCGGCTCGCCGACCACCTGGACACCGGTGCGGGGGCGTCGGCCAGCCCGGGCGCGATCGCGCACGCACTGGCCGTCAGCCGCGCTTCGCTGGAGCATCGCGCGGTCGTGCTCGGCCGGGACGCGACCGAGCTCCGCGAGGGCCTCGACGCGCTCGCCGCGGGTCACCCCGCACCCGGCCTCGTGACGGGCCCGGCGGGGCCGGCGACGGGGACGGGAACGGGTACGGGGGCGACCAGCCCGGCCGGCTCCGGCGGGGCGGCGGGTGTGGTGACGTCCCGGGCCGGCACGGTGTTCGTCTTCCCCGGGCAGGGGACGCAGTGGGCCGGCATGGCCGGCGGGCTGCTCGGCGTCTCGGAACCGTTCACCCGGCGGATCGAGCAGTGCGCCGCCGCTCTCGCGCCGCACACCGGATGGGAGCTGCTCGACGTCCTGCGTGGCCGGCCGCAGGCGCCCGACCTGAACCGGGTGGACGTCGTCCAGCCCGCCCTGTTCGCGGTCATGGTCGCCCTCGCCGAGGTGTGGCGGGCCCACGGGGTCACACCGGACGCCGTCGTCGGCCACAGCCAGGGCGAGATCGCCGCCGCCTGTGTCGCGGGGGTCCTCAGCCTGGAGGACGCGGCGCGGGTGGTGGCGTGCCGGGCCCGCGCGTTGTCGGCACTGTCCGGGCGGGGCGGCATGCTCTCTATCGCCGCGCCGCGCGAGGATGTCGAACGCCTCCTCGCGCCCTGGGCGGACGAGCTGGCGGTGGCGGCCGTCAACGGGCCCGCGGCGACCGTCGTGTCGGGCGGGTCCGAGGCGCTCGCACGGCTGGCCGCCGCCTGCGACGGGCGGGACGTCCGCAACCGCCTGCTGCCCGTGGACTACGCCTCGCATTCGCCGCAGGTCGAGCGGATCCGCGCGCGGCTGCTCACCGACCTGGCGGGGCTTCGCCCGCGGTCCGGCGAGATCCCCGTCTACTCCACGGTCACGGGCCAGCCGTGCGACGGGACGGAGCTGGACGCCGGGTACTGGTTCCGCAACCTGCGCGGCCTGGTCGACCTGCACGGCGCGACCAGGCGGCTGCTTACCGACGGCCACGACGTGTTCGTCGAGGTGAGCCCGCATCCGGTGCTCACCGCCGGGCTCGCGGCGACGGGCGAGGCCGAGGGCTACCAGGACCAGGTGGTGCTGGCCACCCTGTGGCGGGACGACGGCGGGCCGCATCGCCTGGCGCGCTCCCTGGCCGAGGCGCATGTCAGCGGCGTCCCGGTGAGCTGGCCGCCGTTCGTCCCCGCGGGTGCCGAGCCGCCGGTCGAGCTGCCGACCTACGCCTTCCAACACCGCCGCTACTGGCCTGCGCCGCAGGCGCGCCGGACGGTTCCCGACCCGGCCGGGCCGTCGCGGGCACCTCGGTCCCGGCGGGACGACGTGTTCTGGTCGGTGGTCGAGTCCGGCGACGCCGAGGCCTTCGCCGCGCTGCTCGGCGAGGAGGAACCGGGCGCGCTCGAGCTGCCCGGCGGTGCCGGTGCGGTCGACGAGGCCGGGTCGCAGCGGCTCGCGGAGACGCTTGCCGCGATCGCCGGCTGGCGGCGGCGCGCCGACGATCGCGCCGTCGTCGACGGCTGGCGCTACCGCGTCGTCTGGGAATCGCACACCGTTCCCACCGCCCCGCCGCCCACCGCCCCGCTTCGCGCGGGCCGTCGGACGGGCGGCGGAACCTGGCTGCTGGTGACCGACACGGCCGACACGACCGGCGTGGCTGGCCTGGACAGTGCGGACGGCGGCGACGGTGCGGACGGCGGCTCGCTGGCCGGCTGGTGCGAACGCGCGCTGGCCGGCGCGGGCGCCGAGGTGGTGAGGCTGCCGGTGGCAGTCCGATCCGCCGACCAGCGTGATCTGGTCAGGGCACTGGGGGCGGCCTGCGCCGCCGCGCCGGTCGGGGTCGTGTCACTGCTGGCGGCCGACCCGGCGCCGGTGCCGGTCAACGGGGTGCCCGACGGTCTCGGCGCCACGTCGTCGCTCGTCCGGGCGCTCGGCGAGCTGGGCTGGGCGGCACCGCTGTGGTGCCTGACCCGGGGAGCGGTCACCACCGGGCGCCTGGACCGTCCCGCGGACCCGGCCCAGGCGACGATCTGGGGCTTCGGACGTGTGGTGGCCCTTGAGCAGCCGCGCCGCTGGGGTGGCCTGGTCGACCTGCCCGAGGTGCCGGACGAGCGCACCGCGGCCCAGCTGCGCGCCGTCCTGGCGGCCGCCGCCGCTGTTTGTGCCGGCGATGGTGCCGACGGCGACGCCGACGGTGCCGGCGGGCGGTACGAGGACCAGGTGGCGCTGCGTCCGTCCGGCGTGCTGGTGCGTCGCCTGGTGCGCCACCCGGCACGGGGCGGGTGGCGCCCGGGCCCGCCGCCGGAATGCGCCCTCGTCACCGGCGGCACCGGTGCGCTCGGCCGCCGGGTCGCCGAGCACCTGGCCCGGCGCGGGGTGCGGCGCCTGGTGCTGGCCAGCCGGGCCGGAACGGCGGCGGCCGGCACAGGCGACCTGGTCGAGCGGCTGCGGGGGCTGGGCGCCGAGGCGCGTGTCGTGGCCGTGGACCTGCGGGACCGCGCCGCGGTCACCCGCCTGCTGGAACAGGCCGGACCCGTCGACGCGGTCTACCACACCGCCGGTGCGGCGGCGGCCACCGAGGTCGGGCAGCTGGGACCGCACGACCTGGCGCACGCCGGCGCGGCCAAGCTGGGCGGCGCGGTGGCACTGGACGACCTGTTCGGATCCGACAGCGGCGTGACGGAGTTCGTCCTGTTCTCCTCGGGTGCCGGCGTGTGGGGGTCCGGGGGCCAGGCCGCCTACGCGGCGGCGAACGCGGGCCTTGACGCGCTCGCCGCGAATCGCCGGGCCCGCGGGCTGCCCGCCACCTCCGTCGCCTGGGGGCTGTGGGACGAGGAGGGCATGGGCGGCGGCGAGACGGGCCGCTGGCTGCGCCGGCACGGCATGGTCGCGATGGACCCGGCGCGGGCCCTGCTGGCGCTGGACGCGGCCCTGAACGACACGTGCCCGGACCTCGTCGTCGCCGACATCGACTGGAGCGCCTTCACCGCCGGCTTCACCGCCACCCGGCAGAGCACCCTGCTGGCCGCGATCGAGGCCGAGCTGGCGACCGGCGAGCAGGATGTCCTCCACATCGCCAACGGTCACGGCGGTGGCGTCAGCGGGCACGGCGTCAGTGGCCGGGACGGCGGCGGCACGGGCGCCGGTGCCGGCGCGCTGGCAGCGCGGCTGGCGGCCCTGCCGGTCGGTGAGCGGGAGCCGGAGGTCCTCGATCTCGTCCGTGCCCTGGTGGCCGACGTGCTCGGGCATCGCGGCACGGAGGCCGTGCCGGCGGCGAGAGCGCTGCGGGAGACAGGCGTCGACTCGCTGACCGCCGTGGAGATCCGCAACCGGCTGGCGGCGGCGACCGGGCTGCGCCTGCCGACGACGCTCGTCTTCGATCACCCCACGCCACGAGCACTCGCGGCGCACCTGACCGCGCTCGTGTCCGGCGGCCCGTCCGTGTCCGGCGGCCTGCCCGTGTCCGGCGGCCTGCCCGTGGGCGGCGCGACCGGGTCATCGGTGGACGTCCCGCCCGGTCGCGGCGGGGACGGCGGGGACGCCGGGGATGAGCCGATCGCCATCGTGGCCATGGGGTGCCGCTTCCCGGGGGAGGTGGAAACCCCGGACGCCCTGTGGGAGCTGATCACGTCGGGTCGGGACCCGATGACGGAGGTGCCGGCCGAGCGTGGCTGGGACTCGGCGCTGGCGGAGCTCCGGGCGCTCCGGCCGGACGCGGATGCCGTGGTGGGCGGCTTCCTCGCGGGGGCGGGCGACTTCGACGCGGCCTTCTTCGGGATCAGCCCGCGCGAGGCCGCGACCATCGACCCCCAGCAGCGCCTTCTGCTGGAGACGTCGTGGGAGGCGGTCGAACGTGCCGGTGTCGATCCGTCCTCGCTGCGCGGAACCCCCACCGGCGTGTTCGTCGGACTGGTCTCCCAGGACTACGGCGAGCGGCTGGCCGACGCCGCCGAGGAGTACCAGGGATATCGGCTGACCAGCGGCTCACCGGCGGTCGCCGCCGGGCGGGTGGCCTACTGCCTGGGCCTTTCCGGCCCGGCGATGACGATCGACACCGCGTGTTCGTCCTCGCTGGTCGCACTGCATCTGGCCTGTCAGTCGCTGCGCCGCGCCGAGTGCACGCTGGCGCTGGCCGGCGGGGCGACCGTCATGGCCACGCCGACCCCGTTCGTCGAGTTCGCCCGGCAGGGCGGGCTGTCCTCCGACGGGCGCTGTCACGCGTTCGCCGCCTCCGCGGACGGCACCGGCTGGGGTGAGGGCGTCGGCATGGTGCTGCTCGAACGGCTGTCCGACGCGGTGGCGCACGGGCATCCGGTGCTCGCGGTCATCCGCGGCTCGGCGGTCAACCAGGACGGCGCCAGCAACGGCCTGACCGCGCCGCACGGACCGTCGCAGGAGGCGGTGATCCGAGCCGCACTGGCCGACGCCCGGCTCGGCCCGGCCGATGTGGACGTGGTCGAGGCACACGGGACCGCCACCACCCTCGGGGACCCGATCGAGGCGCACGCCCTGCTGGCCACCTACGGCCAGGGCCGACCGCCCGGGCATCCGCTGTGGCTGGGAACGCTCAAGTCGAACATCGGGCACACCCAGGCCGCGGCCGGTGTGGCCGGGGTGATCAAAATGGTGCTCTCGCTGGGGCGGGAGGTGCTGCCGGCAACCCGGCACGTGGATGCCGAGACCCCCCACGTCGACTGGTCGGCCGGCGACGTGCGGCTGCTCACGGGCCCGGTGCCCTGGCCGGCCCACGACCGGCCCCGCCGCGCGGGTGTCTCCGCGTTCGGGATCAGCGGCACGAACGCCCACGTCATCCTCGAACAGGCCCCGGCGATCGCGGAAGACGCGCCCTCGCTCCCGGAACAGGCGCCGCCGCTCCCGGAACAGGCGCCGCCGCTCCCGGAACAGGCGCCGGCCGGACCGGGCCGGCCGGTGGTCGTCCCGCTGTCCGGCCGGGGAGCCGCCGCGCTCCGTGCCCAGGCCGAGAGGCTGGGTGCGCACCTGGCCGACCGGGTCGACGGCCCGGCGCTCGCCGACGTGGCGCACACCCTGGCGGCGGGCCGCGCCCAGCTGTCCCACCGGGCCGCCGTGGTGGCCGAGAACCACGAGCGGCTGCTGGCCGGGCTCGCCGCCGTGGCGGCCGGCGGACCACCGGCGGTCGGTGCGGCCGGAGTCGCCCGCACCGAGCCGGTGGTCGCCTTCCTGTTCACCGGCCAGGGCAGCCAGCGTGCCGGCGCGGGCGGTGGCCTGTACGCCACCGAGCCCGTCTTCGCCCAGGCGCTGGACCGGGTCTGTGCGGCCTTCGCCCCGCACCTGGACCATCCCCTGCACGACGTCCTGCTGGCAGCGCCGGGTTCGGCCGCGGCTGCCGCGCTGGAGCGCACCGAGTACGCGCAGCCGGCGCTGTTCGCGCTGGAGGTGGCGCTGCACGACCTGATGACGTCCCGCGGCGTGCGGCCCCGCCACCTCATCGGCCATTCCGTCGGCGAGCTGACGGCTGCCCATGTGGCCGGAATGCTGTCGCTGCCGGACGCGGCCCGCCTGGTCGCGGCGCGGGGACGGCTCATGCAGGCGCTGCCGGCGACGGGCGCGATGGCCGCGATCGAGGCGTCGGAGGACGAGATCGGCCTGGAGCTGGCGGGCCGGGAGCAGCAGGTGGCCCTCGCCGCGGTGAACGGGCCGTCGGCCGTCGTGGTCTCGGGTGACGCGGACGCCGTGGCCGAGATCGTGGCCGGGTGGGCGGCCCGGGGGCGCCGAACCCGCCGGCTCGCGGTCAGCCACGCCTTCCACTCCCCGCACATGGACGGAATGCTCACCGCGTTCACCCGCGTCGCCGCGGAATGCACCTGGTCCCCGCCGCGGGTGCCGATCGTCTCGGGGGTGACCGGCGCCCCGCTGGAGGCTGTTCCGCCGCCCGAGTACTGGGCGCGGCACGCCCGGGCGGCGGTCCGTTTCGGTGACGGCGTCCGATGGCTCGCCGAGCGCGGTGTCACCGCCTATGTCGAGCTGGGGCCGGACGGCGTTCTCACCTCGATGGTCGACTCGTGTCTGGATGCCCTCGGGAGTGATCCCGGCGGCAGCACCGGTGCGCCGGGCCGCGGCGCCGCCCCGCTCGGTGCCGCGGCACCGTTGCGCCTCTCGGCACTGCGCCCGCCCTGGCCCGAGCCTCGGGCGCTGGCGGCGACCCTCGCCGCGCTGCATGTGCACGGGGTACCGGTCGAGCTGAGCGACACACCGGCCGCCGGGCGGCGGCCGGTGGAGCTGCCCACCTACCCGTTCCAGCGCCAGCGTCACTGGCTGCCCGCCGGTGGTCGGCCCGGCCCTCGCGGGCGGCACGCCGGTGGGCGGGAGAGTGCCGTGACCGTGGGGTCGGATGCCGGCGGCGCGCGGCGGCTCGACCATCCCGTGCTCGAGACCGCGACCCTCATCGGCGCGTCCGGCGGCTGGCTGTTCACCGGCCGGTACTCGCTGGCCGAGCATCCGTGGCTGGCTGACCACGCCGTGCGGGGCACCATCGTGGTGCCCGGACTCGCGTTCGTCGAGCTGGTACTGCGGGCCGGCCGGGAGGTCGGCGCCGGCGGGGTCGAGGAGCTGACCTTCCAGAACCCGGTGGTGCTCGGGGACGTCCAGGCGGTGCGGGTCCAGGTCTGGATCGATCCGCCGGACGCCCACGGCCGGCGCGGGGTGCGGGTGCACACCCGCCCCGACCCGGCGGGCGCCGAGCCCGAGATCTGGACGCCCAACGCGGTCGGCGTCCTGGCCTCCGCGGCGGGCGTGGACGGCTGGCCGGCCGGGCGAGACGACGGGGAGTCCTCCGGGGAGGCGTCCTGGCCGCCGCCGGGGGCCAGGCCCGTCGACGCGGACCAGCTGTACGGCCGGCTGCGTGAGCGCGGGTACACCTTCGGCCCGGCCTTCCGCAGCATGCGCGCGGCCTGGCAGCGCGGCGACGAGTGGTTCACCGAGGTACGGCTGCCCGACGAGCACGGCCCGACGGCGGACCGCTACGACATCCACCCGGCTCTGCTGGACTCCTCGGGCCATGTCCAGCTCGAGGCGTTCGGTGCCGGTGGTGGCGCCGGCGGCGGTTCCGCCGGCGGAGCGTCGGGCGACGCGGTCCCGGTCCTGTTCGCGGTGGCCGGCGTGCGGGTGCGAACCGTCGGTGTGCCGTTCCTGCGGGCCCGGCTGACCGCGGCCGGCGCCGACGGCATCCGCATGGAGCTGGCCGACAGCGCCGGGCGCCCGGCCGCGCTCGTGACGTCCCTGACGGTCCGGGCGATCAACCCGGACGCCCTGCGCGGCGCGGCCGGTCCGCTGCACGCACTCGACTGGGATCCCGTCGGCGGGGCGCCCACGCCGGGCGCGGTGGTGGCGCCCGCCGTGGCGTTCGCCCCCGACACGGGCACGTTCGCCGACGATCCGGAACTGCTGCGGGCGGCGGGCCATCGGCTCGCCGGCTGGGCGTGGGACAGGGCCCGCCGGTGGTTGGACGACGAGCGGCACGAGGGGTCCCGGCTGGCGATCGTGACCTCACGGGCGTGCGCCGTCGCCGCCGGCGATGATCCTCCCGACCCCGCCCAGGCCGTGATCTGGGGTTTCCTGCGCGCCGTCCAGCTGGAGCATCCCGACCGGTTCGTCCTCGTCGATCTCGATGGCGACCCGGCCAGCCGGGCGCTGCTGCCGGATGCCCTGGCCTCGGACGAGCCGCAGCTCGCGGTCCGTGCGGGCCGGATGCTGGCACCTCGGCTGGCGCCCGTCCCCGGTGCCGAGGCGGGCCCGGCGCCGGCGCTGGCCCCCCAGGGCACGGTCCTGATCACCGGGGGTACCGGTGCGCTCGGGGCCGCGCTGGCACGGCACCTGGTCATCCGCCACGGGGTCCGGCATCTGCTGCTGGTCAGCCGGCGGGCGGACCGCGCGCCAGGCGTCGAGGCCCTGCGGGCCGAGCTGGCCGGCCTGGGCGCCACGGCACGGCTGGTCGGCTGTGATGTCACGGACCGCCAGCAGCTCGCGGCCGTGCTCGCCACCGTCGACCCGGCGCACCCGCTCACCGGCGTCGTGCACGCCGCCGGAGTCGTGGACGACGCGCTGCTCACCGGCCTCACCGCCGACCAGCTGCGCAGGGTGCTGGCGGTCAAGGCCGACGCGGCCGTCCACCTCGACGAGCTGACCCGCGGCGTAGAGCTGGCCGAGTTCACCCTGTTCTCGTCGGCGGCGGCGACCATCGGCAGCCCCGGTCAGGCGGCCTACGGCGCGGCCAACGCGTTCCTCGACGCCCTGGCCGCGCGGCGCCGGGCCGCGGGCCGACCGGCCCGGTCCCTGGCCTGGGGTCCCTGGGCGGCGGCCGGGATGGCGAGCGCCCTCGCCGAGAGCGACCTGAGGCGGATGCGGCGCCTGGGGGCGGCACCGCTGCGCACGGACGAAGGACTGGCCCTGTACGACCTGGCCCGGAGGGTCGACCGGGCCGTGATGGTGCCGATCCGCCTCGACGACACGGCGCTCACCGGCCCGCTCGGCCGGCCGGCGGTGCTACGGGGCCGGCCGTCCAGCGCGGTCACGCCGGTACCCGCGCGGGTGGGCGACGGCCCCGGCCCGACCTCCCACACCGTGCCCTCCCCGCGGTCCGGCGCGGCGCCCCGCCCGGTGTCGGGCGTGCCATCCGACACCGGGGCGGACCCCATGGGCGGTGCCAGGACCGACGGCTCGGCGGGGGTGGGCGGCGGACCGGCCGCGACCGGGTTCGGGCGCCTTGCCATGCTCTCGCCGGCGCAGCGCCTCGGCGCCGCGACCGACCTGGTGCGCGGCGCGGTCGCCACCGTTCTCGGACATGACTCCAGCGGCGCGGTCGACCCCGACGCACCGCTGCTGGAACTGGGCCTCACCTCCCTGATGGCGGTGGAGCTGCGCAACCACCTCACCGCCGTCACCGGGCTTCGGCTGCCCGCGACGCTCGTCTTCGAGTGCCCCACCGCCGACGCGCTGGCCCGCCGCCTGATCGCGGACCTTCCGACCGTCGATCCTCCCGCTGTCGCGGGGGAGTCGCCCCAACTTCAGCTGGAGCCGCTGTGATGCCAGAAGCACCAGCCCGGACGGACGCGCCAGCCGGGACGGATACCGGCGCGGTGGCGGGCCCCTCCGCCGTGACGCCGGGGATCGCCGACGTCCAGACGCTGCTCCGGGCGGGCGACCCGGTGCTGTGTGACCATCGGCGCCACGGTGTCCCGACGCTGCCCGCCGCCGCCTACCTGGACGCGATCTACCGCTCGGCGCTTGCCAGCGGGCGGCGGACGGCGCAGGTCGAGCTGCGGGACGTCCGGTTCGCCGAACCGCTGTCCGGGACGGATGACGCGGACCACCGGCTGCTGCTGCGCTGCCGCCCGGACGGCGGCGGGCAGCGGATGCGGATCACGAGCCGGGCTGATGCCGCGCCAGGCGGTGCGGTGCCGGGCGGTGCGGTGCCGGGCGGTGCGGTGCCGGGCGGAGCCGAGACGCTGCGGGTGGTCTGCGCCGTGCTCCCGGCCGATTCCGGCGCGCGGCCGGGGCCGCTGGCGCTCGACGAGGTCCGCCGGGTGCTGGCCGGCGCCGACAGCGTCGCCCTCGACACGGTCTACGACCGGCTCGCGGGCGCCGGCGTCGACTACGAGGGCTTCATGCGGGCGGGCGGGGCCTGTGCGCGGGTCGGTGAACGGGTGCTGGCCGAGGTCCGGCTCGGCGCGGCCGCGCTGGGCCGTTCGGACGGGTTCCTGCTGCATCCGGCCCTGCTGGAGGCGGCCATCGCGGTCACCTCCGCCGGTTCCGCCGGGTTCGCCGGTTCTGCCGGGTTCGGCGAGCCCGCTGCGACCGCCGCCGGCGGCGGCGTCCAGCCCGGTCTGACACCGCTCGCCGGCATCGACCGGGTGCGGATCTGGGTGGCGGCCGGGGCGGACCGCCCGGACGCCCTCACCACGCTGTACGTCGACGCCCGTCCCGCCGGAGGCCGTGGTGGGCAGGCCCGGCTGACCCTCTACGACACGGCCGGGACACCCGTCGCGAGTGTGGAAGGCCTCGCGTTCGGCTCCCCGGGCGGTTCCGCCCACCTGGCCGGGGCACCGGAGCGCAACGGGACGGCGCCCCGGCGTGATCCGTCCGATCAGGGCGGGGCGTGGCGTGCTCAGCCGCCGCGGTGGCCCAGCCAGCCGAGTCAGCGCAGCCAGTCCAACCAGCCCCGTCAGCCCGGCCCGACCGGGCCGGGCTGGCAGCAGGCCCCGTCCGAGCGGCCCGGGCGGGCGCGCGCGGGCGGGTTCGAGATCGCCGTCGTTGGAATGAGCGGCCGCTACCCGGACGCGGCTGACCTGGACGAGTTCTGGCGCAACCTCGAACGCGGCCACCATGCCAGCGGTGCGGTGCCACCATCCCGATGGCGCGTCGGCGACTACCCGACGGCCGGATCGTCACCACACGGCGCCGGGGCCTTCCTCACCGACGCCGAGGCCTTCGACCCGCGGTTCTTCCGCATCCCCCCGAGCACGGCGACCGCCATGGACCCGCAGGAACGCCTGTTCCTGCAGACCGCCTACGCCGCCGTGGAGCACGCCGGGCACGTGCCCGCCGACCTCGCCGCCGCGAGCGGTACCACCGGGGTGTTCGTCGGCGCGAGCTGGACGGACTACCGGCTGCGCGGCGTCGAGGCGACCCTGCGCGGCGCTCCCCAGACGGTCACCTCGGGACTGTCGTCCATCGCCAACCGTGTCTCCTACGCCCTCGGCCTCACCGGGCCGAGCCTGACGGTCGACACGGCCTGCTCGTCCTCGCTGGCYGCGCTGCACCTGGCCTGCCAGGCACTCCTGCTCGGGGAGTGCGACGCCGCCCTGGTCGGCGGGGTGAACCTGGTGCTGCACCCGGACAAGTTCGCCCTGCTCGACCGGATGAACCTGCCCTCCTCGGACGGCAGGTGCCGCTCGTTCGGCGCCGGTGGCGACGGCTACCAGCCTGGTGAGGGGGTCGGCGCGCTGCTGCTGCGTCCGCTGTCCGCGGCGCTCGCGGACCGCGACACCGTCTACGGGATCATCCGCGGAACCGCGGTCGGCCACGGCGGCACCGGCGCCGGCTACCTCGTGCCGCAGCCGGCCGCGCAGGCCGACGTCATCCGCCGGGCGTGGGAGCGGGCCGAGGTGGATCCGGCCACCGCCGGGTACGTCGAGGCGCACGGTACCGGCACCGCGCTGGGTGACCCGGTCGAGGTCGCCGGCCTGCGCCTGGTGCTCGACGCGGCCGGTCCCCGGGCGGCACCGTGCGCTCTCGGCTCGGTGAAGTCGAACATCGGCCACCTTGAGCCCGCTGCCGGGATGGCGGCCCTGACGAAGACCCTCCTGCAGCTGCGGCACGGCGTGATCGTGCCGTCGTTGCACTCGGACGTGCCGAACCCGGACATGGACCTCGGCACGGTGCTGGAGGTCCCCCAACAGCGGCTGGCCTGGCCGCGCCTTCGTGACGCGGACGGCGAGCTGCCCCGCCGGGCCGGGGTGAGCTCCTTCGGCGCGGGTGGCACGAACGCGCACGCCGTGCTGGAGGAGTACCCGGAGCAACCGGATCCCGGTGCTCCGACCGTGCTGCCCGGTGGCGCCGCGCCTGATGCGGCCGCATCTGATGTGGCGGGGCCTGGTGTGGCGGGGCCTGGTGTGGCCGGGCCGGCGGGCCCGGAGGTCGTCGTGCTTTCCGCCGCCACCGAGGAGCGGCTGCGGGTGCACGCCGCCCGTATCGCCGATCATCTCCGGCAGGTGGCGGCGGCGGGATCCGTGCCCTTCGCTGATCTCGCCCGCACCCTGCAGGTCGGACGTCCCGCGCTGCCCGCCCGGCTGGCCCTTGTCGCGTCCGGGCCGGCCGAGGCGGCCGAGCGGCTGTCCGTATTCCTCGCGGGCGCGGATGGTGCGGGTGGCACGGGCGATGGGGGCGAGGTGTTCACCGGCCGGGCGGGTGAGCCCACCGCCGATGGCGGCGAGACGGACGTGATCGCCGACAGCTACCGCCGCGGCGACCTGACGGACGTCGCGCGGCGCTGGGCCGGCGGGGGCGCCGTCGACTGGGCGGCGGTCAACGGCGGGCCGGGTCGGCGCCGCGCGCTGCCCGGCTACCCGTTCGAGACCTCTCGGTTCTGGATCGACCTCGATGCGCGCACCGGACCCCCTGACTCGCCCGTGCTGGAGCACAGCGCCCCGGAGCACAGCACCCCGGAGAACAGCACCCCGGAGAACAGCGTGCCGGAGCACGCGCCCGAGCAAAGGAGGAGACCCGCGGTGATGACGTTCCTCGACGCCGCCTGTGAGCCGTTCGAGGCCGGCCTCGTGCCCGTGGCGGAGGAGCTGGAAGCGGCCTATCCGATGCTCGGCGCCCACGCGGCCGGCGCCGTACTCCGTCGGCTGCGGGGCATGGGCCTGCCCGCCGACGGCGCGACCGCGCCTGAGCTGCGCCGGCTGCTCGGCGTCACGGACCGGTTCGAGCGGTTCCTGGACGTCTGCCTGCGGGTGCTGCGCCGGCACGGCCTGCTGTACGAGCGTGACGGTCTGCTTCATCCCGCCGGGCTGGCCGACGACGTCGACCTCCGGCGAGCCGAGCTGATGGCGCGCCATCCCCAGGTAGCCCCGTTCCTCCGGCTGCTCGACGTCTGCCTCGACGCCTACCCCGACGTCCTGCGCGGGGTCCGGCCGGCCACCGAGGTGCTGTTCCCCGGCGCCAGCATGGATCTGATGGCGGGGATCTACCGCGGCAACCGGGTCTACGACTTCTACAGCTCCCTGGTGGCCCGGTTCGTCGCCGCGGCGGCCCGCGCCAGGACGGCGGATGCCGGGCCAGCGGCCGGTTCCGGTTCCGGGGGCCGTCGACCCGTACGCATCCTGGAGATCGGCGCGGGCACCGGCGGAACCTCGCATCAGGTGCTGGCCGCGCTGGCGCCGCTCGCCGCCGCCGGCGTGGAGCTGGAGTACCACTACACCGACATCGGTGGCAGCTTCGTCGCGCACGGCCGGCGAACCTTCGGCGCTGAGCACCCCTTCGCCCGGTTCCGCGTCCTGGACATCGAGAACGACCCGGCCGCCCAGGGCTTCGAGCTCGGTGGCTTCGACGTCGTGCTGGCGGTCGGAGCCCTGCACGCGGTCGCCGACATCGACGCGGCGATGCGCCGGGTCCGTGCGCTGCTCGCCGACGACGGCCTGCTCGTTCTCGGTGAGGCGGTCGAGAACCACGACATCATGGCCTGCACCATCGGCCTGTTGGACGGCTGGCATCTGTACCGCGACCCGCAGCACCGGCTGCCCGACTCGCCGCTGCTCTCCGTCGACGGCTGGCGGGCGAGCGCGCTGCGCACCGGGTTCGGCGAGCTCCGTGCCTACGGCGAGGGGCTCACCGCCGATCCGTCCAGCAGCCATCGTCTCCTCGTCATCCCGGCCGGCGAGGTGACCGGGCGGGCCCCGTCGCCGGGGCGCGGGGCGCAGGACGTCCAGGCACAGCCGGACTCCGACGCCGTGGAGCGGGCGGTCGCCGAGATCGTCGCGGACGAGCTCGGCGTGCCGGTGACCGAGGTGCGCCCGACCGCGTCGTTCGCCGAGTACGGGGTGGACTCGATCCTCGCGGTGCGGATCGTCGAGCGGATCAACTCCAGCCTGGCCGTCGACATCAACGCCACGGTCATCTTCGACCATCCGTCGGTGCGTGCCCTGGCGGCGTTCGCGCTCGCCCAGGGGGGACGTCCCGAGCCCGCGGCCGCCGAGCCCGTCACGGCTCGTCCCGCGCCCCCGCCCGTTCCGGCGATCCAGCCGGTTCCAACGCACCTGCCGGTTCCAGCGCCCCCGCCGGTTCCAGCGCCCCCGCCGGTTCCAGCGCCCCCGCCGGTTCCAGCGCACCCGACCACCGCGGTTCCCGCGCCATCGCAGGCAACGGCGTCCGGCCCGCGCGCGTCGGAGGCGGCGTCCGGCACGTCGGTGGCGGCGGGCCGCGGTGGTGACACGGACGTCGTCGACATCGCGGTGATCGGCCTGTCGGCGCGGTACCCGGGCGCGGCCGACTACCGCGAGTTCTGGCGGAACCTGGTCACCGGCCACGACGCGATCACCGAGATCCCACCGGGCCGCTGGAACCTCGCCGACCACTTCCAGCCGTGGCCGCCGGCGCCGGGCCGGACCTACTCGCGCTGGGGCGGCCAGATAGCCGACGTCGACCGGTTCGACCCGCTGTTCTTCGGGATCGTCCCCGCCGAGGCCGAGCTCATGGACCCGCAGCAGCGGGTGTTCCTGCAGGAGAGCTGGAACGCGATCGAGGACGCCGGCCTGGATGCCCGTCAGCTTCGCCGGTCGCGGACCGGGGTGTTCGTCGGAGCTCCGCCGTCCGACTACCTGCAGCTCATCCGCGACTGCGGCTACTTCGGCTCGCCCCACGTGTTCACCGGGAACTCGCCGGCGATCCTGCCGGCCCGGGTCGCCTACCACCTCGATCTCACCGGCCCGACCGTCGGCGTCGACACCGCCTGTTCGTCCTCGCTGGTGGCCCTGCACCAGGCCTGCCAGAGCCTGGCGGCCGGTGAGTGCGAGCTCGCCCTGGCCGGCGGGGTGACGGTCTTCGCCACGATCGAGCACCACCTGCTCACCTCGTCGATCGGCATGCTGTCGCCGACCGGCCGCTGCCGACCGTTCGACACCGCCGCCGACGGCATCGTGATGAGCGAGGGCGTCGGTGTGATGGTGCTCAAGCCGCTGGCCCGGGCGCTCGCCGACGGCGATCCGATCCACGGCGTGATCAAGGGCACGGGGGTCAACCAGGACGGCCGCACCAACGGCATCACCGCGCCGAGCGCGCGGTCCCAGACCGAGCTGTTGGTCGAGGTGTACCGCCGGTTCGGGATCGATCCGGCGACCATCGGCTACGTCGAGACGCACGGCACCGGTACCCGCCTCGGCGACCCGATCGAGATCGAGGCGCTCAACGCCGCCTTCAGGACCGCCGGGGGCGGCCGGCTCGGTGGCACCTCCGAGCCCCGGCCAGGTGTCGCGACGGTGCCGATCGGATCCGTCAAGTCGAACATCGGCCACACGTCCCACGCGGCCGGTGTGGCTGGAGTGATCAAGGTCCTGCTGGCGCTCAGCGAGCGGCGTGTTCCGCCCTCGCTGCACTTCGACCAGGCCAACGAGCTGATCGACTTCTCGGCGACGCCGTTCTTCGTCAACACGGAGCTGCTGCCGTGGGAGGCGCCGCAGCCGCGCCGGGGGGTCGTCAGCTCCTTCGGCTTCAGCGGGACGAACGCCCACGTCGTCCTGGAGGAGCATCGCGAGACCCGGCCGCCGACCCGCGCGCCGTTCGCGCGGCCGTCCGACCCGGCCCTGGTCCTGCTCTCGGCGGCAACCGAGGACAGCCTCCGGGACGGTGCTCGGCAGCTGCTGCGGTTCCTGGACGGAACGCCCTCGGTCGCCCTCGCGGACCTGGCCGCGACCACCCAGCTCGGGCGGGCCTCGCACGAGCACCGCCTCGCCGTCCGGGCCGGGTCCGTCGCCCGGCTGCGGGCGGAGCTCGAGCAGGCGGCGCGTGGGAGCACCGGCCCGGACAGTGTGCGGGGCCGGGTCGACCCCGACCGCCCGGTACCGCCGGCCGAGCGGCTGACCTCGGGGGCTGATCCGGCTGTCGTCGCCGCGGCCTGGGCCGACGGCGCCGAGTACGACTTCGCCGGGCTGTACCAGGGAACACCGCCGCGTCGGACGCACCTGCCGGGGTACGCCTTCGCCCGCGAACGGTGCTGGATCCCGTCCGCCGACGACCCGAACCATCCGGCACCGGGCCTGCGGCCCCAGCCGGCGGAGCCGGTACCCGGGCCGGTACCGGCAGCGGCATCGGTGCCGGTGGGAGGGGTGCCGTCCGAGCTGGTCTGGCCGGTTGTGCTGGATCTGGCCGGGACCGAGCTGGGGCTTGCCGGTGACCAGCTCGACCGGGAGGCCTCGTCGACGGATCTCGGGTTCGACGGCCCCGGCCGGGCCCGGCTCGCCGGCCGCCTCGGCGAGGCACTGGGGCTGGATCTCCCGCCCGGTGTGCTCACCGTGCGGACGTCGCTGCGCCAGCTGGTGGACACTGTCGCATCCGGCGAGTGGAGCCGTACCGCTACCGTTCCCGTTCCTCTCCCCGCATCCGCTCCTGCGCCTGTGTCTGCGCCCGCAGCCGCCGTCGCGGTGGGCGCCGACGTTCCGGCGCCCACCCGCGGGCCTGTGCCGCCGCGGGACCTCACCGCGCTCGCCGAGCGCTTCCTGCTCGACACGCTGGCAGCCGAGGCCCGCATTCCCGCCGATCGAATCCGGCCGAAGGCTCCCCTGCAGGACTACGGCATCGAGTCGGTTCTCATCGCACGGCTGATGTCCCGGCTGGAGGCGGTGCTCGGACCGCTGCCGTCCACCCTGTTCTTCGAGCACCAGACCATCAGCGCCCTCGCCGCCCATCTCGCGACCACTCGCGCCGACCAGCTCGTCGCGGCGTTCGTCCCACCGGAGCCGGACCTGCCGGGCCCCGACGCCCGAGCGGGCGCCGCGCCGACCAGCGGCGCTGTGCTGGCCGGGGGTGCCGGGCAGACCGGGGCCGCTGTGCCGACCGGGATCGCTGTGCCGACCGGGATCGCCATGGCGGCCCCGGTCATGCCGACGCCCGTCGCGACGGTGGCGCGGCGCCCGGAGCCGGTGGGGTCGGCCGTGGCGGTGCACCCCGCACGGCCGGCGATGGTGGACCGGCCGGATGACATCGCCGTCGTCGGCATGGCCGGGCGTTACCCCGGCGCCGCCGACAACCAGGCGTTCTGGGCGAACCTGCTGGCCGGGCGCGACTGCATCACCGAGGTTCCACCGCAGCGCTGGGACCATTCCCGTTATCTCAGTACCAACCAGGATGAACCTGGCGCGACCTACGCCCGCTGGGGCGGGTTCCTCGACGACGTCGACCGCTTCGACGCCAGGTTCTTCGGCATCGCTCCCCGCGATGCCGACCTGATGGATCCCCAGCAACGGCTGTTTCTCGAAGTCGCCTGGGCCGCGATGGAGGACGCCGGCAGCCCGCCCGAGCGGATCCGCCGTGCGGCCCGCCGCCGCGGCCAGCGCGACGCGGCCGTCTTCGTCGGCGTCACCTACGGGGAGTACCAGGCGGTCGCGGGAGCACCCGTCGCCCCGTACTGGGCGGTGGCGAACCGGGTCTCCTACCACTGCGGATTCGACGGGCCGTCGATGGCCGTCGATACCGCCTGCTCGTCCTCGCTCACCGCGCTGCACCTGGCGTGCGAGAGCCTGCGCCGGGGCGAGAGCGCCTACGCGCTGGCCGGCGGGGTGAACGTCACGATCCATCCGGGCAAGTACCTGCTGCTGGGGTCCGGGCGATGGGCGTCGACCGACGGCCGGTGCCGCACCTTCGGCGCCGGCGGAGACGGCTACGTGCCCGGGGAGGGCGTGGTGGCACTGCTGCTTCGTCCGCTCGCCGACGCCCGCGAGGACGGGGACCGTGTCTACGGCGTGATCCGCGCCACGGCGGTCAACCAGGACGGCCGGACCAACGGGTTCACCGTGCCCAACCCGGTCGCCCAGGCGGCCCTCGTCCGCGACGCGCTGGCGAAGGCGGACGTCGACCCGCGGGCGCTCAGCTACGTGGAGGCACACGGCACCGGCACGGCACTCGGCGATCCGATCGAGGTCAGCGCCCTGACCGCGGCCTTCCGGGACGGAACCGACGACCGCGGCTACTGCGCGATCGGCTCCGTCAAGTCCGCGATCGGTCACCTGGAGGCGGCCGCCGGTCTGGCCGGGGTGGCGAAGACGCTGCTGCAGCTGCACCACGAGACCATCGCGCCGACGCTGCACGCCGACCCGCCGAATCCCCACATCGACTTCGCCGGCAGCCCCTTCACCGTGGCGCGGGACGCACGGCCGTGGCCGCGTGCCGCCACCGGGCAGCCGCGCCTCGCCGCGGTCAGCTCGTTCGGGGCCGGCGGCTCCAACGCGCATGTCATCCTCGGCGATCCCGTGACCGGCCCCGACGGCCTCGGGCGCGGCCAGCACCCGGCCGCCACCGGCTCGCCGTGGACGGGGCCGACGCCGGTGCTGCTGTCCGCGCGAGACCCGCAACGGCTGCGTGAACAGGCGACGAGGCTGGCCGCGTTCCTCGGCTCCCCGGAGGGCCGGCGGCTTCCTCTCGTCGACATCGCCTGGACACTGATGGTCGGTCGGGAATCCTTCGAGCACCGGCTGGCGATCGTCGCGGGCACGCACCAGGAGGCGGCCGAGGCGATCGAGGCCTTCCTGGCCGGCACGCCGGACGGCCGGGTGCGTACCGGAGTCGTCGCGGCGCACGTCGACCACGGCGGCGACAGCGAGCCCGACCGGGCCTACCTGCGGTCGCTGCGGGAGGCGGGGCACACCCACCGGCTGGCCGACCTGTGGACGCAGGGCTGGGCCATCGACTGGGAGCAGGTCTGGGCGCCGCTGCGAGGACGCGTCGTCAGCCTGCCGACCTACCCGTTCGCGGCCGACCGGCACTGGGTCGAGGGCGACGAGTTCCGCCGCTCCGGAACCCCGGGCCAGGCCTCAGCCCCGGCCCGGCCTGCGGCCCCGGGCCAGATCCCGGCTCCGGCCCGGATCCCGGCCCAGCCCCACTCCCAGCCTCAGGCCCAGAGCCCGATGCGGAACCCGGTCCCGCCCCTGACCGAGGCGCCGACACCGACACCGACGCCTACATCGACGCCGAACGTCGGGCGTGGCGACGACGAGGTCCGGCAGGACCTGGTCGTCCAGGTCAAGGCGATCTTCGCGGACCTGACGCGCTATCCGGTCGACGAGCTCACCGAGGACACGAACTTCCTCGACTACGGCTTCGACTCGGTGGTGGTKGTCCGGATGCTCAACCGGGTGATGAAGCACTACGGCGTGCGCATACCCGGAACACTGATCGAGGAGTGCACGACCATCGGCTCCTTCGTGGACCACGTCGTCGCCGGCGGCTACATCGGGGGCAACGACGCGGGCGGGGCGGCTGCCGACGAGATGACCAGGATCCTCACCGCACCGGCGCTGAGCCCGGCGAAGGTCGTTCGGGCGGAGCCGTTTCCCGTCGAGTCGGTCTTCGTCACCGGGGTCACCGGGGTGCTCGGCGGACGGCTGCTGTACGACCTGCTCACCGAGACCTCGGCGCGGATCACCTGCCTGGTGCGCGGCCGCGACGAACAGGCCGCGCGGGAGCGCGTCCAGTACTTCCTGCAGGTCTACGACCAGGAGCAGCTGCTGGTCGACGAGTTCGCGCAGCGCGTCTCGGTCGTCCTGGGGGACGTCAGCCAGGACGACCTCGGCCTGAGCGCGGCGGCCCTCGACGAGCTCGCCGCGCACGTGGACGTCACCATCCACGTGGCGGCGCGGACCACACTGGTCACCTTCTACGACTCCCTGAGCGCGGTGAACGTCGACGGTGTCCAGCGGATCATCGACTTCAGCCTGCGGACCCGGCACCGCTATCTCGTCCACGTGTCCAGCTTCAGTGCGCTGGGCGACTGGCAGCTCGACGCGAACCGGCCGTTCACCGAGGATGACCTGGAACTCGGCCAGGGCTACGACCATCTGCCGTACCAGGAGACGAAGTACCACGCGGAGAAACTGATCCGGGCTGCCTCGGAGCGGGGCCTGGTATGGAACATCTTCCGTCCGGGCAACATCATGGGCACCGGCGACACCGGGCGCTATCCGTTCAGCGAGGTGACGGTCAAGGGCGTCTACTACGACCTGATCAGGACGGCCGTCGACACCGGCTACTACCTGGACGCGTCGACATACTGGGACATCTCGCCGGTGGACTACGTCAGCACCGGCCTGCTGCACCTGGCGCTGCGCCGGCCCAGCTACCGCGAGACCTACCATCTGACGAACCCGGACATCTGCAGTCTGGGCGAGGTCTACCGGATGATCCGCGAGCACGGGTACTACATCGCGCCGCTGAGCGTGGACGAGTACCACCGGCATGCCGTCGAGGCGCTCTTCCGACCGGGTGCCAGCACGAACGGTTCCGCGAACGGTTCCGCGAACGGGACCGCGATCGGTTCCGCGAACGGGACCGCCGAACCCTATGCCAGCCAGATGATCGAGATGGTGAAGTACGGCGTCGAGACCTGGGGGCCCGAGCACTACGACCGCAGCACCTACGCCGACTCCACCTACACCCGGAACCTGCTGGGTGCGGCGGGCATCAACTGCCCCACGATCGGTGACCTGGTCACCCGCTATCTGGAGCACTGCGCGGACGTCGGCTACATCCCGCCGCCGAATCATCCCGCCCCGGCCCGTCGCCCCGCCCTGGCGGAGGAGGGGCGTTGACCGCCCAGACCTGGCCACCCCTGTCGCGGGCGGACGTCGTCGTCTTTCCCGGGCAGGGCTCGCAGCGCCAGGGCATGGGCCAGGACTTCCACCAGCGGTTTCCCGCCGCCCGGGCGGCGTTCGAGGAGGCCTCGGACGCCATCGGGATCGACATCCGCGCGATCTGCTTCACCGACGACCCGCGCCTGCATGTCACCGAGTTCACGCAGCCCTGCCTGCTCACCATGGAGATCGCCGTCTTCCGGGTGCTGGCGGCCGAGTTCGGTCTGGCCCCGCGGTTCTTCGGCGGACACAGTCTCGGCGAGCTCACCGCGCTGGTGGCCGCCGGGGCGCTGCCGTTCGCGCCCACCGTGCGGCTGGTACGTGCCCGGGGTGGCGCCATGCAGGAGGCGGTGCCCGCGGACCAGGGCGCGATGGCCGCGCTGATCCTCGACGACATCGCCGAGTCGGGCGCGCTCGACCTGGTGACGGCGGCCGGGGTGGAGGTCGCCAACCACAACTCGCCGAAGCAGGTGGTGATCAGCGGGCTGGCCGGCCGGGTGGCGGGCCTGCGCCCGGTGCTCGCGGACGCGCACCCGGACCTCACCTTCATCCCGCTGCGGATCAGCGTGCCGGCGCACTCCCAGCTGATGCGTCCGGCGGGGGAGCGGTTCTCGGCGCGACTGGCCGAGGTGGCCGGCGACCTCGATCCGCTGCGGGCGGCGTCGGTGGTCTCCAACGCGACCGGCGAGTTCCACGACCCCCGGCGGTTCGCCGCCGACCTCGCCCGCCAGATCACGAGCCCGGTGCGATGGCTGGACGACATGCGCACGCTGGCCGCCGCGGCCGGACCAGCCGGCCACATCGTCGAGGTCGGCCCGCGCGCGGCGTTGGCCTCGTTCTTCCGTGCCCTGGGCGTCGAGACCAGGACGATCACCACGGTCGACGAGGCCTTCGGGCTCGGCTCCGACCCGGTCCCGCGCGGCGAGCCGGCGGCCCCGGTGGCCCAGCCCGCTCCGGTGGCCCAGCCCGGCCCGAGGGCTCAGCCCGGCCCGGTGGTCCAGGCGCTCCCACCTGCCCCGGTGGCCATGGCGGCCCCGGCGGCGCACGATCCGGAGTTTCCGGGCTCGGCGGCCTGGTGCCGCGCGCACCGGGCCCGGATCGCCTATGCGGCAGGGGGCATGGGGGCCGGCGTCGGGTCGGCCCGCCTCGTGCTGCGGATGGCCGGCACCGGGCTGCTCGGCTATCTCGGAACCTCCGACGTTCCCCTGGAGCGGGTCGCGGCCGAGTTGGCACGGCTGCGGGCGGCCCTGCCCGCGCACGCGCCGTGGGGGGCGAACATCACCCGGGCACCCTGGCATCCTCGGCGCGACGAGGACCTCGCCGACCTGCTGGTGCGCGGCGAGGTGCCGGATGTGGAGGTTGCCGGCTTCACCGAGCCCACGGCGGCGCTGGTGCGGCTGCGCCTCGCCGGCCTGCGGCCCGGCCCGGACGGACGTCCCCGCCCGGCGCGGCTGATGCTGGTCAAGGTGGCACATCCGGACGCGGCGACCCGCTTCCTGGCCCCGCCCCCACCTGCCGTCGCCGCGGACCTGCGGGCACGCGGACTGCTCACCGCCGAGGAGGTGCGGCTGGGCGCGGACCTCCCGATGGCCGACGACCTGTGCGTCGAGCCCTGGGCAGGCGGTGGTCCGGGGCTGCTGGAGCTGCTGCCGGCTGTGCGCGCGGTGCGCGACCGGGCAGGCGCCGGCGCGGGCGCCGCCGCGGGTGGCGGGGTGGACGCGCACCAGGCCGCCGGGCGGGTACGGGTGGGTGCCGCCGGTGGTCTGGGCTCCCCGCGGGCCGTCGCCGCGGCCTTCGCGCTCGGCGCCGAGTTCGTCCTGACCGGATCGGTCAACCAGTGCACGGTCGAGGCGGACACCAGCGACCTTGTGAAGGACCTCCTGGCGAGTGCGGGAGTCGCCGACTTCACCACCGCTCCCGACGTCGACTCCTTCGAGCTGGGTGGCCGGGTGCCGGTGCTGCGGCGCGGCGGCCTGTTCGCGGCGCGTGCCGACCGGCTCGACGAGCTGTATCGCCGGCATGGCGAACTGGCGGCGCTGTGCGCCGAGGACCGCCAGCGGCTGGAGAAGGATCTGTTCCGCCGCAACCTGGACGACGTGTGGCAGGAGCTGTCGGCCGATCCGGACCGCTGGTCGGCCGCCGTGCTCGCCGGCGCCCGTGAGGACGTCCGCCAGCGCATGGTGCTGGTCGTGCGCTGGTATCTCGCGGAGAGCGCGCGTCGGGCCCGGGCCGGCGATCCCGCCGAGACGTTGAACTTCCAGGTCCGTGGCGGGCCGGCGCTCGGTGCGTTCAACGACGTCGTCCGCGGCACCCGACTGGCGGGCTGGCGTGACCGGCATGTGGATGAGCTCGCCGGGTTCCTGATGCGTGGCGCCGCCGAGGTGCTCGCCGGCCGCGGCTGACGGGACCGGGCGGGGCTGACGGGACCGGGCGGGCTGTTCGGGATCGGCGGACAGCTCCCGTCAGCTCCCGTCAGCTCCCGTCGGCCTCGCGGTGCCGGCCGGGCTCGGCTCATCGGCCAGATCCGGCCGGCCTTCAGGTGCGGACGGCGGTGAGGAGCAGCAGGTTGTTCGGCCCGCTCAGGTCCCGCACCGACATGCCGGCGTCGGCCAGCCATCCGGTCATCTCGGCATGGTCGAACTGCCGTACACCGTGCACCCCGAACTGGCGGCTCTGGAAGTAGCGGTCCGCGGGATCGGCCGCCTTCCGGAAGGTGAGAACCGTGAAGGTCCCTCCCCGCCGCAGGACCCGGCCGACCTCGGCGAAGACCGCGGCCGGGTCCGGCAGCATCTGCAGCGCGTTCCAGCAGTTGACCGCGCCCAGGCTGCCGTCGGCGAAGGGCAGCGCCAGCGCGCTGGCCCGAAGGTTGGCGATGTCGGGCAGGGTCCGGGCGATCTCACGGTTCATCGCGCCGGCCAGGTCGAGCGCGATCACCCGGCCGGTGCCGAACGTCGCGGCCAGCTCCGCGGTCCAGCGACCGGTGCCGGCCGCCAGGTCGAGGACGGGCCCGTCGGCCGGCCGGACGTGGTCGCGCAGGTAGGCGTCCTCGTCCAGGGGGGACATCGGGCCGGCCCAGTTGCCGCCCATCAGCCTGAAGAAGCTGGAACGCAGCTCGCCGTAGCGCAGGACCACGTTCTCGGCCATCAGGTCCAGCTCTTCGCCGATGCCCTGCGAGAGGTCGACGTAGTGCTTCGTGACGGGGAAGTCGGCGGCGCAGGACTGGCAACGCGCCGAGGCGGTGGTGATGGTGAGCCGGCCGCGGCACACCGGGCAGCGCAGGATGCTCCCGTGCCCGTTGGCGGCCGCGGCCACGTCGACGTGTCGCTCGGCGGTGGGCAGCGCGACGGCCGGCATCGGAACCTCGAAGGGGGGCGGGTGCCCGGCGGCCCACAGCGCCCGCGCGCCGAGGTAGGCGAGCATCGACCGGGTCTCGTGGCCCCACGCCGCGGCTGTCAGCTCCGGGGAAAGCCGGCCCATCCAGATCTGATCGCGAGCGTCGGCGTCCGCGCCGAGATCCGCCCAGACCGACGGCGCGGGCCAGCACCGGGTGATCCGTGGGTCCGCCGGGATCTCGCGCTGCAGGCAGCGGTCGAGCCGGCTGTGCTCGGCGGCATCCAGGCCGAGTCCGGCGGCGGCGTCCAGGACGGCGTCGCGGGCTTCGGTCAGATGCGCGACGAGGTAGAGCGAGGCGAGGCGGGCGGGACTGCCCGGTGCCGAGTCGGCCAGGATCCGCAGGTAGCCCTCGATGCGGCGACCCAGCGCCGACCGGACGGCCGTCGCCGCGGCACCTTCCGTGGTCTCCGCCGCGAGCCCGAGAAAGATCAGGATGTAGGGGACCCGATCGGGTGGTGTGGCGTCCAACGCCGTGTCAACCAGCTCGCCGAGCGCCGTACGGTCCGTCGACTGGTCCAGCAGCGCCGCGGTGAGGCTGCCGAACGCCTCGCCGACGTCCGCCCGCGCAGACGTGCGCACGGCGTCCAACTCCGCGCTGATCATGACGCGCCTCCTGATTCCGGTGCCGGTCGTCGCCGTTATCGATCTTCGCGACCCGCGACGGCTGCTGAAAACCCCTAACCGCCGGTGTCGGGGTTGTCCCCGACACCGGTCCGCTGAGCTGGGGCGCCGGTCGAAATCGGTGACATGGCCGGACCGTCGGGCGAACGATGTCTGGGGTCGCTAGGGGTTGGAGCATCGCGGCGGACTTCCGTAGGTTCGGCGCCATTCGCTCCGGGGCCGAGAAAAAGTAGACGGTTCTCAGCCGCCCGTCGTGCGCAACCAGGAGATCCGATGCCAGCCGATGTCTCTCGTCGAAAACTTCTCGCCTCCGCCGGAATTCTCGGCGCGGCGGGTGTGTCCGCGGAGGTTCTCGCCGCCGACCAGGCGGCGGTCGCCGCTCCCGCCACGGAACCGGCCTACGGCGGCGCGACCGTCAGGTCGGGCGATGCGCGTTATCAGGACCTGGTCCGCAGCTGGAACGGCCGTTTCGCCGGCAGTCCGGAGTACGTGCGGATGGTCGGCACAACGGCGCAGGTGGAACAGGCCGTGGCCGAGGCCGTCCGGGCCGGGAAGCGCATCGCGGTGCGCAGCGGCGGGCACTGCATCGAGAACTTCGTCGCGAACTCGAGCGTGCAGGTCCAGATCGACATGGCCCAGATGAACGCCATCTACTACGACCCGGCCCGCACCGCGTTCGCGATCGAGCCCGGCGCGACGCTGCGGGAGGTCTACAAGACGCTGTTCACCGGCTGGGGAGTCACCCTCCCCGGCGGAACGTRCCCGGCGGTCGGGGTCGGTGGGCACTTCGCCGGTGGTGGCTACGGCGCCCTCGCCCGCCGGGCGGGAATCGTCCCCGACCACCTGTACGCGGTCGAGGTCGTCACCGTCGACCGTTCGGGAACGCCGCGCACGGTGGTCGCCACCCGCGAACCGGGTGATCCCAACCGGGAGCTGTGGTGGGCTCACACGGGCGGCGGCGGTGGCAACTTCGGCGTGGTCACGAAGTACTGGATGCGCAGCACCGCCGCGACCGGCACCAACCCGTCGAAGCTGCTGCCGACACCGCCGGCACGGGCGCGGCTCATCGACTTCGCCTGGCCGTGGACCGGCCTGGACGTCGCCACGTTCAGCCAGCTGGTCCGGGGCTACCTCACCTGGCACGCGGAGAACAGCGCACCGGACGCCGCAGCCGCCCGGCTGAGCGCCAATCTGACCTGCGCCCATGTCAGCTCCAGCCCCGTCGTCGGGATACAGGTCCTGGTGAACCCGGACGAGGCGGACTCCGACGCGCTGCTCGCGGGCTTCCGCGCCGCGGTCGTCGACCCGGTGCGGGCGGCCCTGACGGTCCGTGAGCGGACCCTTCCCTGGCTGCAGGCCACCAACTACACCGGCTATCCCGACACCGGGGCGGTGGTCGGACGCCGCAACAAGTCCAAGGGCTCCTACCTGCGTGCGAGCTACACGGACGCCCAGCTCGCCACGACCCACCGCTATCTGACCGCACCCGGCATCACCGCACCCCTGGCCGGCGTCCTGTTCGCGTCCTACGGCGGCCGGGCCAACGCGGTCGCGCCGGACGCCACGGCGACCCCGCAGCGTGACTCGGTCCTGAAGGTGCTGCACACCGTGCACTGGGACGCGGCGACCGACGACGACCGGAACCTCTCCTGGCTGCGCGAGTTCTACCGCGACGTGCACGCCGACACCGGTGGTGTCCCGGCCCTCGGCGGTATCACCGACGGTTCCTACATCAACTACGCCGACGTCGACCTGGCGGATCCGGCCTGGAACACCTCCGGCATCCCGTGGACGGAGCTGTACTACAAGGGCAGCTATCGCCGGCTGCAGCAGGTCAAGGCGCGCTGGGACCCGCGGAACGTCTTCCGGCACGCGCTGTCCATCGCCCTGCCGTCCTGACGGCCCCGGTGGTGCCGGCGGCCACGGCGGTGACGCCGTGGCCGCCGGGGTGACAGCGCTGCCGACAGCGGGCGCGGGCTACCAGGGCACGGACCCCGTCTCGCTGAAGATCCCACCGGTGGGTCCGTCCGGGCCCAGGGTGGCGAGCCGGACGGCGACCGTCGCGCCCTCGGCCGCCGTGCGTGGCGAGGGGAAGCCGACACCGCGGATCAGGTCGGTGTCGCAGCGGCCGGGGTCCGCGGCATTGACCAGTACGTTGTCCTTGCGGAGCTCTTTCGCGTACTGGACCGTGATGGCGTTCAGCGCGGTTTTGGACGGCGCGTACCCGGCCGAGGCGGGAACGTTGGCGAAGGGGCCGGCGGGATCGCCCATGATGGACAACGAACCCACGCTGCTGGAAAGGTTGACGATCCGCGGCGCCGTCGAGCGGAGCAACCACGGGAGTACCGCGTTCGTCACCCTGATCACGCCGAAGACATTCGTGTCGAAGACCGCGCGAACCGCGTCCGGATTCGCCGTGCTCGGGATGAGGGTGTCGATGCCACCTGAGATTCCGGCATTGTTCACCAGGACGTCGAGTCGGCCGAACCGCTCGCCGATGAAATCGGCGGCGATACGGACCGAATCGTCGTCGGTGACGTCGAGTCGCACGAATTGGGCGTCCCCGCCGGCGGCGGAGATCTCGGCGGCGGCGGCGGCGCCGAGCGCGGCGTCGCGCGCGCCCACGAGCACGGTGAAGCCTTGCTGGGCGAGCTGCGCGGCGACCTCCCGGCCGATGCCCTTGTTGGCGCCGGTGACGAGTGCTATGCCTGACTTTGTTGTCTCTTCGGCCATGGACCAAGCTCACCATCAGCCTGTCGACGGTTTCAAATACCGTCCAGGTAAGAACCGATACCCTGCGGGTATGGAACGACTCGAGACGCGGGAGCTCTCGTATTTCGTCACGGTGGCCGAGGAGCTGCACTTCGGGCGGGCCGCGCAGCGCCTCAGGATGGCGCAGCCACCGCTGTCGCGAGCGATCCGCCAGCTTGAGCGGCGGATCGGGGTCACCCTGCTGGACCGGACCAGCCGTCGGGTGTCGCTGACCCCGGCCGGCCGGGTCCTGTTGGAGGAGGGCCGCCACGTGCTGGACGCGGTCGCCGCCGCCGAGCGGCGCACCCGGCGCGCGGCCAGCCCGGAACCGGCGATCGTGCTGGCGATGAAGTCCGGCGGTGACGGGGGGCTGCTGCCCGGCATCCTGGCCGCCTACGCCGAGGATCCCGCCGCCGTCGCCGTCGACGTCGTGTTCACGAGCGGCCAGCGCGCGGCCATGGTCCGTGACGGGCGGGCCGACGTCGCCATCCTGCACTGCCCGCCTGATGACACGACCGGCCTCGACTGTGAGGAACTGACGGTCGAGGGGCAGGTGGCGCTGCTGCCCGCCAGCCATCCCCTCGCCGCCCGGGAGACCCTTCGGGTCGCCGACCTGGCCGGCGAGGTCCAGCCCCGGTGGCCCTCGGACCGCACGGATCCGGCGGGCCTGCCGGGCGGGTCCGATCCGTCCGCGCGGACCGGCCTCACCACCTCCAGCGATCCGCCGGTGCCGCTGGCCGGGCCGGTGGTGAGCGACGGCATCCAGCTGATGCAACTGGTCGCGCTGGGCCGGGTGGTCGCGGTGGTGCCCGAGTCGGTCCGCGGCCACATCCGCCACGACATCGCCTGCGTGCCGGTAGCGGACGCACCGCCGGTGCACGTACTCATCGCCCGGTCGGAGCAGAGTCGTTCCAACGCCATCGCGGCGCTGCTGCGGGTCGCCGCGACCGTCGCCGAGCGGCACTAGCTGAGCGGCACCAGCCGATCGGCATCAGGCGATCGGCATGCGGGCGGTCGTGAACAGGTTCGCCAGGTCCTTGCGCCCTGCCACCCGCAGTTTCCGGTAGGTCCGGGTGAGGTGCTGCTCCACCGTGCTGACCGTGATGAACAACCCCGCCGCGATCTCCCGGTTCGTCTGCCCACGGGCCGCTCGCGCGGCGACCTTCTGCTCGGCCTCGCTCAGGGAGGCCATTCGGTCCACTGAGGTCAGGACCCTCGATGACGCCCCGGCACCGGCGTGACCGCGTCCGGTGCCAGGGCCCAGCTCGGTGTCACGACGCCGTCTTCCGGCGGGATGCCTGCTGGCGGCAGCGTCGCTGGCCGCGGCGCCCGCGGTCGCACCGGCGTCCCGGGTGCTGGTGGCCCGCCGGCCTGCGGGCGGCACGTTGTCGGCGAGCAGCCGCCGGGCATGGGCCGGCTCGCCGAGCCCGAGCAGCGCCTCCGCCGCGTGGTCGCGCCACGGCACCATCGTGGGGACGTCCGTCCCCCAACTGCGCATCAGGTCGCCGCACAGCCGGAAATCGTCGAGCGCCGCGCGGTGCAACCCGATCGCGATCCGGTGCCGGCCACGAGCCTCCAGATAGTGCAGCCCGAAGCCGGTCTGGAACATGTTCGCCGGGATCGGGTGATCAAGCAGCTCGGAAGCCTCGTCGTGCCGGCCCAGCACGGTCATCGCCCGTACCAGGACGCCGAGGGGCAGCCCGATGCCGACGCCCCAGTCAGCCACCGTGAACGCGGACAGCGCGCCCCGGGCGAGCTGCCCGGCGGTGTCGGCCTGGCCGAGGCGCATCGCGGCCTCGGCCCGCAGCGCCAGCAGCTTCGCCCCCCAGGTCGGCGACGACTGGACGGAGTCGTTGCGCAGCAGGTTCTCGAACCACCGCCGGGCGCCCTCGGCGTGGCCCGCGTACAGCAGCGCGAGGGCGGCGACGGACGCCGCGGAGATCGTCTCGGGTGGGGACCCGGTCTGCACCGTACGCCGGATGATCTGCTCGGCCCGCAGCGGCAGCGCGGGATCCGGCCGGCCGCTCAGGACCCGGGCCAGCTGGGTCGCCGCCTCCAGCCGAGGATGGAAGATCGCCGGCAGGTCCCGGGACCGCTCGTCGACCCAACGCGGTGACCTGCGCACCAGCTGCCGGGCGACCTCCGGGTAGAGGGACCGCAGCCACAGGTCCATGAAGCGGATCTCGATCCGCGTCGAGGTGTCCGGGTGCTCGTCCTGCCCGACGAGATCGGCGAGTAACGTGGTCGCCTCGTCGAACCGGCCGTGCCAGAGCAGGAACTGCGCTGCCGTGGTGGCCTCGGCGGCGGACAACCGCCCCACGCGCGCGGCGTTGACCAGGAAGGACAGATGCCGGACGGAGTCCCGCGGGCTCTGCCACCAGTCGAGCGCCGCGAGCTCGGCGGTCAGCGAATCGCGCTGTGGTCCGTCCGCTGCCCGCAGGGCCAGGCGCAGGAAGGCCGCCGCGAGCGCCGGGTCGCCGTCGTTGCAGGCCTCGCGGGCCGCGTTCTCCAGCACCGGCACGGCCCACGGTTCCAGCTCGCTGTCGGCGTCGAGCAGATGCTGGGCGACGACGGTGGCGGAGCAGCCCTCCGCGTTCAGCAGGACGGCCGCCCGCGAGTTCAACCGGCGCCGTTCGGCGGCGTCCGTGCTGGCGAGCACCGCGTCCTGCGCCGCCGGATGCCGGAACAGGCCGCGGGCGGTCAGTATGCCGGCGGTGTGCAGCGCGCGGAGCGCCCGGACCACCCCGGGCTGGCCCAGGCCGGTCAGCTGGTCGAGCAGGCGGGGGGTGGCTGACCGGCCCAGCACCGCGACCGAGCGGGCGAGTGGGGTGGTGAGACCGCCGATCCGATCGAGCGTGGTGAGCACGGCGAGCCGGAAACGCTCGCCAGCCGCGGGCGCCGCGCGCTCACCGGTCCGCGGGTTGTCAGATCCAGGGCCGCCGGCCTGGCTGTCGTCAGCCGATCGGCCGTTGCCCTTCTGGTCCTCGATGAGCGCGTGGACGAGTAACGGACTCCCACCGGTCACCTGATGCCAGGTGGGCGCGAGACGGATGCCGGCGATCGGACCGAGCCGGCGGCCCACCACGGTGGCGACGCCGTGCTCGGTCAGCGGTGCGAGCCGGAGCACGTCACCGTCCTGGCGGCGCCGTACCTCGTCCAGCGCGGCGGGGTCGGCGGGGGTGGCATCCGCGCAGACCGTAAACAGCATCGCTATCCGGGCCGCTCGCGACCTGCGGAGCAGGTGGACCAGGATCGTGAGTGACTCCCGGTCGGCATGGTGCGCGTCGTCGACGATGAGGAGTATCGGCGCCGAGGCGCTGGCGCGGACCAGGTGCGCGCACCAGGTGTGGGTGACGTACCACAGCGCACGGTCGACGTCCCTGGCGTCGGGCTCCCGGTCGGCCAGGGTGGCCGTGATGGCCGCGCCCAGCGCGGCGCCGGGCGGTTCACTGTCACCGGGAAGCAGCTGACTGACTATTCCGAAGGGAAGAGCGCGCTCACGGTGTGCCCCGTCGGCCGTGAGGACGCGGAAGCCGCGGGCCTCGGCCTGGCGGGCGAGGCCCGCGGCCAGAACGGATTTTCCGTGGCCGGCCGCGCCCTCGATGACCGCGACCCTGATCGGCGAGTACCGGTCGAACGTGAGCAGTGCGCTGAGTCTGGTGTTCTCGCGGTCTCTTTCGACCAGTGTGTATCCGGTTGCCAGGTCGTGGTGGGGGGCGTCCGGTCGGGGCACAGCTCGGTCGTCCTCCTGCATCAGTGCGCGTTCCGCGGGTGACTTCGGTCCGGTCGAGCCCTTTACCTACGAGACATGCGGAGTTCGCCTTCGCGGGCGATCTCACGCAAATTACGACATAACGTTCTGACCCTACCGCAGGAACACCGTCGATACTGCCAAAGAATAAGGAAGTTACCGGCTGCGGATACGCGACTCTTTCTTGACGGCGGGTCCGGACGGTGTTAGCCGCTCCGCTGTCGTCGGTGGCGGGTGCCCGGTGATCGACACGGCGCCTGCCCTGGTCGGTGGACCGCCCGTGTGGATGAATGTCCGCTGCCGTGGCCACTGCGGCCCCCGGGTGTCGGTGCTGGATCTCCGGCGGCGTCGGCAGGAGCTTTCCCGGTGTGTGCGCTGAGACATTAATCTCAGCGCCCTGGCCGGGGAAGGGGTTTTCGCTGATTGTCATTTCTGTCGGCTTCCTATCCGGGGTGTGTACCATGCTCGCGCCGTCCGATGCTGTGCGCGAAGCAGGCGTGGCGGATTCCGGGCCGACTTCCGTGTCGGGTGCACTTCGCGCGCGGTGGCGGGCTGGCGACTCGGGGTGGGGGTGGTTCACGGTGGCCGGGACGGGCTCGGCGCGGGCGCAGGAGTCGCCGCCGCGAGGCCGGTGTTGGCCGGTGTACGCGGGCGTAGGTCCGAAGCGAGCTTGCGCCACAAAAGATCTAAATGATTGGTGTTAAGGTCGATTCGTGGCCGATCTGACGACGAATACTGACGCGCTCCGTCCCGCGGGGGCCGTTCCGGTGGGCGACGACGTGGACGGGCTCGACGACGTGGACGGGCTCGACGACGTGGACGGGCTCGGCACCGAGGCGGCGCGACGTCGCGCCGACCGGCGCTGGCTCGGCCTCGAGCTTCTCGACGTGGCCGACGCCGGTCCGGCGGCGGCTGATGACCCGGCGGCGTTCCTCACGACGCGGGCCGAGGTCACGATGGAGGAGCGTCACCTCACGCAGCTTCAGCGCATGTACGGCGGGATGGGCCTCGCTCTCGTCGGCGCGCTCGTCGAGGAGACGGCCGCACGGCCGCTGCGGTGGGCGACGGCCCAGTTCGTGGGTTCGCCCAGGTACGGCGAGCGTCTCGATCTCGTCGCGGAGGTCCTCGCGGCGGGCCGCCGGACCTCGCAGGTGCGAGTGACCGGCACTGTCGCCGGGCGGGTCGTGCTCACCGGTCTCGGTGCGGCGGCCGAGGCCAACCCGGAGATCCCGGGCGGGACACTCCCGGTGATGCCCGCCTTCCCCCCGCCCGAGGACTGCGAACCGGTCAGGCTGCGGTTTCCGCCGTCCACCCCACCCGGTTTCTTCGGCCTCGTCGAGATACGCCAGCCCGCCGGTGCGGCAGAACCTCGGCTACGGTTCTGGATGCGCTTCGGTGGCCGGCCGGCGACCCGTCCGGCGATGCTGGCGCTGGTCGCCGACTCGGTGCCGACGATGGTGATGGGCGCCCTCGGTAATCCGGGGTCCGGGTCGAGTCTGGACAACACGATCCGGGTCGGTTCCGCGCCGGAGAGCGAGTGGGTGCTGGTCGATGGCGTTCCCGAGCAGGCGGCCGACGGCTACGGACACGGCTCGGTACGTCTGTGGTCGCCCGACGGCTCCCTCGCCGGTGTCGGCAGCCAGACCGCGGCGCTGTGGTTCTACCGGAAGGGATGACCTTCTACCGGAAGGGCTGACCACGGGCACCGCGGGAGAACACCCTGGCGGCCCAGCCCAGCCCAGCCCAGTCCAGTCCGAGCCGAGCCGAGCCGGGTCCTCACGGTTCGGGGATTTCGAAGTGTTCGTCGCGGAGTTCGAAGGCGCGTTTGACGCCGTGTTGGGCGCGGACTTTGACGAAGTTGTATTCGTTGTCTTCGAAGGTGAGGTTGGTGCCGTAGGCGTGGAAGAGGTAGCTGAGGACTTCTTCGCCTTGGTAGCCCTGGAGTTGTTCGACGAGGCGGAAGGCTTCCTTGGCGATGACGATGCCGTCGGCGGGCATGCGGGAGACTTTGCGGGCCCACCATTCGGCGCGGGTGGGGACGTCGGTGTCGGGGACGGTTTCGGTGAAGATGCCGCGTTCGTCGAGTTCGGCGCCGGTGAGGAGGTCGCCGGTGAGGAGCATGCGTTTGGCG
>NZ_MOWP01000037.1:0-177802 GCF_001983215.1 Frankia sp. CcI49
GGCCGGGCGGGAACACATAGGTCCCGCGGGACAGGTACTCCTTGATGATGTCGTTCTGCGTCGTACCGGTCAGCTCGGCCGGCGCCGCGCCCTGCTCCTCGGCGGCCACCTGGTACAGCGCGAGGAGCCACATCGCCGTCGCGTTGATGGTCATCGACGTGTTCATCTTGCCCAGCGGGATCTGGTCGAACAGCGCCCTCATGTCACCCAGGTGCGCGATCGGGACGCCCACCTTGCCGACCTCACCCCGCGCCAGCACATGATCGGGGTCGTACCCGGTCTGGGTCGGCAGATCGAAGGCCACCGACAGACCCGTCTGCCCCTTCGCGAGATTGCGCCGATACAGCGCGTTGCTCTCGGCCGGGCTCGAATGGCCCGCGTAGGTCCGGATGATCCACGGCCGATCCCGCTCTGGCCGAGCCGTCTCCGTCATCGCCGTCTCCTCGCGCTCCGTGCGGGGGTGGTGCCCGGAACCAGCGGTCGGGCATGACGGCACCAGGCGGCACAGGGCATGGCAGCACAGGCTTGGCCGTCACCGACGCCGGGCCGGGACAGAGATCGTTCGCCGCCAGCTCGAAGGCTGCCGGCGACCGAAGCAGAGTAACGGCCCGAGCCGCCCGCGCGCCCCGGATGTGACCTGGCCTACGACGAGGTCGAACCGGCCCCGCGCCGGTGCCGAACCGGCCCGCGGGAGATGAACCGGGCTGTGAGATCCGGTCCGGTCGGCTCAGGAGGCGCAGATACCCGGGCTCAGGACCGTCATCAGCTTGGCCGGAATCGAACTGCACGCACCGGGCCCGAGGGCGACCAGCGTCCAGGGCTCGCTGCCGACTCGCTTCCACACATGCGGGTCGGGCGCATCCGTCTCCGGCACGTCCTTGATCTCGGTCTGGGCGACGGCCCAGAACTCGTCATGTGCGCTGTCGGCGCCCTCGATCGCGCCGTAGAACAGGGTGTCCTTGACGATGGTGACATCGTCCATGGTCGGCGTGGTGCTGCCGGGGGTCTTCTCGCGCACCTTCCAGGCGGCGAGCCACTGCAGCGGCAGGCGCACGCTCTGACGCTCGGTGGCCGACAGCGTCACCTTGTGCGGAGTGCCCTCGACTCGGCTCGTCGCCCAGCTCACCAACGGGAGGGCCGGGCTGAGGACCGGGTTGTCGGGCAGCTCGGTCGTGGCGGTGACAGTGGCCGGCTCCTCGTCGTCGGCCCAGGCCAGTCCGAGAACGACCCCGAGCAGGATCGCGACCACGAACGAGCCCGCGACGAGAAGAGGTCGCTTCCGCTCGGTCCACGTCGCGGCGCCGGATCCGGCCACGCGACCACTGGCTGAGTCCACCCCTGCGGGCACCTCCACGTCCAGCATGTCTGCGTCTGCCCTCCACCATGCCATGCCTCGGCCTGATTATCGGGAAAGCATGCCCTATCGCGACTCGACATCCTCCGACGGGCGGTCGTCAGTCACGCACCGTCTCGCGACAGATCATTCCGGTGACGTATCTCGTGAGGCAGCCGGAACCAGCGGTTCATGCACACTGCGCACCCGCAGCAGCTGCCCGAGGCGGTCGGCCGCCAGCAGCGGCCACAGCGCCGCGGGCACGTCCAGCAGGACCAGCGAACGCCCGATCGAACGCGCCCGCCGGGCACCGCCCAGCAGCACCCCGACACCGGCATTGTCCGTGAGCTCCAGGCCGCCGACATCCACGTGCAGCGGCCCACACCCCGCGTCGATCGCCGCGTGCAGCTGGATCCGCAGCTCACCGACGGATCGGACGTCCACCGTCCCGGTGAGCCGCACCGTCTGGTGCACGTCCACCTGGTTCGGGTCTGCATGGTGCGTGTCCGCCCGGTGTCGGTCCGCCCGGTGTGGGTCCGCCCGGTGTGGGTCCGCCCGGTGTGGGTCCGCCCGATGTGGGTCGAGGTCGGCACGATCGGCTGCCGCCACCGCCCGTACGGCGCCTGGAGGCACCACCGCCTGACCTGCCGACAGCACGTCCACCGAGGCCTCCGATCCCATGCACCGGCTGCCCGAGACGTCTGTCGGGGCCCGCCGTTGGGCACCTGGACACGCGCTCGAGCTGCCCGCACGAACCGGACATCCGACCGCGGAAGTGGGCCACTCGGAGCCCACTCGAACTGATGATCCCACCAACCCGGCCACGATGTTCGATTCCGCCGCCGCGACAGCCTGATCAGGGACGAAGTTCTCTCCGGCAGACCCGCGACGGTGCGACGATGGACCCGGCGGCAGCGATCCGGCGCCCTGCGCGGGATCGCCCAACGGCACGTCGCGCGTCCAGGAGGCGACCGTGGAGACCACCGCGCTCGGTTTTCTCTACGGGCCGACCCTGGTGCTGCTCACCATCGGCGTGCTGGTCTTCATCTGCCGGCTGACATCCGGTTCGGCGCCCCGCGGCCGGGCCGGCAGCCCCCGGAACGGCAGCGCCCGGCCCAGAAGCCCACGAGACGGCACATCCAGGCACAGCGGATCCCGGCGCCGTGGGCCACGGCGTGCGCATCCCCGCAACCGTGGCTCGAGGCCGGGCCTGGCCTGGCCCGGCGCCCGGCAGCCGCAGGACTTCGGCCTGCTCGTGCCGGTCGCCACCGGGCCGAAGGAACGGGCGGCGCAGGTGCGGGCCGTGCTCGCTGCCGGTGGGGTCCGCGCCACCCTCGGCCCGGCCGGGACGGCCCGGGCCCGGCATGGCCGCCCCGTCGAGCTCGCCCACGTGCTCGTCTTCGCCAACGACGTCCCGAGCGCGTTGCGGACCCTGCGACAGGCCCGCGGCGCACCCGGCCAGCGGCCGGACCGCGGGCCGGACGGCGGCGGGCCGGGCAGCGGGTCAGCCGGCAGGCCGGGCGGCGGGGGCGGCACGAACCGCTGACCCCGCACCCAATCTCGGGGTTCGGGGCTGAGGGCGCACGGGTTCAGGGCCGCTGCGTTTCAGGGCCTCGTGCCCTCAGAGGGCCTCAGGCGGCCACCACCGAGGGCGGCTCACGGCGTACCTGGGCGCCCAACCCGGTGAGGCTCTCGACGAAGTTCGCGTAGCCCCGGTCGATGTGGTGCACGTCGCGGACCTCCGTGGTGCCCTCCGCAACCAGCCCGGCCAGCACCAGCGCCGCGCCGGCCCGGACGTCCGACGCCAGCACGGAGTCGCCCACCAGGCGGGGGGTGGGACGAACCACCACATGGTGGCCGTCGGTGCGCAGGTCCGCACCGAGCTTGTGCAGTTCACGGCAGAACACGAACCTGCTGTCGAAGACGTTCTCCGTGATCAGAGACGTGCCTTCGCTGATCGCCTCCAACGCGATCACCTGGGGCAGCAGGTCGGTCGGGAAGCCCGGATACGGCAGTGTGACGACATCGATCGACTTCGGCCGCCCCTGCGCGCTGACCCGGAAACCGTCCGCATGCAGTTCCACCAGGGCACCGGCGTCGCAGAGCTTCTCCAGCACGATCCCCAGATGATCGGCGCGGCCATGGTGGATCATCACATCGCCGTCGGTCATCAGCGCGCCGATCGCCCAGGTGCCCGCGACGATCCTGTCCGGCACCGTCCGGTGCGACACCGGGCTCAGCGTGTCGACACCGTCGACGACCAGCGTGGACGTGCCGACCCCGCCGATCCGCGCGCCCATCTCCACCAGCAGCGCGCACAGGTCCGCGATCTCCGGCTCCTGCGCGGCATTGTCGATCACCGTGGTGCCCTTGGCCAGCACACCGGCCATCAGCAGGTTCTCGGTCGCGCCGACGCTGGGGAAGTCCAGCCAGATCGACGCCCCCTGCAGGCGCCCGGACGAACGGGCCACCAGCGCCCCCGCCTCGACGTCCACGACCGCGCCCAGCTTCGCCAGGCCGTTCATGTGGATGTCGAGCGCACGCGAGCCGATCGCGTCACCTCCCGGCAGCGCCACCCGGGCCTCGCCGCGGCGGGCCACCAGCGGCCCCAGCACGGCGACCGACGCACGGATCCGGCGGACCAGCTCCGCCGGTGCGGTGGACTCCACCATCTCGGGCACGTCGATGACGACCCGCCCCGCATCCCGGTCACGTGAGGTGCTGGCACCGAGACCGCACAGGACGTCCGCCATCACCGACACGTCGAGGATGTCCGGCACGGCCTCCAACGTGGTGCGGCCGGGTGCGAGCAGGCTCGCCGCCATCAACTTGAGCACCGAGTTCTTCGCACCCGGAACGGCGACCTCGCCGACCAGCCTGGTCCCGCCTGTCACGACGAAGCGTTCCACGGRCTCCGATGCTAGGTGCTGCGCGGGGGATCTTCAGACCAACCCCGGGGATTGGCCGCTGTGGACCACGATCGGACCCCCGGTCCGGCCTCCGCTGACGCCCCTTCTCCCACGCCGTCCAACGCGCCACTCTCCACGCCAAGGAGACGAACGCCGTCATGGTGGCGCAGGACAGGCTCCTGCCGACCGGCCAGCGCGTCCGTGACCCGCACGGCGAACGCGGGCGTCGACCGCCGCACGACCTCCTCCACCGTGAGCCACTCGACCGCCGTGGCCTCCTCGGTCTCCGTCAGCGGCTCCGCCTCCGCCAGGTCCTCGGTGTGCCCCTCTCGGCAGAGAAAGACCAGCGCGACCACGCCCAGCGGCAGGTTCAGGTAGATCCCGGTGAGCCGCTCCGGCTCGACCGACATTCCGGTCTCCTCGCGAACCTCACGGCGAAGCGCCTGGTGAAAGGTCTCGCCGCGTTCGAGCACCCCACCCGGAATCTGCCAGGCCCCGTTGTCCCGCCGCCGGATGCAGACCACACGACCGTCACCCCGACGGATCACCGCGGCCACGCTGACACCGACGCGCACCTGGGTGTGGAGAACTCCCGGGACGTCCACGCCCGCATCATCGGTGGACGTGACAGCCACCTCCCACTACCTGGTGTCGGCGTGTTACTACTCTGAGGAGGCGGGTTCGGCGATGTGGGAGGCGATCACCGGGATGCGCACCACGGTGGCCAAGAGCTGGTCGTTCAAGGCTCACAACGAGGACACCTGCGGAACGCGCGCGGACGGCGCCTGGGTCATCGACGGCGCCTCTGCGCTGGAGCCAGGGCCGTTCCTCGACGGGCTGCCCGGGCCCGCCTGGGTGAGCACCCTGGCGGGGGCCTATCTCAGCGAGGTCGACTGGGACGGGCAGGCGCTGCGGGACGTCCTGGTAGAGCTCATCGAGCACCTGATCGAGCGGGGTCGGCGGGCCGGGCTGGTCGACGCGGGCACCGCCCGCTCGTCCGGATTCCCCACCGCCGCGATCTCACTGGTCCGCCAGCGCGGCGCCCTGCTGGATGTCTGTCTGCTCGGCGACGCTCCCGTCGTACTCAGCGGCTTCGCCACCCCCGCAAGCACCGCGAGCACCGCCGGGGCTGACGGGCCCGGCGGGCCCGGCGGGCCCGGCGGTCAGCCGATGGTCCTCACGGATCCGCAGTACGACGATGTCGAGCGTGAGCTGCTCGGCCGGGTCCGGGCGAGCCTCGACCGAGGCGACGATCCGGCCACGGCCTATGGACGACTCCACGAGACCCTGCTGGACCACCGCAGACGCCGCAACACCGACGCCGGCTCGTGGATCCTCGGTGACGTCCCGGCCGCCGCCGCGCACGCCCGCTGCCTGAGCATGCCGCTGGCCGGCGACGCGGAGGTCCTGATCTGCTCGGACGGGTTCGGCCGCCTGGTGGAACCGTTCGGTCTGGTGGACGGCTACGGTGCCCTGCTGGCCGCGGTCCGCGACGGAGCGGCCGGCGAACTGGTGGAGCGGCTGCGCGCGGTGGAGGYGGCGGACCCCGACCGCGTCCACCGTCCGAGATTCGGCGCCAGCGACGACGCGAGCGTCGTACACGCCATCATCGACCCGATTCTCGACCCGAGCGGCGCGGACGGGTCGCGATCGCGATCACGGTCAGGATCGCGCCGGCTGTAACCGCGGGCATCCGCGCAGGCTCCCCCATACAGTGACGGCATGGCGGTGCACCTGACCCGGATCTACACCCGGACCGGCGACGACGGGACGACGGCGCTGGGCGACATGTCGCGGGTGCCGAAGACGTCGGTGCGGCTGGCGGCCTACGCGGACGTCGACGAGACGAACGCGGCGATCGGGGTGGCGCTCGCCCTCGGGGATCTCGGCGCTCTCGGAGAACTCGGCGCCGAGGTGCGGGAGACGCTCGCCCAGGTGCAGAACGACCTGTTCGACGTGGGTGCGGACCTGTGCTCCCCCGTGGTCGCGGAGCCGAAGTACCCACCGCTGCGGATCACCGACACGTATGTCGACCGGTTGGAGGAGGCCTGCGACCGGTACAACGAGACGCTGACGAAGCTCAACTCGTTCATCCTGCCGGGGGGCACTCCCGCCGCGGCACTGCTCCACGTGGCACGCACCGTGGCCCGTCGGGCCGAACGGTCCTGCTGGGCGCTGCTCGAGGCGGAGCCGGACAGCACGAACCCGCTGCCCGCCCGCTACCTGAACCGCCTGTCGGACCTGCTGTTCATCCTGTCCCGGGTCGCGAACCCCGACGGCGACGTGCTGTGGAAGCCCGGCGCCGGAGGCTGAGCGAACGCCGCCGGCAGGCTCGAGCACCCCGGCCGCCGGCTACCCGCCGCGCCACCGGAGGCTCAGCTCGTCCGAAGAGCTGAGGATTTCGGTCGTTCCCACAACCGAAATCCTCAACTCCTGCCCGGGAGCAAGGCTCTCCGTAAAGAAGCGGAGAAGCGGTTGGATTCCGGTTCCGGGGGAAAACGGATCTGGCCCGGGCTCGGCGCTGGCGGCGTGCCAGCACCGGAAACCGGGCCAGAGTCAGAACAACAGTTCAGAACAAAGGAGTGCAGGTCAGGCGACCGTCGCGCTTTCCGCGAGGATGCTGACGCCCTCCTTGGTGACGGACAGGAAGCCGCCGTCGACACCGGCGGAGATCTCCTGCGAGCCGACCTTCACGCGGACGACCTGGTCACGGACCAGGACCGCCAGCATCGGGACGTGACCCGGCAGGACACCGATGTCGCCCTCGACGGTCCGGGCGACGACCATGTCGGCGTCGCCGGACCACACCTCCTGCTCGGGCGAGACGATCGCCACCCGCATCGGCATTACAGGTTCTCCGCGTTCTTCTCGGCGTCCTCGATCCCGCCGCACATGAAGAACGCCTGCTCGGGCAGGTGGTCGTAGTCGCCCTGGGTGAGCTTGCGGAACGACTCGATCGTCTCCGCGACCGGGACGAACTTGCCGGGGATGCCGGTGAACTGCTCGGCCACGAAGAACGGCTGCGACAGGAACCGCTGGATACGACGGGCCCGGTTGACGAGGATCTTGTCCTCTTCGGAGAGCTCGTCGATACCGAGGATGGCGATGATGTCCTGCAGGTCCTTGTAGCGCTGCAGGATCCGCTGCACCTCACGGGCGGTGTCGTAGTGCGCCTGCCCGATGTAGCGCGGGTCCAGGATCCGGGAGTTCGAGTCGAGCGGGCTCACGGCCGGGTAGATACCCAGGTCGGAGATCGCTCGGTCGAGCACCGTGTTGGCGTCGAGGTGGGTGAACGTCGTCGCCGGAGCCGGGTCGGTCAGGTCGTCCGCGGGCACGTAGATCGCCTGCAGCGAGGTGATCGAGTGACCACGGGTCGAGGTGATCCGCTCCTGCAGGGCGCCCATCTCGTCGGCGAGCGTCGGCTGGTAGCCCACAGCGCTGGGCATCCGGCCGAGCAGCGTCGACACCTCGGAACCGGCCTGGGTGAACCGGAAGATGTTGTCGATGAACAGAAGCACGTCCTGCTTCTGCACGTCCCGGAAGTACTCGGCCATGGTGAGGGCGCCGAGGGCGACCCGCAGCCGGGTGCCGGGCGGCTCGTCCATCTGGCCGAAGACGAGGGCGGTGTCGTCGATGACGCCGGCCTCGGTCATCTCCAGGAAGAGGTCGTTGCCCTCACGGGTGCGCTCGCCGACACCGGCGAACACCGAGACGCCACCGAACTCCTTGGCGACTCGACGGATCATCTCCTGGATGATGACGGTCTTGCCGACGCCGGCGCCGCCCATCAGACCGATCTTGCCGCCTCGCACGTACGGGGCGAGCAGGTCGATGACCTTGATGCCGGTCTCGAACATCTCGGTCTTCGACTCGAGCTGGTCGAAGGTCGGCGCCGAGCGGTGGATCGGCCAGTAGGTCTGGGCGTCGACGCTGTCCACGTCGAGCGGCCGGCCGAGCACGTTGAACACGTGCCCCTTGGTGGCGTCTCCGACCGGTACGGAGATCGGCGCGCCGGTGTCCTGCACCGGGGCGCCGCGGACGAGGCCGTCGGTCTGCTGCATGGAGATCGCGCGGACGGTGTTGTCGCCGATGTGCTGCGCCACCTCGAGGGTGAGGACCGCGGTCTCACCGTTGATGGTGCGCTCCACGTGCAGCGCGGTGTAGATCTCGGGCAGTTCGTCGGGTGCGAACTCGACGTCGACGACCGGTCCGATGACTCGGGCGACTCGGCCGGTCCCCGGAGTCCGGCCCTCCGCCGTGGCCGGCGAGCTGGTGGTGACGGTCATGGCGTCCTCGGTTTCACTGTCGTTGCCCGCCGCCGCGGGCTTCGGGCTTGACGTTCTGCGGTGTCGACGGGCCGGAGTCTCACACCTGACTCCTGACTCCTAGGAGCCGGACGCCAGGGCGTTCGCGCCACCCACGATCTCGGAGATCTCCTGGGTGATCGCGTCCTGCCGGGCCCGGTTCGCGGCGCGGGTGTAGGTCTTGACCAGATCCGTGGCGTTGTCGGTCGCCGACTTCATGGCGCGCTGGCGCGCGGCGGACTCGGAGGCCGCCGACTCCAGCAGCGCCGCGTACAGGCGGCTTTCGACGTACCGCGGCAGTAGCGCGTCGAGCACCGCCTCGGCCGACGGCTCGAACTCGTAGTTCGGCAGCGGGCCACCGGGCGGCGGCTCGTTGTGCTCACGCAGCACCATCGGGAGCAGCCGGTGCGCGACCGGAGTCTGGGTCATCGCACTGACGTACTCGGTGAAGACGAGGTGGATCTCGTCGACGCCGCCCTCTTCGGTCGGGGTGGTGAACGCGTCGATCACCGCGTCCGCCACCGCCTTGGCGTCACCGTAGCCGGGCTGCTCCGAGAAGCCGGTGTATTCGCCGGCCAGCGTCCGGCTGCGGAAGCGGTAGTACGACACCGCCTTGCGGCCGACCGCGTAGAGCACCGGCTCCTTGCCCTCCTCGCGCAGCAGCTCGGCCAGCTCACCGGCACGCTTGAGCGCGTTGGAGCTGTAGCCGCCGGCGAGGCCGCGGTCACTGGTGACCACGACCACGGCGGCGCGGGTCGGCTGCGGGCGCTCGGTGGTGAGCGGGTGCGCGATCGTCGTCTGCGAGGCCACCGCGGTGATCACACGGGTGATCTCGTCCGCGTACGGCCGGGACGCGGTGACCCGCGCCCTGGCCTTGGCGATCCGCGACGCGGCGATCAGTTCCATCGCCTTGGTGATCTTCTTGGTCGAGTTGACCGTCTTGATCCGCCGGCGGTACTCGCGAAGCTGGCCCGCCATAGGTCAGCGACCCTTGTTCTCGGACGGCTTGGGGTGGTGGACGGCGATCTCCTCACGCTCGACCGCGGACGGGTCGAGTGCCTCCGGAGTCGCCTCGTTCACCAGCGGGCTGCCGCTCGACAGGGTGAACTGCTGCTTGAACTCGGCGATCGCCGAGGTCAGCGAGGCGATCGTGTCGTCGCCGAGCTTGCCGGTGTTCACGATGGCGTCGTAGATGCCGCCGTGGGTCCGCCCGACGAAGTCGAGGAACTCGCCCTCGAAGCGGCGGATGTCCTCGACCGGCACGTCGTCCAGCTTGCCGGTGGTGCCGGCCCAGATGGAGACGACCTGGCGCTCGACCGAGAACGGCTTGTTCTGGGGCTGCTTGAGCAGCTCCACCAGCCGCGCACCGCGGGCGAGCTGGTCGCGCGAGGCCTTGTCCAGGTCGGAGCCGAACGCCGAGAAGGCCTCCAGCTCGCGGTACTGGGCCAAGTCGAGCCGAAGCCGGCCGGCGACCGACTTCATCGCCTTGACCTGCGCACTACCACCAACTCGGGAGACCGAGGTACCGACGTTGATCGCCGGCCGGACGCCCTGGTTGAACAGGTCGGACTCCAGGAAGATCTGGCCGTCGGTGATCGAGATGACGTTCGTCGGGATGTAGGCCGAGATGTCGTTGGCCTTCGTCTCGATGATCGGCAGCCCGGTCAGCGAACCGCCGCCCAGCTCGTCCGAGAGCTTCGCGCAGCGCTCCAGCAGGCGGGAGTGCAAGTAGAAGACGTCGCCCGGGTAGGCCTCACGGCCCGGCGGGCGGCGCAGCAGCAGCGAGATGGCCCGGTAGGCCTCGGCCTGCTTGGAGAGGTCGTCGAAGACCACCAGCGCGTGCTGCCCGTTGTACATCCAGTGCTGCCCGATGGCGGAACCGGTGTACGCGGCGATGTACTTGAAGCCGGCCGGCTCGTCCGCCGGGGCGGCGACGATGGTCGTGTAGGCCAGCGCGCCGGCCTCTTCAAGGGTGTTGACGACCTCGCGGATCGTCGACTTCTTCTGGCCGATGGCGACGTAGACGCACTTGACCTGCTTCTTCGGGTCGCCGCTGAGCCAGTTGTCACGCTGGTTGATGATCGCGTCGATCGCGACCGTCGTCTTGCCGGTCTGCCGGTCGCCGATGATCAGCTGACGCTGACCACGGCCGATGGCGGTCATCGCGTCGATGGCCTTGATGCCGGTCTGCAGCGGCTCCTTGACCGGCTGACGCTCCACGACCGACGGCGCCTGCAGCTCGAGGGCACGGGTGCCCTCGGCCACGATCTCGCCGAGGCCGTCGACCGGCCGGCCCAGCGGGTCGACGACCCGGCCGAGGAAGCCGTCGCCCACCGGGACGGCGAGGATCTCGCCGGTCCGGCGGACCTCCTGGCCCTCCTCGATGTGCTCGGCCTCGCCGAGGATGACGCAGCCGATCTCGCCGACCTCGAGGTTGAGAGCGAGGCCCAGCACGCCGCCGTGGAACTCCAGCAGCTCGTTGGTCATCGTGTGCGGAAGGCCCTCGACCCGCGCGATCCCGTCACCGGTCACGACAACGCGGCCGACCTCCTCCCGTTCACCGGAGGTGGCCTGGAAGGAGTCGACGTACTCCCGGAGGGCGTCGCGGATCTCCTCCGGCCGGATGGACAGCTCAGTCATCGCGTTGGTCCTTCATGGCTGACGTGGATCTGGTCATAGGTCGTCACTGCCGGCCCTGGCCTCGGGCCCGCTCTGCGCTCGCCCATCGCGCGTCCAGGCCTAGCCCGTCAGCCCGCGGCGGGCCGCGGCGAGCCGGCGCAGGACGGTGCCGTCCACGACCTCGTCGCCGACCCGCACGGACAGACCGCCGAGGATGGACGGGTCGAGGTCGATCTGGAGCTGGATCTGCCGGCCGAAGAAACGGCTGACCGCCGCCTTCAGCCTTGCGATCTGGTCTTCGTCGAGCACGCTCGCGGTGCGGACCACCGCGACCACCCGCCCGCGGCGGGCGGCCGCGATCCGGCTCAGATGCTCCAGACGCCGTTCGACGTCACCCTGCGAGGGGTCGGCCGTCGCCTGCTGAGCCAGCCGGACGGTCACCGGATGGGCCCGGTCGGACAGCAGCCGGGACACCAGGGCGGCCTTCGCCGACGCCGGCGCGGCCGGGTCGGTGAGCGCGAGGGAGAGCTGCGGGTTCTGCCCGAGGATCCGGCCGAACCGGAACAGCTCGTCCTCCACCTCGTCCAGCACGTCAGCCGCCTGTGCCTCGGCCAGGGTGGCCTCGACCGCGAGCTCCTCCAGTGCGAGGCGCAGGTCGATCGGCCGGGACCAGCGGCCGGAGACGGCCGCTGAGACCACGGAGAGCGACGCCGGGCTGATCTGGGTACCGAACAGGCGGCTGGCGAGACCCGCCCGCGACTGCGCCGGCGCACCGGGATCGGTCAGCGCACGGCGCACCGTCGCCTCACGGCCGACGAGCGCCGCGACCGCTCCAAGCTCCTCGGCGATCGCGCGCACATCGGGCTGCCCCGAGCCGGTGGTGGCGCCGACCGGCACCGCCGTCACCTGGTCGAGGACCGACCTGGCGGCGGCGAGTGACTGCCGGCTGGCTCCCTCCACCGTCAGGCCCCCGGCCCGGCCGGGGCGGCCGCGGGACGCGGCGCCTCGTCGAGACCCGCAATGAAGTCGTCGACGAGCTGCCGCTGGCGCGTGTCGCTCTCGAGCTCGTGCCCGACGATGCGGGTGGCGAGCTCGAGCGCGATCTCGCCGATCTCACGGCGCACCGACGCCACGACCTGGGCCCGTTCGGCCACCAGTGTCGCGTCGGCGCGTTCCCGGATCTCGGCGACTTCCTGCTGGGCCTGCGCGCGCAGTTCCTCGACGATCTGCCGCCCCTGGGCCTGGGCGTCCTCGCGGATGCGAGCCGCCTCGGTCCGGGCTTCAGCAAGCTGGGAGCGGTACTGCTCGAGCAGGACCTGTGCCTCCGCCTGCGCCGTCTCGGCGCGCTTGAGGCCACCTTCGATGCGTTCGGTCCGTTCCGCATAGGTCTTGCGGACCTGCGGATAGACCTTCCAGAAGAAGAAGCCCACGAGCAGGCCGAAGGCCAGCAGGCCGACGATCAGCTCGGCGAGCGGCGGCACAAGGACGCTGTCCTCGTGCTCCGCGCCTTCTTCGGCGGCGAGAATGAGTGTGTGCAGCACCAGGCGCCCCGGATCAGGTGAAGACGAACGGCACGACGAAGCCGATGAGGGCAAGCGCCTCGACGACGGCGAAGCCGATCAGCATGTATCGGAAAGCCACCTGCTCGGCCTCGGGCTGGCGAGCGATCGCCTGGACACCCAGACCGAAGATGATGCCGACGCCGATGCCGGGACCAAGGGTGGCGATGCCGTAGGCCACCGTCCCGATGTTGCCGCTGATGGCCTCATCAGCGGCGAGCAACGCGGACGCGGAAAGAGACATCGTTGTTATCCGTCCTTCTGTGGTCAATGCACCGGGGATCTCCCACGGTGCGCGTGGGTCGTTTGGCTTCAGGCCCGCGCCACCGCGACGGCGGCGACCGGTTCGCTGTGTTCGTGGTCGTGCGCTGCGCCGTGGTCAGCACCGTGGTCGCCGCCGTGCGAGGAGATCGCTCCGCCGATGTAGGCGGCCGTCAGGACCGTGAAGATGTAGGCCTGCAGGACATCGATCATCAACTCGAAGGCGGTCAGGCCGATTGCCACCACGCCGGAGACCACACCGAAGATGAACTGCGGCTTGGGTAGCAGGTAGTCGGCACCGAGGGCGAACACGAGCAGCAGCATGTGGCCGGCGAACATGTTGGCGAACAGCCGGATGGCCAGCGTGGCGGGCCGGGCGACGATGGTCGAGACGAACTCGATCGGCGCCAGGATGATCTTGACGAACAGTGGGGCGGTCGGCGCCGGGACCAGCATGTCCTTGAAGTAGGCACCGAACCCGTGTTCGCGGATACCGACGACGTTGAAGATCACCCAGCTGGTCAGCGCCAGGATCAGCGGAACCGCGATCCGGGACGTCACCGGGAACTGGGCGACCGGAATGACCGCCAGGACATTCGCGACCAGGATGAAGCAGAAGAGAATGGTCAGGTACGGGGCAAAGGTCTTACCCCGCTCCCCGATCACGTTCCGCGCGATCGAGATGTCGACGAAGTCGTAGATCGACTCACAGAAGTTCTGCAGGCCGCGCGGTACCAGCGTCGCCTTGCGGAACCCCAGCCAGAGGAAACCTCCGACGAAGAGCGCCACGAACAGCGTCAGCGCGGTCCACTTGTTGAAGTAGAAGTCGATCGGTCCCAGGTCGAACTCGAACCAGCTCTTCGGCTTGAAGACATCGGGAGTCGGCCCGTGGAAGCCATCGTCGGCCGCCAAGAGCACCGATCCGCTCGGCACTTCCGATACCTCCAAGATCATTTATGCTGACAAAGTTCGCGATCCCCCCAGGGCTGGATCGACCTCACCCTATACGGGATGGGCCGCCGCCCCGGGCAATCAAAGACAAGCGGAGGACCGCTGAGCGCTACCCGTTCAGAGCTTCGGTGGCAGGGGACTTGCTGTCCCGGTACCGATGCGGTCGAAGTGGTGGCGCCCAGTGCCGACAGCGTCCACAGACGCTCCCCGACAGGGCAGATGCTATCCGGCCGGGCGCGCGAGAGCACTCGTTGCAGGACTAAGATCTCCGACGGACGGTCGAACGTTCATCTTCCGTTGGGTTTTTGGACATATTGTCACACTACGTTGTCGAGTCCTTGCCCAACGCCCCGCCAATGACACGCTCCGTCAACGGCGGGCACCGAAACGGTAGATGACCAGATAGAGCGAGGCGACCATGCCGACGATGAGCCCGATCGGAAAGAACACGGGGCCGAAGCCCGCCAGGTGATCGACGCCAAAGCCCACCAGCCCCCAGAACCCACCGCCGGCCACGAGAGTGCCGATGATGCCCCAGGCCTCTCCCGGCGGCGGACCGGCATCGACCGGTCCCGATCTTAGTCTTTCATCCTTTTCACCACTGCCCTTTTTGCCCGATAGGCCGCGATTCTGCCCATTGGTGCCATTCGCCGCCACGTTGCGCCTAATCCGGGCCGACGAACGCTCCAAGGCCGCGCCCACCTCGGGCTGCCTACGGCTGGCCATGCTTGCCTACAGCTCCTCGTGTGACGGTGCGGCCACGCCCGAGGTGCCCCCGGCCGGGCGCCCCTGAGCGGAGAAAACCGGCGCGACCCGGGACGGATCGAAAGTCTGCGGATCATAGAAGGGCACCCGCAACCGGGCGGCGACCCACACCTCGGCCCCCACCCAGCACAGCGTGGCGGCCATGATCGACCAGGCGAAGCTGGGCAGGTCGATCGCGGTCGCGTCGCGCAGCGCCAGCAGGACCACGCCGAGGACGGCCACCTTCGCCGCGTAGACCCCGAGCGCGGCCGGCAGCAGCATCGTCGTGGCGCCCCGGCGGGCCACCGCGACCAGAGCGAGCTTGCCCAGCGCGAAGAAGGCCGCGACCAGGCCGACGGCGAGGGCGGCCCCCGCCACCCCGGACGCACCCCGCAGGACACCCCCGAGGGTCAGCACGACGACCAGCAGGGCCGCCATCGCGCCCAGGCCGGCACGCAGCGCGGGCAGCGCGGTGGCGATCATGCCCGACGCGCCGCTCGCTGCCCGGTGAGCAGCAGGGCGACCAGCGCGAGCAGGCCCACACCGACGGTCGCGGCGAGGATCGGGAGCGGCGAGTCCGAGAAAGATGCCGCCACTCCCCCGAAGCCGACGAGCGCGGCCCAGAAGTACATCAGCAGAACCGCCCTGACATGGGAGTTTCCGATGGAAAGAATTCGATGATGTAGATGCATTTTGTCCGCAGCGAACGGCGAGCGACCCGCCTTCGTGCGCCGGATCACCGCCAGCCCGAAGTCCAGCACCGGCACGGCGAGCACCGCGAGCGGAATCGCCAGCGGGATAAGCGACGGTAGCTGCCGGGAGGGTCCAGCGTAACCCCCGTACGCGACCTGGCCCGTCACCGAGATCATCGAGGCCGCTGAAAGGAGCCCGATGAGCATCGATCCCGAGTCCCCCATGAACAGCCGGGCCGGATTGAAGTTGTGCGGCAGGAAGCCGACGCAGACACCCGCCGTGACAGCGGCGAGCAGGGCCGCCGGCGAGGCCCGGTAGAAGCCGTTGATCACCGCGATCTGATAGGCGAAGTAGAAGGTCGCCCCGGCCGCGATCGCGGCGACGCCGGCGGCGAGCCCGTCCAGGCCGTCGATGAAGTTCATCGCGTTGACCAGGATGAGCGTCGCGAGAATGGACAGCGGCACAGCGGTTTCGGGCCCGAAGCTGATGGTGGTCTGGCTGTCCCGGTCGATCGCGAAGGACCATTGCACACCCAGCAGGACCATGACCCCCGCCGCGGCCACCTGGCCCGCGAGCTTGGTCAGCGAGTCCAGCTCCCAGCGGTCGTCGGCCACCCCGAGCAGGCAGATCAGCGTCCCCGCGACGAGCACCGCCCTCGTCTCCGACCAGTCCTGGGAGACCACGGAGAGAAAGGGGAGCCGGTCCGCTACCTCGAGGCCGGCGTAGAGCCCGGCGAGCATCGCCAGACCGCCGAGGCGCGGCGTCGGGGTCGCGTGCACGTCGCGGGCCCGCGGCCACGCGACCGCACCGATGCGGAAGGCGATCCAGCGGGCGACCGGAGTCGTGAGGAAGGTGACCGCCGCCGCGACCGCGAAGACGAGCAGGTACTCGCGCATGTCAACTCATTCCGCAGTTCATCGTTCGCGCACTCGGTGCGCCCCCTCGGTGCAGGTCCTCAAGACAGGGCCGGTCGGACGGACAGTCGCTCCCGGCCCACTACCTCGGATACGCGGGGAAACGCGTGACCAGCGCGGCCACCGCCGCCGTCACCTCCGGCGCGGACTCCGGCTCGCGGACAGCCCGGGAGATCAGGCTGGAGATCTCCTTCATCTCACCCTCCCGCATGCCCTGGGTCGTCACCGACGGGGTGCCGACCCGGACACCGGACGAGACCGCCGGCGGCTGCGGATCGAACGGGATGGCGTTCTTGTTGAGCGTGATGCCGGCCGCGCCGCAGCGTGCCTCCGCCTCGCGGCCGGTGACGCCCAGCTCCTGAAGATCGAGCAGGGCGAGATGGGTGTCGGTGCCACCGGCGACCGGTCGCAGCCCCTCGGCGGCGAGCCCGCCCGCCAGCGCCTGGGCGTTGGCGACCACCTGCCGCGCGTAGGCCGCGTACTCGGCGGTGGCGGCCTCCCGCAGGGCCACCGCCTTGGCCGCGATCGCGTGCATCAGCGGGCCACCCTGGCTGAACGGGAAGACCGCCTTGTCGATGCGCGACGCCAGCTCCTCCCGGCAGAGGATCATGCCCCCGCGCGGCCCCCGCAGGACCTTGTGGGTCGTGGCGCTGACGACATCCGCGTAGGGCACCGGACTGGGCACCGCACCACCGGCCACCAGGCCGATGAAGTGCGCCGCGTCGACCAGCAGCCAGGCTCCCACCTCGTCGGCGATCGAGCGGAAGGCGGCGAAGTCGATCAGCCGCGGGTACGCCGTCGCACCACAGATGATCATCTTGGGCCGGTGCTGCAGGGCGAGCTGACGGACCTCGTCGTAGTCGATGAGCTCGGTGTCCCGGCGGACTCCGTAGCCCACGACGTCGAACCAGCGGCCGGAGAAGTTCACCCGGCTGCCGTGGGTGAGGTGCCCGCCGTGCGGCAGCGACATCGCCAGCACCGTGTCGCCCGGCGTGAGCAGAGCCGCATAGACGGCGAAGTTCGCCTGGGCGCCGGAATGCGGCTGCAGGTTCGCGTGATCGGCGCCGAACAGGGCCCGCGCCCGCGCGATCCCGATCTCCTCGGCACGGTCGACGACCTCGCAGCCGCCGTAGTACCGCCGCCCCGGATAGCCCTCGGCGTACTTGTTCGACAGGGTCGAGCCCAGCGCCGCGAGCACCGCCGGAGAGGTCAGGTTCTCACTGGCGATCAGTTGCAGACCGCCGCGGAGCCGGTCGAGCTCGCCCAGCACGACCGAGGCGATCTCGGGATCGGTGGCCCGCAGCTGGTCGAAGTCCGGGCCCCAGAACGGGGTGCTCATGATGCGTTCACCTCCCGCGGCTGCAACGCCAGGATAAGTCCGGCCGCCGCGGCACCGCGCGTCGCCGCCATCCCATCCGGCCGGGCACCGGCCCGCCGCGCCACCGGAACACCTGCGGGCAAAGGGCCGACGACGGCCAGGGGTCGACGACGGCCGGGCGGTCAGCGACGCGCGAAGATCAGCGGCGCGCGAAGATCAGCGGCGCACGGGCTCCGCGATGTGCGGCACCACCGAGCGCAGCGCCTCGAGGTCCACCGCGCCCTCCCGGACGACCACCGGGACGGTCCCGGTGCAGTCCAGGATCGTCGAGGCCTTGCCGACCGGCGTCCGGCCCCCGTCGAGGTAGACGTCGACCGCACCGCCGAGCTGCGCGAGCGCGTCATGGGCCGTCGTCGCGGGCGGACGCCCGCTGATGTTCGCGCTGGACACGGCCATCGGGCCGGTCCTGGTCAGCAGCTCGATCGCCACCGGGTGCAACGGCATCCGGACCGCGACGGTGCCCCGGGCGTCGCCGAGATCCCAGCTCAGCGACGGCGCATGGTTGACGACCAGCGTCAGCCCGCCCGGCCAGAAGGCCCGCACGAGGTCACGAACCTGATCGGTGACCTGCTCGACCAGGCCGTCGAGGGTCCGCCAGGAGCCGACCAGCACCGGGACGGGCATGTCACGGCCCCGGCCCTTCGCCCCGAGCAGGCACCCCACCGCAACCGGGTCGAAGGCGTCCGCACCGATGCCGTACAGCGTGTCCGTGGGCAGCACCACGAGCCTGCCGCTGCGGACGGCGGCCGTGGCGGCGTCGAGTCCGGCGGCGCGTCGATCCTGCTCCGCGCAGTTGAACACCTGCATCATGCGTCCTCTCCGGCGCCGCGCGGCCGGCCCCGCTCCGGCGGGTTCCAGCGGGCCGTGACGAACCTGTCCCGCCCGGCGAGATCAGGATGATCAACGATATGAGACCACAGGCCGGCCCATCCCGCGCCGCCGGACGGCCCGCTCGCAGCAGGCCCGTGCGCGGACGGCCCGTTCTCGGACGGCCCACTCTCGGCCAGCAGGGCGGGAACAGCCTGGCCGTGCTCGTCGGCGTGCTCCATGACCAGCACGCCGCCCGGGCGCAGCAGGACGGCGGCGGCGGCCACGACAGCCCGGGGGCCGTCCAGCCCGTCCGGTCCGCCCCACAGCGCGGCCGGCGGGTCATGGCGGCCCACCTCGGGCTCGACCAGTGCGCGGTCGCGGTCGGGAAGATAGGGAGGGTTGCTGACCACCAGGTCGACCCGCCCCGCCAGGTCGGCGAGCGCAGCCCGCACCGGCGGCGCTGGCGGGCGCCCCGTGCCGGTGCCAGTGCCAGTGCCGGTGTCGGTGTACGCGGAGATGCCGACATCAGCCTGGTGCACATGCACCGGCAGCCCGGTGCGCTCGACGTTACGGCGCAGCCAGTCGAGCGCGGACGGCTCGATCTCCACCGCGTGGACCTGGGCGGCCGGGAACTCGTCGGCCAGTGCCAGGGCGATCGCACCCGATCCAGCGCACAGATCAACACAGACCGGGCGGGCGACCCCCAGCGAGCGCAGCGCCGCCAGCGCGCCCTCGACGACCCACTCCGTCTCCGGGCGCGGGATGAAAACCCCCGGGCCGACGGCGATGTCCAGCCGGCGGAAGCCCGCGACACCGGTCAGGTGCTGCAGGGGAACTCGGCCCGCCCGCCGTTCGACCAGCGCCCGAAGCTCGGCCGCCGCGGCGGCGTCGATCCGGTCGACCAGGGCCAGCCGGCCGCGGGAGACGTCCAGCACGTGTGCGGCGAGCTGCTCCGCGTCGCCGCGGGGACTACCCACCCCGGCGGCCTCCAGACGTGCCGCGGCAGAGATCAGCTCGTCCCGCAGAAGAACGGAATCGTCCCCGGCCGCCGCCGAGACGCCGGTGCCCGCCGCCGCGATCCGCGGCAGGGTCACGGGGCCGCCACCATCCGGGCTGCCTGGTCCGCCTCGATCAGGGCGTCGACCACGGCGTCGAGGTCTCCGTCGAGCACCTGCTCGAGGTTGTGCGCCTTGTAGTTGATCCGGTGGTCGCTGATCCGGTTCTCCGGGAAGTTGTACGTGCGGATCTTCTCGGAGCGGTCCACGGTGCGCACCTGGCTCGCCCGGGCGGCGGCGGCCTCCGACTCGGCCTTCTCCCGGGCGGCGGCGAGCAGCCGCGACCGCAGGATACGCATCGCCGACTCCTTGTTCTGGAGCTGGCTCTTCTCGTTCTGGCAGGAGACGACCACCCCGGTCGGCAGGTGGGTGATGCGCACGGCCGAGTCGGTGGTGTTCACGCTCTGACCGCCCGGGCCGGAGGAGCGGAAGACGTCGATACGCAGGTCGTTCGGGTCGACGTCGACGTCGACGTCGGCCGCCTCGGGGAGGACCAGGACCCCGGCCGCGGAGGTGTGGATCCGCCCCGCCGACTCCGTCACCGGCACCCGCTGCACCCGGTGCACCCCGCCCTCGAAGCGCAGCCGCCCGAAGACACCCTGGCCGGGTCCGGCGGAGCCGCGGGCCTTCACCGCGACGCTCACATCCCGGTAGCCGCCGAGATCGCTCGGGTTCGCGTCCAGGATCTCGGTTCGCCACCCGCGCCGCTCGGCGTACCGCAGGTACATCCGCAGCAGGTCGCCGGCGAACAGCGCCGACTCCTCGCCGCCGGCGCCGGCCTTGACCTCGAGAATGGCGTCCCGGCTGTCGTCGGGGTCGGTCGGCACGAGCCAGGCACGCAGACGGCTGGCGAGCTCGGCCCGACTGTCCTCCAGCGCCGTGATCTCGTCACGGAACGACGCGTCCTGCTCGGCGAGCTCACGGGCCGCTTCCAGGTCACCCTCGACGCTCTCCAGCCGCAGGGCGAGATCGACCGGGGTGGCAAGCTCGGCGTACCGACGGGTGAGCTCCCGCGCCACCGACGGATCGTTGTGAATGGCAGGATCCGCCAGCCGCTTCTCGATGTCGGCATGCTCGGCGATCATGCTCGCGAGCGGGGAGGTCATCGCTGTTCCTTCAGTCATCGGGCCGTGCAGCATCGGGGCCGGGCAGCCGCCAGGACGCGAACGGCGCCCGCCCGGGGGTCCGGAACGGGCGCCGTGGACGGCCTACTTCGCGCCGCCGGCCTTGTCGCCTGGCCGGCGCCGACCGAAGCGACGCTCGAACTTCTCCACACGACCACCGACGTCCATGATCTTCTGCTTGCCCGTGTAGAACGGGTGGCACTGCGAGCAGACCTCGGCGCTGATCGCGGCGTTGTCCTTGGTCGAGCGCGTGGTGAACGTGCTCCCGCAGGTGCAGGTCACGACCGTCTCGTGGTACGTCGGGTGAATGTCAGCCTTCATGGTCCCTCTTCCGATGTGGCCGCCGGGTCGCCGCCGCGGGCGCGGAGGGCGTGAACCGGAGCCGCTGTTCCAGTAACGCTGCTGTTCGGGGTAACGCTGGTGTGTCGCTGGTGTTCCCAGTCTGCCAGACCCGTCCGACCGGACCCGGCCAGCAGCACTCGACAACGCCTCCGGCGAGCCTCGATGTTCCCCGGGGCCCGTCGGAGGCGTCGTCGCGCCGGTCCGCGCCGGTCGGTGAACCCTTCCGGCGACGGAACAGGCTCAGTCCTGCGGCGGCGCGGTCTTCGCGATCTGCATCAGGAACTCGTAGTTCGTCCTGCTCTGCTTGAGCCGGTCGAGCAGCAGGTCGAGCGCCTGCTGCGGCTCCCGGGTGTGCAGGACGCGCCGCAGCTTGTGCATGATCACAAGCTCCTCGGGCGCCAGCAGGATCTCCTCCTTGCGGGTTCCGGAGGCGTCGACGTCCACCGCCGGGAAGGTCCGCTTGTCGGCGATCTTGCGGTCGAGCTTGAGCTCGGCGTTGCCGGTGCCCTTGAACTCCTCGAAGATGACCGTGTCCATCGTCGACCCGGTCTCGACCAGCGCGGTCGCGATGATCGTCAGCGAGCCGCCGTTCTCGATGTTGCGCGCCGCGCCGAGGAACCGCTTCGGCGGGTAGAGCGCCGTCGAGTCGACACCACCGGACAGGATCCGCCCGGACGCCGGCGCCGCCAGGTTGTAGGCGCGGCCGAGCCGGGTGATCGAGTCCAGCAGGACGACGACGTCATGCCCCAGCTCGACGAGCCGCTTGGCCCGCTCGATGGACAGCTCGGCCACGTTGGTGTGGTCGGCCGGCGGGCGGTCGAAGGTCGAGGCGATGACCTCGCCCTTCACCGACCGCTGCATGTCGGTGACCTCCTCGGGACGCTCGTCGACGAGCACGACCATGAGGTGGCATTCGGGGTTGTTCGTGGTGATCGCGTTCGCGATCGCCTGCAGGACCATCGTCTTGCCGGCCTTCGGCGGGCTGACGATCAGTGCCCGCTGGCCCTTGCCGATCGGCATCACCAGATCGATGACCCGGGTGGTCAGCATGTGCGGCTCGGTCTCCAGCCGCAGCCGCTCCTGCGGGTACAGCGGGGTGAGCTTGTGGAACTCCGGCCGGCCGCGCGCCTCGTCCGGCTCCATGCCGTTGATCGTGTCGAGCCGGACCAGCGCGTTGTACTTGTCCCGGCGCTGCTCGCCCTCCTGCGGCGCGCGCACGACGCCGGTGATGGCGTCGCCGCGGCGCAGGCCGTTGCGCCGGACCTGGGCGAGGCTGACGTACACGTCCGTCGGGCCGGTCAGGTACCCGCTTGTCCGGATGAACGCGTAGTTGTCGAGCACATCGAGGATGCCCGCGACCGGCACGAGGACGTCGTCCTCGCGCACCGTCGGCTCGGTGTCGGCCGGGCCGCCCTGGCCACCGCGCCCACGGTTGCGGCCACGCTCGCGGAATCGGCCGCGGCGCCGGCTGCCGAACTCGTCGTCGCCCTGGCCCGCGCCGTCGCCCGGCACGGAGGAGCGGTCCCCAGCAGGGGCCCGGTCACCGGAGCGCGTCCGGTCGGCGCCGCCACGGTCACGGTCGCCGCCGCGGTCGCGGTCCCCGCCACGGTCACGGTCGCCGGTCCGGTCACGGTCGCCGCTCCGGTCACGGTCGCCGGTCCGGTCACGGTCTCCCGCGCGGTCCCGGTCGCCCGCGGGCTGCGAACGGCCCTGACGGTCGTTGCCGGAGCGCTCCGCCCGGTCGCCCGAGCGGTCCCGTTCGCCAGACCGGTCGCGGTCGCCGGAACGGTCCCGATCGCCGGACCGATCCCGGTCAGCGGAACGGTCCGCCCGGTCACGGTCGCCGGAGCGCTCCCGGCGGTCGTCACGGCTGCGGGTGGGGGCCTCGGAGCCGCCGGCCGCGGCACGCGGCGCGGTGGCCACCGGCGCGGTCGCGGCCGGGGCCTCGGCGGCGGCCTGGGGGCGGACAGCCTCCTCGGCCGGCTCGCCGGCGGCCGGCGGCGCGGACGGCAACGTCTGCTGCTCACCAGCAGGACTCGTCACCCCGCGGGAGGCACCACGCCGGCCACGTGCCCGGGCCGGGGGCGCGGACGGCGCCTCGGTGCCGGTCGGCGCCGCCGCGCTGGGCGCGCCGCCCTGCGTCGGCGCGGTGGCGGCCTTCTCCTCGGCCGGCGGCGCTGCGGTGACGGTGGCGCCCGCGGAGGCGGGCTTTTCCGACACGGCCTGGTCGGCGGTGGCGGAGGCTACGGAATCGGCGGCCGCCGTCGGCGCCGCTGAGGATCTGGGCACCGGTCGGGTCGCCGCGTCTCCACTCTGAACGTTCTGTATGGCTGCGATCAGCTGGCCCTTGCGGAGTCGACCGACTCCGGGGATGCCCATCTGCGAGGCCATGGCCTGCAGCTCAGGCAGAAGCATCGCGGACAGGCCGGTGCCGGACCTCCGGCGCCGGGGAGCCGTGGCCGATCCGGCCGAAGTGGCGTGGTTGCCGTTCGAGTCGATCGGGTCGGCCGAGTCCACGGTCGTCGTGCCGGCCGCAGCGGGACTGTCGACGGGCGAGGCAGGCGCCGCAGACTCACGTGCGCTGTCGGGCAGCACGTCGGTGGTGTCGCTCAAGGTTTTCCTTCCTGGAAGGAACCGGCCTCTCAGGCCGGGCGTAGCGTGTGAACTTTCTTCGCCTGCGCGCATGCCGGATGTGTGGAGATGCAGCACCATTTGAACGGCGAGCAACGCGCCCTCAAAGGCCCTGACGGCCGACAGCCGCGAGCGAACCCGATTTCCCGCCGACAGGTGCCGGTACGCCAGCCGAGGCAACGGCGACGAGGCTTGAAGCACCGGGAACCCTGACCAGGACCAGCCACCGTGTGCGACCGATCGCTGAGGTGAGGCTCCACCACAGCTTGGTCACCACGAAGGACCAGATCAGGCTGGCGGGGGCGAGCACGCGCCGCGGCGGCAGCGGGTGCAGTCATCAGACTATCCAGACGGAGACACCTCGGCAACAACCTAGAGACCTCTGGATCTCTCGATGACGTCACGAGGGACTCTCGATGACTACCCGCAGCCCCTTCCTGGCACCCAAACCGGTCGGGCGCCGCCATTTGTACACCAGTAGGAGTTAGCCGACTACTCCTGGGAGTCGACGGTCTCCACCTGTACGCCCTCGGCGTCGAGAGTCAGCGGGATCACCGAGAACCCGGGCGCGGCCACGCCGATCGCGGCCGCGGCCTGACCCCCGCCGACGGCGAGCGCGACGACGGAGGGCCCCGACCCGGACAGCGCCGCCGGGATTCCCTCCGCGCGCAGCCGCCGTACCAGATCCGCGGACGCGGGGAGCAGGGGCAGCCGGTAGGGCTGGTGCAGGCGGTCCTCGGTCGCGGCGAGCAGGAGCCTGGAACGCTCGACACCCACGGCCACGGCGGGTTCCGCGCCGCTGAGCGCGAGAGCCAACAGGGTGGCCCGCCCGAGGTTCACCGCCGCGTCGGCGTGCGACACCTGCTCGGGCAGCACACCCCGCGCCTGTTCGGTCGACTGACGGCGGGATGGGACGAAAAGGACCGGTCGTACCTCACCCGCCGGTTCGACCCGCAGCGTCTGCGGAACGCCCGCCTCGAACCAGGCCACGGTAAGACCACCGAGGAGCGCAGCCGCGACGTTGTCCGGATGGCCTTCGATCGCGGTCGCCAACCGAAGCCGGCCGGCCGGGCCGAGCGGGGAGCCCGCAAGGGTGTCGGCCGCCGCTACTCCCGCCACGATCGCCGCGGCCGACGAGCCCAGCCCGCGGCCGTGCGGGATCCGGTTCACGCAGCGCAGCGCCAGGCCGGGCTGAGCCCAGCCGATCTCGTCGAAGGTGGCCCGGATAGCCCGGACCACAAGGTGATCCTCGGTGGCGGGCACAACGTCCGGGCCGACCACGTCAATGGTGAGACCAGATCGCGTCGGGTGGACGGACACCTCGTCGTACAGGCCGAGGGCGATCCCGAAGGCGTCGAAGCCCGGCCCGAGGTTCGCGCTGGACGCCGGTACTCGCAGCCGGACCCCGCCTGCCGCCGGCTCACCAGCTTGCTCCGCCGCCTCCACGGACGTGCTCACCGCGACGCCGGTGGCGTGCGTGGCTTCGTGGGCTGCGGCGGCCCGACCACCGACGGCTGTCACAGGTTGCGCAGGCCAAGGGCCTGCGCGGCCCCGGCGACGGTCGGCGGGATGGTCTCGGGCTTCGCGGCTCCGCTGATGGCCCAGTCGGGGTCCTTGAGACCGTTGCCGGTGACCGTGCAGACCACGCGCTGACCGGCGTCCAACCGACCGTCGGCGTGGGCGGCCAGCAGCCCGGCGACGCTGGCGGCGCTGGACGGCTCGACAAAGACGCCCTCACGGCGTGCGAGGAGCCGGTAGGCGGCGAGGATCTGGCGGTCGTTGACCGCATCGATGAGGCCACCCGAGGCATCGCGGGCATCGGTCGCGAAATCCCAGGACGCAGGATTGCCGATGCGGATCGCGGTGGCGATGGTCTGCGGCGCGGTCACGACCTCACCGCGCACGATGGGCGCCGCACCGGCGGCCTGGAAGCCGAACATGCGCGGGCGGCCGCTTCCGACCCGGGTGTCCTCCTCCACGTRGCCACGCCAGTAGGCCGTGATGTTCCCGGCGTTCCCGACCGGGAGGCAGTGCACGTCCGGCGCCTGGCCGAGCGCCTCCACGATCTCGAAGGCCGCCGTCTTCTGGCCTTCGAGGCGGTGTGGATTGACCGAGTTGACCAGGGTCACGGGGAACGTGTCGGCCAGCTCGCGGGCGACGCGCAGGCAGTCGTCGAACGAGCCGCTGACCTGCAGCAGGCGCGCCCCGTGGACCAGCGCCTGAGCCAGCTTGCCGAGCGCGATCTTGCCACTGGGCACGAGCACCGCGCAGGTGAGCCCGGCCCGGGCTGCGTAGGCCGCAGCCGAGGCCGAGGTGTTCCCCGTGGAGGCGCAGATGACGGCCTGGGAGCCTTCCCCCACCRCACGGCTGATCGCGACCGTCATGCCCCGGTCCTTGAAGGAGCCCGTCGGGTTGGCCCCTTCGACTTTGAGATGAACATCACACCCGGTCAGCTGCGACAGGTGATCCGCGTGCAGGAGCGGCGTGCCGCCTTCCCGCAGGGTGATGACCGGAGTCTCCGGCGTGACCGGCAGCCGGTCCCGATACTCCTCGATGATCCCGCGCCAGGCCCGCGGCAGCTGCCCGGAGACCTCAGCGGAGCTCGACGCACTCGAAACCGGCATCGACGACATCGTGGTCATGACTCAACTCCCTCGACCCGTACCACGCCTGACACTGCCCGTACCCCGTCGAGGACACGTAGGTCCTCGACGGTCGCGGACAGCGCCGCGTCCGCGGCCGGATGGGTGACCAGGACGAGGCTGGCGTCGTCGCCACGGCCGTCCTGACGAACACTTCTGATGGAGACATCGTGCCGGGCGAACGCACCGGCCACCGACGCCAGCACACCCGCCTTGTCCGTGACGTCGAGCTGCAGGTGGTAGCTGGTGACCGTCGGCCCCATCGGCAGGACCGGCAGCGCCGCGTACGCGGACTCCCCCGGGCCCTGTCGGCCCGCGATGCGGTTGCGGGCGACCGCGACCACGTCACCGAGGACCGCCGAGGCGGTCGGCGCGCCGCCCGCCCCGCGGCCGTAGAACATGAGCTGACCGGCGGCCTCGGCCTCGACGAAGACCGCGTTGAACGCCTCGCGCACACCGGCGAGCGGATGCGAGCGGGGAATCATCGCCGGGTGGACCCGCAGGCTGATGCCCGGCCGGTCGCCGGCGCGCTCGGCGATCACGAGGGCCTTCACCGTGCAGCCGAGCTCACGGGCGCTGGCGATGTCGGCGGCGGTCACCCCGCGGATGCCCTCCCGGTAGACATCGTCGATGGTCACCCGGGTGTGGAACGCGAGCTGCGCGATGATCGCCGCCTTGGCGGCGGCGTCGAAGCCGTCGATGTCCGCGGACGGATCAGCCTCCGCATACCCGAGCGCGCCGGCCTCGGCCAGCGCGTCGTCGAAGGAGGCCCCGGTCTCGTCCATCCGGGTGAGGATGTAGTTCGTCGTGCCGTTCACGATGCCGAGGACACGGCGGATCCGGTCCCCCGCGAGGCTTTCGCGCAGTGGCCGCAGCAGCGGGATCGCGCCCGCCACCGCGGCCTCGTAGTACAGGTCGACACCCGCGGCGGCCGCCGCGTCGTGCAGCAGCGAACCGTGCGTCGCGAGCAGCGCCTTGTTCGCGCTGACCACGGATTTCCCGGACTGCAGCGCGGCGAGCAGCCAGCTGCGCGCGGGCTCGATACCACCGACGACCTCGATCACGATGTCGATGTCATCCCGGGCGACCAGCGCACCGGGATCGGTGGTGAGCAACGCCCGGTCGACCGCGATCCCGCGGACCCGGTCGGGGTCACGGACAGCGATGCCGGCGATCTCCAGCGGAGCGCCGACCCTGGCGGCCAGGTCGTCGGCATGCGTGCGCAGCAGACGCACCACCTCGGTACCGACGACGCCGCAGCCGAGCATCGCGATTCTCATCGGGCGCGGACGCCCCCCGTCGATCGTCATTCGCCTCACATCCGTTCCGGCGCGCCGACGCCGAGCAGATGCAGCCCGTTCGCGAGGACGACCCGGGTCGCCTCGACCAGCAACAGCCGGGCGGCCGTCAGCGCTGTCGCCTCCTCGTCGCCCTGGGGCAGCACGCGGCAGGAGTCGTAGAAGCGGTGGTACGTCCCGGCCAGCTCCTCCAGATACCGGGCGATGCGGTGCGGCGCCCGCAGGGCGGCCGCCGACTCGATCACCCGCGGCAGCTCACCCAGCGCCCCGAGAAGCTCCACCTCCCGCTGATGGGTGAGCAGCGACACGTCGACCGCCTCGAGGTCGAACGCCGGATCGGCGGAGGTCGCCAGACCCAGCGCGGCCGCGTTGCGGATCAGCGAGCTGATCCGGGCATGTGCGTACTGGACGTAGAAGACCGGGTTGTCGTTGGTCTGCCGCGCGATCACGTCGAGGTCGAGGTCGAGCGACGAATCCATCGACGCCCGGACCAGCGAGTACCGCGCCGCGTCGACGCCGACCGCATCCACCAGGTCGTGCAGTGTCAGGAACGTGCCGGCACGCTTGGACATCTTCACGGCCACCCCGCCCCGCGACAGGGTCACCAGCTGGCCGATGATCACATCCAGGGTCTGCTCGGGATCGTCACCGAAGCACGCCGCGATCGCGCGCAGCCGCCCGATGTAGCCGTGGTGGTCAGCGCCCAGCAGGTAGCAGAGCCGGTCGAACCCACGGCGGCGCTTGTCCCGGTAGTAGGCCGCGTCGGCGCAGAAGTAGGTCGGGTGCCCGTCGCTCTTGACCAGGGCGCGGTCCTTGTCGTCGCCGAAGTCGGTGGTGCGCAGCCACACCGCGCCGTCCGCGTCGAAGACGTGCCCCTTCGCCCGGAGCTCCTCGATGGCCGCGGTCAGCTCGCCGGCCTCGTGCAGGCTCCGCTCCGACTTCCACAGGTCGAACTCGACCCCGAAGCCGGCCAGCGTCGAACGGATCTCCGCGAGCATCATCTCGACGCCGTCGCGAGCGCAGACCGCGAGTGCCTTCTCATCCGCCACCTGGCCACCGGACCCGGCGGCGACGAGCTGCTCCAGGCCGGGGTTCGCCRCCACGACCCGCGCGGCGATCTCGGCGACATAGGCGCCGTGGTACCCGTTCTCGGGCGCGGGCTCGCCGCGCAGCGCGGCAAGGATCGACGCCCCGAACCGCTCGACCTGCACCCCGGCGTCGTTCACGTAGTACTCGGTGCCGACCTCGTAGCCGGCCGCCGCCAGCACCCGGGCCAGCGCGTCACCGACCGACGCCCAGCGTGTGGACGCCAGCGTCACCGGGCCGGTGGGGTTCGCACTGACGAACTCCAGGTTCACCCGCAGGCCCCGAGGCGTGGTCGCACGGCCGTAGGCCGCACCGCCACGGACGACGGCCTGCGCGATCCCGCCGAGGGCGGCGCCGGCGAGCCGGATGTTCAGGAAGCCGGGCCCGGCCACCTCGACCTCCGCCACGCCCGGGTGCGTTCGCAGGCGCGCCGCGAGAAGCTCGGCCACCTGCCGGGGCGGGCGGCGGGCCGCCTTCGCCAGCTGCATGGCGACCGGTGACGCGTAGTCACCGTGCTCTGGTTGCCGCGGGCGCTCGATCGTGACCGTGGTGGGCACGGGCACATCAAGCTCACCGCCTGCGACGGCATCACGAACGGCCGCGACGATGGAGTCGGCCAGCTCGGCGGGGGTCATGTCGCGATGCTATCGGCGCGCCCGCCCATTCCGGTCGCCGCGCGTACGGACCGGGCGGCGAAGGGTGCCGCGCCCCGTTCGGCATCGCCCCAGGCAGCGCCCACTGGAGACCTTCCGCACGCAGTCGGTGGCGTCTTCAGGAAGGTCACGGAAGGACACACCGGCACCAGCCCCCGCCGCGCCGCCGGCATGTGCGCCGATCCCCGCTACCGGAGCCGGGCCCTCAGACCGGCTGGCCCGCCGCGAGGCGGCTGACCACCCCGATCAGCAGATCGGGGTCGAACGGCTTCGTCAGGTAGTAGTCCACGCCGAGGCGCGCACCGCGTTTGACGTCGGCCTCCTGCGCACGCGCGGTAAGCATGATCACCTTGATGCCGGCCGTCGCCGGGTCGTCACGCAGCCGCGCGGCGACGTCCCAGCCGTTCACCCGCGGCATCATGATGTCCAGCGTGATCACCTGTGGCGCGATCTCATGGACCCGCTCAAGACAGTCAGCACCGTCGACAGCGGTGTGCACCTCGAAACCTTCCAGTTCGAGGTTGACGACCACGAGCTGACGGATCACGGCGTCGTCGTCCACGACGAGCACGCGGGGGGCGCTGAAGTACACGGGCGAAGCTTACGGGCACCGGGTTGCACAGTCTGCCGATCCCACCTGGTACGGTATGCCTCGTTGCCCTGGAGCCCCCGTAGCTCAGGGGATAGAGCACCGCCCTCCGGAGGCGGGTGCGCAGGTTCGAATCCTGCCGGGGGCACACGACTTGGGGTGCTTTGCGCCCAGCGGGGCTGGGGTTTGGCGTCGTGTCAGTTTGTTGGGGGGCGGCCACCCAAGCCCCCCGGGCGGCCGGCGCTCTTGGGTGGCCGGGGTTTTTATGGTGGCTTGCGGGGCTTGGCTCGTCGCCAACGCCGCGCGATCGGTGCCTGGGTGGGTTCGTGCGTCGCCAGCGGTTCGCAGATCTTCGCCTCGCCCAGGTCGAGCATGTCGCGGCCTCGGAGGGCTGCGGGAGCAGGCGCGCGCCGGCCGGTGCCGTCACCTCGTCCGGTCGTTCGTCCCACCGACGTCGACGTCTGGGGAGTCGGCCGCGCTGTCGAACTCATGAGCCCAGGGCTGGCCGTCAGCCGGAATGCCGCGCTCCGCATCAGCCCGGACATCCCGCGAGCCGTTCCGCGAAACCGTGGCATCCAGCGCCCTGGCGGAGAAACGCTACACCGAGAGGCTCCGGAACCTCGCCGCCTGGATCGGCCTGGACCGCTGAGCGCCAGGTGTCGAACGCCGACGCCGCGGGTTGCCGGATCAGTCCCTTTATTGATCAAGCCGTGGTGCGGGTTGCGCCGCGCGGCCGGCTGGGTGTGGCCGGCTGCGCGTGGCGGTGAACGGCTGTGCTCGCCGGGCGCGTCGCAGCCCGCACCGCGTAGATGATCCCGAGATGTTCGAGGAACGCGCACCGGCCGACAGCACCCCGGAATCGGCCGAGACACGCACAGGGAACCGCGGGCTGCCACCGCGTACGCGGTGGCAGCCGAGAACGAGCAGAGGGCACGGCCAGCGCAAGACCGGGAGACAACGCCAGGACGCTACGCTCCCCGGACAGCGCGGGTGAACTCCATGCCGTCAGGCCATCACCGCGTTGCGCCTGAGTCAGCAACAGCGACCGCGCCTGTCGCGTGACGACCACCTCAGAGATTCCTGTGGTACCGGACCATGGGCAGTGCCGTGAAACCGGCGCTTTCGTAGGTGGCTCGCGCGGGAGCATGACCCGGATCACCGCCGGTCTCGACGATGGCAACGCCGCATCCAGATTTGCGGATGTACTCGATGGCTTGCGTCATCAAGGCATCCGCGACGCCTTTCCGTTGATGGCGCGGATCCACGCCGATTATCTCGATCTCGCCGCGGCTCGACTCCCGATCGATGATGACAGCCACGAAGCCGACGGCGTGTCCGTCGACGTCCGCCACCCAGACCCTGGCCTTGTCCCCCACGCAGACCCCGCGCACGAACTCCGCATGGGACACCGGCCAGTCCGGCCATACTCGAAGAAAGACGGCACGACCAAGCACCTGTTCGACCGACGCGAAAACCGGGCCCCATGCATCCACCGAGAATGCGACGACCTCTTCCACGTCCGCGGTGACCAGCGGCCGTATCACCAGGTCCACGGACTCAGTATGGCTGGTGCGGGTGTGCAGTCAATCGGCTTTCGGCGTCCTATGACGTACCGCAAGCCGAACGGCCGGGGAGACCGTCACGACTTCCATACTGGGCCCCTGATCACGCCGGAGGGTCTTAGCCTCAGGTATGAGCGCCGTTCCCCGGCGGTGCGCACGACGATCCCGCCGGGGAAGGGGTAGGGGGCGCCCGTAGCCCCGTCGGACGGCCCTGCGTCCCTCGCCCATGTACCGCTCCATCGCCGTCCGGCCCTCCTCGTAGCGCTCCCGCATCAGATGGATGTAGGCCCTCCGCCGTCAGGTTCGGTGAACGGCGCCCGAGCCGCCGTTGCACGCCGAACAGCACGTCGAACAGCACGTCGAACAGCAGGGTGAACCGCGAGGCCCGCGCCTGCGTCCAAAAGCCATGACGTCAAGGGATATTGATCGCAGGCTGACCGTTGTCGGTGCTCTTGCCTCTCTTGTGGCAGCTCTTGCACTGGCGGGCTGCGAAAACTCGGGCGAGCCCACTCAGCCGCAGGTCCTGCCCTCGACGACCAGTGGCGGCACCGTTGGGACCGCCGTCGTCGACTGTGGGAGCGAGCGGATCGGGCCGAGCGGTCTGGCCGCCGGGGAGGCCCGACGGTGCTTCATCGAGGCCGTCGCCGCTGGGCGGGCAGCGACCCTGCAAAGCACCGTGCTCAGCACGGAAGGCGATCCAGTTGTCTACTCGCTCACCAGTGACACCCGGCGTGGCATCACCGTCGTCGAGGACCGCGGTGAGGACCGGTTCCGCGGTGCCGGTCCAGCCCGGTGGCGGTTCGTCTGTACGTCCATCGACAGCGCCGAGGAGACCAGGCCTGGTCATGCCGATCTCGTCGTCAATCGCCTGCGCGGCTGTACCTCTCCGGAGCCTGTCTGATCCAGCTGGGCTGTTGTCGGCCGGATCGGTCTGAACGATGCATGCAACGGCCCGCCGGCGGGAACGTGCCCGCCGGACGGCGGACAATTCGAACTCGCCACCGGCGACGAATCTCGAAGCCGGAACGGCCCGGCGCTGGGAGTGAAAATGGATACGACGACTCCAGGGGATGGCGACGGCAGCCCCGACGACGACCATCATGATGGTCCGCGCGACGTCGTGCAGCTCGCCATTCCCGCCGCCGGGGCTTTCCTGGTCGTCCTGCGCACCGCGACCGCATCCCTGGCCGCGCGGGCGGACTTCACCCTTGACGACATCGAGGATCTGCGGATCGCCGTGGACGAGGCCTGCGCCCAGCTGCTGGTCTCCGCGGTCCCCGAATCGGCCCTGGAGTGCGTTTTCACGCTGTCGGCAGGCCTCCTGAGAGTGACCGTCTCAGTCGACAGCCTCGACGGTGAGCCGCCGTCGAAGGACACGTTCGCCTGGACAGTGTTGAGCGCGTTGGCCTGCGAGGTCGGCACCGCCACAGGGCCGGGCCAGCGAGTCACGATCGAGCTGGCGAAACGGCGCGGCGGCGAATAGCCGATCGCCCGCGCCCGCCGCTGCCTGCGGCCTGGACGAGGCACCTCGGAGGTTCGCGTGCATAGTTGCCGGTGATCGGCCGCCGTGCCCCCGTGGGCCGGCCGGGGGCCTTCGGGGAGCACGCGTCCAGCTCGGGCGACCGGTTCTGCGCGGATTTCAGGCCATCGTGGGTAGCCGCTCATCGCCTCAGCGGGGGGGCAGGAGTTCGTTCAGGAGCGTTTCGACGTGGGCGCGGATCGCGTCGCGGATCGGGCGGACGGCGTCGAGGTCAAGGCCGGCGGGGTCGTCGAGCTTCCAGTCCTCGTATCGGATGCCGGGGAAGACCGGGCAGGTGTCGCCGCAGCCCATGGTGATGACCAGGGTCGAGGTCGCGACCGCGTCGGCGGTGAGGATCTTCGGTGTCGCGGCGGCGATGTCGATGCCGATCTCGGCCATCGCCGCCACGGCTACCGGGTTGACCTCAGTCGCCGGAACTGAGCCGGCGGAACGGACTTCGACCTGGTCGCCGGCGAAGTGGGTGAGGAAGCCGGCGGCCATCTGGGAACGGCCGGCGTTGTGCACGCAGACGAACAGGATCGACGGTTTCTCGGGCACGGATGGCTCAGTCCTTTCACGGGCGGGAAAAATGCCTGCTCACCGCCCGGCAGACGCGAGCGGGTAAAGCACGCGGACCAGGCAGTAGCCGACCAGGCCACCAACGACCTGGGCGGCGGCGAAGGGCGGGACGGATGCGGGGGCGATACCGGCGAACGTGTCGGAGAGCATCCGTCCGAGGCTGATCGCGGGATTCGCGAAGCTGGTGGAGCTGGTGAACCAGTAGGCGGCGCCGATGTAGGCGCCGACCGCCGCCGGTGCCCGTTCCGCGCGGGCGGTCCGGGTCAGCGAGAAGATCAGCAGGATCAGTCCGGCGGTGGCGACGACCTCGGCGAGCAGGCGGGCTCCCGACGCCCGGTGGTGCGTCGAGATCGACACCGCCGGGCCGTCGAACATCAGGTTCGCCAGGATCGCGCCGCAGCAGCAGCCGGCGGCCTGGGCGGGCAGGTAGGCGGCGGCGTCCCGCCACGGCAGGCCACCGAACGCGGCGTCGACCGCCGTGACGACCGGGTTGAGGTGGGCGCCGGACACCGGCCCGACCATCAGGATGATCGCGTACAGGCCGGCGGCGGTCGCCGCGGCGTTCTCTACCAGTTGCAGGCCGACCTGGCCGGGGCTCAGCTGCTGCGCGGCGATTCCGGAGCCGACGACCAGTGCCGCCAGCAGCAGGCTGCCCAGCGCCTCGGCGAGCAGCCGTCGTGCCAGCGGCGGCCGTACCAGCGGCGGATGGCCCGCCAATGCGTTCGTCACGGGCGGCGGGTTCAGCAGCAGGAGCCGGTCGAGGCCGGTCCCGGCTCCGCGTTGGATGCGTTGGATGCGGTGGATGCGGTGACTGTGCCGACTGCGGTGGATGCGGTGGATGCGGTGGCGTCTGGCGCGCAGATCGGGCCGCAGTCGCAGGCGGAGCCCGGCCCCCCGGCACGCTCCGCACGTTCGGCGGCCGACGGCGTCGCATCTGGACGGGTCGTCTCGGCGACGTCGGCGAGCACCGTGTAGACCTCCCACGGCGCGCCGTCCGGGTCGTCGACCCACACCTTGTCCTGCAGGGCGTAGCAGCAGGCCGTGTTCTCCTCCACCGCCGTCGCCAGCCCGGCTCCGGCGAGCCGCGCGGTGGCCGCGGACACCTCCTCGGACGTGCCGACCTCGATGCCCAGGTGGTTGAGCGCCCCGGCGACCCCGGCGCCACGCGCCGCCGGGTTCTCGATCAGGACCAGCTTCAACGGCGGCGCGTCGATCGCGAAGTTCGCGTACCCCGGCCGCAGTTTCGCCGGCTCGGCCCCGAACAGCCTCCGGTAGAACTCCACCGCCGCGTCCACGTCCGAGACGTTCAGCGCCAGCTGCACCCGCTCCATCAGGAACCCCCACGATCACATCGATGGCCGTCTATGTCTGGATGAGCAGAGGATGACCGACCAAATAGACGACTGTCAATGTCCTGGGGCATGCTGGGATCCATGGCGACGACACCCCCGCCGGCCGCGAGCCCCGCCCTCGCCCCTCGCGCCGAGGCCCCCGAGCTCACGGGAGCACCAACGGGAGCGCTCTCGGCCTGCTGCGGGCCACTGGCCCGTGAGCCGCTGTCCGTCGAGGACGCCGAGCGGCTCGCCACCGTTCTCAAGGCGATCGCCGTGCCCACCCGGCTGCGGCTGCTGTCCATGATCTACGCACGTGACGGCGGTGAGGCCTGCGTCTGCGAGCTCACCGAGCCGCTCGGCCTGACTCAGCCCACGGTCAGCCATCACCTCAAGGTCCTCGTCGACGCCGGTCTGATCACCCGCGAGAAGCGCGGCGTCTGGGCCTACTACCGTCCCGTGCCCGGCACCATGGCCACCCTCGCGGCGATGCTCACGCCGGCACCGGCACCAGCACCTGTTGCCTTTCCCACCGTTCCGTAGCGAGGCTGCCCAGGTACCCCGGGGGGTACCCTCGCCGTGGAGGTGGGGCCTGGTGGAGATGAACGCCGCGATCCTGTCGGACGCGCTGACACGGTTGCGTCGCGCCCACGGTCAGCTCGGCGCCGTCATCGGCATGATCGAGAACGGTGACGACTGCGAGCGGGTGCTGACGCAGCTCGCGGCGGTGTCACGGGCGCTGGACAAGGCGGGCTTCAAAATCATTTCCACCGGCATGCGCCAGTGTCAGGCCGCACGCGAACGCGGCGAGCAGCCACCGCTTACCGAGGATCAACTGGAGAGGCTGTTCATGGCCCTGTCCTGACGCACGTACCGGGGCGCTCCCGGGGCCGTGCGGGCGCTGGAACCGCGAGGCGGTCCCACCACCCGCGCGGTGTGGCACCGCCCGGGCGGTACCAGGTTCCGCAGATACCCCCCCGGGTATGGGGGCGCCCGTCCGGGGTGCGGCGGCGACGGCCCGGCGTGGTGGATCCGTCCCGCCGGGCATCGGTGGGTGCCGTCGCGCCGCCGCCGGGCACCGGTCAGGTGCCGGCCCGCACTCCGCGGGGCCCCGGCGAGCCGCTGACCCGGCCGCACCCGGCACCACCTCGACATCAGCGACCAGGCACGACCAGCGAGCACGAGCAGGCACGACCAGCGAGCAGACAAGCAGACGACCAGACGAGCCGAAGGGAAAAGCCGATGACCGTGGGAGCGGAGCTCCGGATCGACGTCCAGGTCGTGGAGACCTCGTCGCTGGGTGATCGCAGCTACCTGGCGCACGACGGGCAGGTCGCGGTCGTCGTCGATCCGCAGCGTGACATCGACCGGGTCCTCGCCCTGGCCGGGCGGCTCGGGGTCCGGGTCACCCACGTCGCCGAGACGCACCTGCACAACGACTACGTCTCCGGCGGGCTCGCCCTGGCCCGGATCACCGGTGCCCGGTACCTGGTCGCGGCCAGCGACGTGGTGGGCTTCGACCGCCTCCCTGTCGCCGACGGCGACGAGATCGCGGTGTCGGGCGCGATGCGGCTGCGGGTGGTCGCCACTCCCGGGCACACGTTCCACCACCTGTCGTACGTCCTCGACGGCACCGACGGGTCCGTGGGGGTGTTCACCGGCGGGTCGCTGCTGTTCGGCACCACCGGCCGCACCGACCTGCTCGGCCAGCGCCACGCCCACACCCTCGCCGCGCAGCAGCACGCCTCGGCGCGCCGTCTCGCCGACCTGCTGCCCGACGGCACGCGGATCTGGCCGACCCACGGGTTCGGCAGCTTCTGCTCCGCCACCCAGTCCGACGCCCGTGCCTCCACGATCGGCCGAGAACGGCAGGTCAACCCCGCGCTGCGGCTGGAGAGCGACGCGTTCGTCACCGAGGTCCTCGCCGGGCTCGACGTCTACCCGGCCTACTACGCGCACATGGGTGCCCGTAACGCCGACGGCGCCGCGCCGGTCGATCTCACCCCGGCCCGCCCGGCCGACCCGGCCGAGCTGCGCGAGCGGATCACCGCCGGCGAGTGGGTGGTCGACCTGCGCTCGCGCAGGGCGTTCGCGCACCGGCACCTCGCCGGCACGCTGAGCTTCGGCCTGGACGGACCGATGTCCACCTGGCTGGGCTGGCTGGTCCCCTGGGGCACGCCGATCACCCTGCTCGGCGAAAGCGAGCGGCAGGTCGCCGACGCCCAGCGCGAACTCGCCCGCATCGGCATCGACCGGCCCGCCGCCGCCGCGACCGGCGATCCCGACCGCTGGGCCGCCGGCGAGGAGCAGCACCTCGCCCGGCTCGCCACCGCCACGTTCGCCGACCTCGCCGCCGCCCGCCGCGGAACCGTCCCGCCCGGGCTGCCGCTGCCGCCGCCGTCTCTCCCTCTGCCGCCGCTGCCGCCGTCACCGTCGCCGCCGCCGGATGTCGTGCTCGACGTGCGCCTGGGCAACGAGTGGCGCGCCGGCCGCCTCGACGGCGCCGTGCACATCCCCCTGCCCGACCTGCCGGCCCGGCTCGACGAGATCCCCGCCGGCACCGTCTGGGTGCACTGCGGATCCGGGTACCGCGCCGCGGTCGCCGCCAGCCTGCTGCAACGCGCCGGCCGCCAGGTGGTGCATCTCGACGACGACTTTCCCGCCGCCGCCGAGGCCGGCCTGACCATCGTCAACGACGAAACGGAGATCCGATGACCCGCCACGCCCCCACCGCCGGCGGGAGGCCCGCCACGATCGACGCGGCCACCCTGACGCAGCTGATGGCCACGGCGCAGCCGCCGCGGCTGGTCGACGTGCGCACCCCGGGCGAGTTCGAGACGGCCCACATTCCCGGCTCGCACAACGTTCCGCTCGACCTGCTGCGCACCCACCTCAGCGACCTGCGCTCCCACCTCGACGACCACGTCGTGCTCGTCTGCGGCTCCGGGCAGCGTGCCGCCGCGGCCGCCGCGGACCTCGCCGCGGCGGGCGTGGCGAACCCGCGAGTCCTCACCGGTGGCCTGGGCGCCTGGCAGGCCCTGGACGCCCCCGTGCGCGCCGGCCGGCCCCGCTGGGAGCTCGAACGGCAGGTCCGCCTCGTCGCCGGCTCCCTCGTGCTCGGCTCGGTCGTGGCCAGCACGGTGATCCCACGCGCGAAGTGGGTCGCGGCTGGGATCGGCACCGGCCTGACCGTGGCGGCCCTGACGAACACCTGCACGATGGCGATGCTGCTGGCGAAGCTCCCCTACAACCGCGGCGCCCGCCTCGACATCGGCGGTGTCATCGCGACCCTGGCCGGCCCGCGGCCGTGATCGCCGCGCTGGGCCTCGGCGCGGCGATCGGAATCCTGCTCGGCCTGCTCGGCGGTGGCGGCGGCATCCTGGCCGTCCCCGCGCTCGTCTACGGAGCCGGGCTCTCGGTGCAGGCCGCCGTGCCGACCTCGCTGGTGGTGGTCGGGATCTCGTCCGCCACCGGGCTGCTGCCCCGGCTGCGCGCCGGCCAGGTCCGCTGGCGCATCGCCGCGGTCGTCGGCACCGCCGGCGCGCTGGCGGCCTTCGGCGGTGCGGCTCTCAACCGGCTGCTCGACCCCCGCGTCGTCCTGATCGGGCTGGCGGCCGTGATGGTCGCCGCCGCGGCCCGCCTGCTGCACGGGGACACCGAGGCCCGTGGCGACTGCGCCAGGCCCGACGGCGGCGTCAACTGGCGCGGCTGCCTGCCCAAGGCCATCGCGACCGGCATCGCCGTCGGGTTCCTCACCGGCCTGTTCGGCGTCGGCGGCGGCTTCCTCGTCATCCCCGCGCTCGTCCTGTTCCTCGGCCTGCCCATGCCCCTCGCGGTCGGCACCTCCCTGGCTGTCCTCGTCATCAACTCCGCCGCCGGTTTCGCCGCCCATGCCGGTGACGCCACGCTCGACCACGGCATCACCGCCGCGTTCACCGCCACCGCGATCATCGGCTCGCTGCTGGCCGGACGGTTCGGTGCCAACCTGCCCGCCGACCGCCTACGCAGGTCCTTCGCGTACCTCGTGCTCGCCGTCGCCGCGTTCGTCGCCGTCCAGGCCGCCGTCAACCCGCCCAGCAGCTGACATCCCGAAGCGACTCCCGAAGCGACCTCCCGAAGCGACGTCCCGCCGGGCAGCCCGTTACCTGGCGCCGGCGAGCAGGTAGGCGGCCGTGACCGTCACCGCGGCCACCACCGCGCCGGCGACGGCCTGCGCCGGGGTGTGACCGTCAAGCTCGTCGTGATCCGCTGCGGGGTCCTGGCCCTCCGCCGGGCCTTCGGCCAGGCGGGCGGTCCGGGCCTGTACCCGCGCCCATGCCACAACCGGGACCAGCAGCCAGCCGAACACGAAGGCCGGGCCGAACACGAAAAGGACGACGGTGGCACAGCTGGCCGCGGCCGCCACATGTCCGCTGATCTTCCAGAACTTCGTGATCACCGTGAGAATCAGCGCCTCGACGATGATCGCCGCGTACACGGTGACCAGATTCCGCGGCGCTCCCAGCACCGCCAGCAGAAAGCAGCCGGCGCTCACCGACGCGCAGCCGAACAGCATCGGCGCCATCCGTTTGCTGCGTTCGGGAACGTGGTGCCCGGACCATCGGCGCTGCCGCACCCCGTGAAAGATGAACGCCATCGGGATGACCGTTCCGAACAGGATGGAGACGGCACCCCAGAGCAGGGCGTGCGCGGAATCCGGCGCATCGTGCCAGGCGATGAGCGCGAGTAGCGCCGTGACTAGCACCGCCGGCGCGGCGACCTCGGCGACGATGACGGCGACCCGGGTCGCGGGTGTCGATTTCGGTGGTGTTCTGGTCGTGGTGGTCGTCACCTGATATCTGTCCGCCCCGCTTCCGCCGGAATCATTTTCCCCTGCCATCCCGAGGATAATCGCAGGCGGCCGGACGCCGGCCGTCCGACGGACTTGTCGGTGGGTCGGTCCGTACCGGGCATGTCACGGGCGGAAGGCCCGGACATCGAACTCGAAGAGAGCCTTGTTCGAGTTCCTCTTTCGTATTACCTCGACCTCTACGCCGACATAGCCGAGCTCACGCAGCATGCAGGCGTACCAGTCCTGCGCGGGTACGACATGACCGTAGAAGGTGGAGTTTCCGACAATATAGGAGATCCGCCCGCCGGGCCGGACGAGACCGGTGCTGGCCTGGAAGTGCAGCCACATGTCGTGGTGGTATTTCCGGACGTACGCGGCCAGCAGCGGCCCGCTCCGGTCGTCGGCGGCGGCGATGCGCGCGCACACGGCRTCGAGCTCGTCGTCGACCGGCGTGCACGTGCTCGGCAGCCAGGTCCGCAGCCTCGACGTCGCGCTGCCCCACGTGCCGCCGATCGCGCGCCAGTCGAGCTGCCCGGCCTCCACGGGGCGGTCGAGGAAGCGCAGCCAGTACATGTAGGGCCGCAGCTCCCGGATGTAGGACATCCGGTTCACGTAGGGCGGGCTGGTCAGCACCAGGTCGGCCGGGCGCAGCTGGGCGGGGCATCCGCGCGAGTCCCCCTCGTGGACGGCCGCCGTGCCGGGTAGGTCGAGGCGGGCCGACTCGATGAGGTCCGTGGCCTCGGCCTCCCATCTCGCGATCGCGGCCCGCGCGATCGTGGCCCGTGAGATCGCGGCCCCCACTGCCGGGGCGCCGGCGCGCAGGGACATCGACTGGTGGTTGAAGGCCGCGTTGCTGACGGAGATGAGCACCCGGCACAGCGCGATCTGGAGCAGGTCCGCCACCGGGCCGCTGAAGGCGTCTATCTCGGCCCGTAGCGCCCGCAGCGCCTGCAGCTCACCGGGTCCCCACCAGCGCTCGATCCGGTGGATGTCCGGCTGCCACAGCGCCTTGTCTCGATCGCTGCGGGTGGCGCCGGCCGCCACGTCCCGGGCCGCGGCACTGGCCTGCTCGAGGGTGTCGTGCGGGTAGTGGCGGACCTTCGCCCGGCCCAGCCAGACCAGGAACGGGTTGACGTCGGTGCTCTGGCCGAGATGCCCGAGCTCGGCCGCGGCCAGCGGCGTGGTTCCGGTCCCCGAGAAGGGGTCCGTGACGACCGATCCGGCGGGCAGCGCACGTAGCCGAGCCCGCACGAGCCGAACCCCGAACGCGGGGGTGAGGCGAAGCCAGCCGTGCCGCCCGACGCCATGGTTCGCCCGAAATGTGAAGTGTTCGTTTCGCGCCAGGGACGTCCGGTCAATGGCCGCGGTCATATGACCTCCCGAAGATGCTCCGATGTTCGGCATGGCGACCTGCCCCGGAATGTCACCCTGGCAATGTCACCCTGGCACTGCAGACCCGGATCGGCCATCCCGGGACGTGAACCCCGACACCCCCTCACGATGCGGATCCGGAGGCCGCGACACGATTCGCACCGAACCCGGCTGGAGAAGGCTCCCCCACTGCCGCCCGCCGCACTTGCTCTAAAGCACAGGCGGGCCGCTGTCGATCGAGCCTGGTCACCGCCCCTTTATCTACACCGCAGCGATCTCCATGCCGCAATGGCATGGCACTGTCGGGTGATTTCGGYGGTGGCTTGCCACCTCCGGTGCGTACTTCCCAAAAGCCCTTCTGAAAGCGACGCGCCCTGACGAGGGCCGTCGCGGAGAGGTGTGTTGGATGCGGCACGCGCTGGTCCTCGGCGGCGGAGGCGTGGCCGGCATCGCCTGGGAGATCGGCCTGCTGGTCGGTCTCGCGGAGGCGGGCATCGATGTGACCGATGCCGATCTGGTCGTCGGAACCTCGGCAGGCTCTGCCGTGGGCACGATGATCAGCAGTGGCGCGGACCTGGACCTGCTGTATTCACGGCAGCTGGCTCCCGCCGACCCGGACGCTGAACCGACCGTCGAATTCGACTACAGCGAACTCATGTCCACCCTTGCCCAGGTCACCGCGGGCTCTCGGGGCGCACGCGACGCCCGGGCCCGGATCGGTGCGTACGCGCTGACTGCCGCGGTCCCCTCAGAAGAGGATCGCTGGCAGATCGTGGCCGGCCGGCTGCCCGTGCGCGAATGGCCCCGCCGCCGCCTGATGGTGGTGGCGGTGGAGGCCGAAACGGGTGACTGGGTGGCGTTCGACCGCGACTCGGGAGTCCACCTGGTCGACGCGGTGGCGGCGAGCTCCGCACTGCCCGGCGTGTTTCCGCCGGTGACCGTGGACCACCGCCGGTATGTCGACGGCGGAATGCGATCCGTGATCAATGCCGATCTGGCGGAGGGCCATGAACGGGTGCTGATTCTCGCCCCGGTCAACGGCCTGGGCATTCCGACCGAGGTGCGGCGCCTCGAACGCGCGGGCAGCCGGGTGCTCGTGGTCGCCGCGGACGAGACGTCCCGGGCCGCGTTCGGCTCGAACATTCTCGACCCGGCGATCCGTGCCGACGCCGCCCGGGCGGGACGGGCGCAGGCCGCCGCGGTCGCGGACAGCGTCCGCGACCTGTGGAAGGGCTGACCCGCCGCTACCCCGGCCCGGCGCCGGCGGCTGGTCTCGGCCGCCGGCGCCCGGCCCCGGGTCAGAGCTTGGCGGCCGCGGGGACCACCTGCTCGCCCAGGATCCGCAGCGGTTCGACGTCCCAGATGTCGGCGACGCTCCCGAGCGCGACCGAGACACCGAGGTCGGCAAGCGTTCCGAGATCGTCCAGGATGCGCCCGACGTTCTCGCCGGAGGAACCCACGTCGAACGAGTAGTAGCAGGTCTTGGTGATCTCGTCGTAGTCGCGCCCCTCGGCGTCACAGTGCCGGCGCAGGACGTCCAGCTTGTGGCGCAGCTCCGGACCGAAGAAGAGGTTGCAGGCCTGCCCGTACCTCGCCACCAGCCGCAGCGTCTTCTTCTCTCCCCCACCGCCGATCATGATCGGCGGGTGCGGGCGGGTGAGTGGCGCGGGAACGTTCAGCGGCCGGGCCAGCTGGTAGTGCTTCCCGGACCAGGGGCTCTCGTCCTCCGACCACATCCGCAGGCAGATCTGCAGAGTCTCCTCGAGCCGCTCGAACCGCTCGGCGACGGGCGGAAAGGGAATGCCCAGCCCGACCGATTCCTCCTCGTTCCAGGCCGCGCCGATGCCGAGCATCGCCCGGCCGCCGGAGAGCACGTCGAGGGTGCTGATGATTTTGGCCAGAACTCCCGGTTCCCGGTAAACGGTCCCCGTGACCAGGGTCAGGAGGGTGACCCGGCTCGTGTTCGCCGCCAGAAAGCCGAGTGTCGTGTAGGCCTCCAGCATGTCGTGCTCGGGTGGGCCGACGAAGGCGATCTGGAAGAAGTGGTCCATCACCGCCAGATAGTCGAACCCCGCCGCGTCCACCTCCCGGGCGACCTCGGCGAGCGCGGGCCCGAGGTCCGCGGGCCCAGCGGGACGGGTGAAGTCCGGAATCTGAACGCCAAGTCGCACGTCGTCTCCTCTCAGGCGGCGCGGCCGTCCGGGACTCGGTTTGTTCCCGTCACCAGACCACGCGGCGACGCTGTCGACACCAGCATCCGCCCGTGCGACGTCCACCCCGGACAACGTCCACCCAGACCTCCCGCCACGGACCACCACCCATTGCAGCTCACGGGGGCGCGTGCAGCAGAATTTGGCCTATGTCCAGGCCAGCCACCAGCCGTGCCGTTTGCGGAGATCGGGCGAGTGGCGGTTGAACATCTCCCCACCAGCGCCCCGCCGATTCCGTGTGATCCGGCTGGCGCAGCTTTCGCTGCTGCTCGCCGCCGGGCTGTACGCGGTGCTCACGCTGGCCGGCACCTCCGGCGACGAGCCGGCCGTCCTGGCGCTGCGGGCGTCCATCATCGTCGCGTCGGGTCTGCTGTGCATCCTGCGCGCGGTACTGCTGCGTGGTGCGCGGGCGCCGTGGGCGCTCTTCGGCGCCGGGATCATCAGCTACGGTCTCGCCGGCGTCTATTTCAACCTGGTGGTCGACGGACCCTCGGGCGGTGGGAGCAGCATCGTCTCCGCGGCCGACATCGGCTGGCTTCTCTTCTACCCCGCCTGTTACGTCGCGGTCATCCTTTTGCTGCGGCAGCGGATCCTTCGCTTTCACCCGAGCGTGTGGCTCGACGCCCTGGTCGGTGTTCTCGGGGTGGCCGCGCTGTGCAGCGGAATCACCCCGTGGATCTCGGAGTCGGAGACGGATCCCGGTGACACCGCGACCATCGTGTTCGGGCTCATCTACCCGCTCGCCGACCTGCTGCTGCTCCTGCTGGTCGTCACGGCCTTCGGGCTGATGGACTGGCGCCCCGGGCAGGTGTGGTGGCTGCTCGGCACCGGGCTCGGCGGCTTCGCGCTGGCCGACTCCTACTTCCTGTTCCTGATCGCGAACGGCGAGATGCAGGGCGGCGTGCTGGACATCGTCTGGGTGCTGTCGCTGCTCACCCCCTCGTTCGCGGCCTGGCAGCGCCAGCCCTGGCGCAGACCGGCGCGGATGTCCGGCTGGAGCGTCATCACCGTCCCGCTGGTGCTCAGCGTCGTGGCGATCGCGCTGCTCGTGCTCGGGTCGACCGTGCACCTTCCGCTGGTCACGGTGATCCTGGCGGCGACGACCGTGCTCGCCGCGCTCGCCCGCGCCGCGCTGACCTTCATCGAGGTCCAGCAGCTCGCCGAGAGCAGGGCGCTGGCCCACACCGACGACCTCACCGGGCTGACGAACCGGCGGGGTTTCCTCGAACGGCTCTCCCAGATGGAGATGAACTCCGGGCAGGGCGACTCGTCCGCACTGCTGCTGCTCGACCTGGACCGCTTCAAGGAGATCAACGACTCGTTCGGCCACCACCTGGGCGACGCGCTGCTCATCGAGGTCGGCGCCCGCATCTCGGGCGCCCTGCGGCCTGGTGATCTACAGGCTCGCCTCGGCGGGGACGAGTTCGCCGTGCTGCTGGAGGACGCCGACGCCGACGCCGCCCGGCTGGTGGCCGAGCGGGTGCTGCAGGCGCTGTCGGGCCCGTTCGAGGTCGGCGGGATGACCCTGCACGTCGGCGCGAGCATCGGCGCGGCCCTCTACCCGGAACACGCACTCGACGCACAGACGTTGCTCCAGCGTGCGGATGTCGCCATGTACGGTGCGAAGGCCGGCCGGACCGGCGTCGGCTACTACCGGCCCGGCGCGGAGGTCGACACGCTGCTGCGCCTCGACATGATCGAGTCGCTGCGCGCGGCCCTGGGAACCGGCCAGATCGAGGTCCACTACCAGGTGAAGGTCGATCTCGGCTCCGGGAGCCCGCACGGTGTGGAGGCCCTCGTCCGCTGGCGGCACCCGACCCGGGGCCTGCTCGCACCGGACGCCTTCGTGCCGCTCGCCGAGCAGGCGGGGCTGATGCGCAAGCTCACCATCGAGGTGCTGGAGCTGGCGCTCGCCCAGTGCCGGCGCTGGCGGGACGGCGGTGTCGACATGACGGTCGCCGTCAACCTCGCCGCCTCGGACCTGCTCGACCGCGCCTTCCCGGAGCAGGTCCGCGGGCTGCTGCAGCAGTACGGTCTGCCGCCCTCGGCGCTGGAGGTGGAGATCACCGAGACGACGCTGATGCGCGACCTCGTGCGTTCCGCCGCGGTGCTGGACGAGCTGCGCGAGCTCGGAGTGAAGATCGCCGTCGACGACTACGGCACGGGCTACTCCTCGCTCGCGTACCTCCAGGAGCTTCCGGTCGACATCCTGAAGCTGGACAAGTCGTTCGTCACGCGGCTGGAGGACGGGTCCGAGCGGCGCCGGCAGAAGGCGGAGGCGATCGTCCGGTCGACGATCGGGCTCGCGCATGCGCTGGGCCTGCGGATCGTGGTGGAGGGTGTGGACAGTGCGAGCGTGCTCGCCAAGCTGCGCAGCTACGGGTGTGACCTGGCCCAGGGCTACTTCCTGGGCCAGCCGCGGCCCGCGACCGAGCTGACGGCGACCCTGTCCGCGCTCGGCCACCAGGACTGCGCGCAGCAGCTGACCCCGGCGGCGACGGCGACGGCGACGGCGACGGCCCCGACTCCGATGGGTCCGCTGCGATGCTGACCCCGCCGAGCCCCGAACCGCCCTCCTCGGGCTGGGACCATCCGATCCTGGCCCGGTACCTGGATCAGGCCCCGCCGTACGGGCCGGTCGCCGCCGGCGGCGGGATGACCCCGGCGACCCTGGTCGGGGCCTACCGCCAGGGGGTCTTCCCGTGGCCGACCGACGATCCCGCCGAAGCCGACGAGCTGCGCGCGGCACTGGGCGTGGCCGTCGCCCGCGGGGCGATCCCACGGATCCCGGCCGCGCGGACCGGTCGCCGCCGCCGGACCGCCGGTGGGAGCCCGGAGCTGCTGGACCCGCCCTGGTGGTGCCCCGATCCGCGGACCGTGCTCGCGCCCGGCACGATGCGGGTCCGCCGCTCGCTGGTCAAACGTCTGCGCAACAGCAGCTGGACCAGCACCATGAACGAATCCTTCGTGGACGTCGTCCGCCACTGCCGGCGGGACGGCCCGCACCAGTGGATAACCGAGGACCTCATCGAGGGCTTCGCCGAGCTGCATGCCTGCGGCTGGGCCCACAGCATCGAGATCTGGGACGATGACCGCCTGGTCGGCGGGATGTACGGCGTGCTGGTCGGGCGGATCTTCTGCGGTGAGTCCATGTTCCACCGCGCCTCGGACGCCTCGAAGGTCGCCCTGGTCGACTTCCTGGACCGCTTCGGGCAGGCCGGCGGGGTGCTCCTCGACACGCAGCTCACCACCGAGCACCTGATCACGCTCGGCGTGCAGGAGATTCCGCGCTCGGAGTTCCTCGCGACCCTGCGGGCCGTCCGTGATGACCGCATCCGCCTCGAATGCGACCGGCTTCCGGTCTCCCGCCTCGCGCCGCCGCGCAGGCCACCGCAGAACCGGCCCCGGCCAACCGACGTCTGAGCGAACCGGACGCATCCGACTCGCCAGCCCGGCCCTGCCCCACATGCCCGAAACCCGAGACGCATCCATACCCCTGATTCCGCGGGACGCGTTCTGATTCCGGCCGTGAATCATCAGGTCCGTGCCGAAGTCGAGGCCGGAGTCGAGGTCGAACCCGAACCCGGAGTCGGAGTCGGAGTCGGAATGAGCCGATACATCCGGTGCGCCCCGAAATTCTTGGTCGATGTCAGCTTTGACGTAACAAGTACACCTGAAGCATTCCATGCACAATCCGACAGCCATCTGTATTGTGGTCGAAATCGTCGACCGCATTGATCTTCTTCCATCGTTGACTCGGACCCGCGGCATCCCGGCCCCGGACCGTGAGATGGAAGAGGAACTTTGAACGACAGTTCATCAAATGAACGCCGGTTCACCGCGAACCTGGCGACCGGCAGTCGCCCAACCAAACAGAAGACCCGGGCAGCTCCAGCATGCCCGTACCCGAAAAGACAACCAGGCCGCCCGCACCCACCCAGAACGAGAATCACGAAGCACCCGGCCAGAAACGTTGTTCTCATGCCCTGGATCGCGGTCGCCACGGGCTCGAAGACGCCCGTTCGACATCCGGATCCAGGTCCCCGCCCAGGCCACCGATCCCGACCAATCGCATCCTGCGGAGGAGCACAGATGGCCCGTCGTCACCACCGGAAGCTACGAGTGGCAGGCGGGCTCGTCACGTCCGCCGTGATCGCCCTCGCCGGATGCTCCCTGGTCGGGTCCGCCGACGACGGCGCCAGTTCACAGAAGGCCGGCTGTGTCGCACCCGGCGTGACCGACGACGAGATCCAGATCGGGTTCGTCGTCCCGGACACGGGCCCGCTGGCGAAACCCCTGGCGGCGATGCGCAGCGGCTTCGACGCACGCATCGGCCTGGCGAATGCCGACGGTGGGATCCACGGCCGGCGCATCGTCGCCACCGCGCGGGATGACGAGTCAAGCCCGGCCACGAATAATGAGGTCGTCCGTGACCTCATCGATCGGAAAAACGTTTTCGGCCTGGTGGAGGCGACAACAGCGGCCTCCGGCGGCGCTGACTACCTGCACGACCTCAATATTCCGGTTGCCGGGCTGCCGGCCGAGGGCGTGTGGTCCGAATACCAGAACATGTTCGCGTACTCCTACGTGTTCGGCGAAGGCCCGTCCGTCGACACCTTCGGCCAGTACGTGAAAGCACGGGGAGGTACCACCGCCGCCGTCATCAGGACCGATATCGGTGACGCCCCCCAGGACTTCAGCAGCAAGATCGTGGACAGTCTCGTCGCCACCGGAATCAGAATCCTGCCCGGCCCGTTCATCTGGAACCTGAACACGACCACGCCCGAGGCGATGGCCCAGCAGCTCAAGGCCTCGGGCGCGGACACGATCATCGCGCCCATCTCCAGTGACGAACTCGCCGACATCATGCGGGTGGGGCAGCGGATCGGCCTGAAGCCGAAAGTCATGCTCGCCGCCAACGGCTATGATCCGAGCCTGCTGGCCCGGCAGGGCAACGCGCTGGCCGGCCTGACCACCTTCGTCAACTACGTGCCCTTCGAGGCACGCACCCCGTCACAGCAGATCTACCTGAACGCGATGAGCGAGTTCGCGCCCCAGCTGAGCCGGCCCGACCAGGAGCTCGCGCTGGTGTCCTACATCCTCACGGACGTCTTCCTGCACGGGCTCCAGCTCGCCGGCCCCTGCCCGACCCGCGCCGGTTTCATCGACACCCTGCGCGGGTCCAAGGGCTACAACGCCTCCGGGCTGCTGGCCGGCGACGTGGACTTCCGCAACGACTTCGGCAGGATCAGCAGCTGCTACAGCTTCGTTCAGGTCAACGACGCGGGCACCGGCTACGACATCGTCCGCAACGAGGCACCCGGCGCCCAGAACGCCTCCCTCTGGTGCGGCCAGCGCCTCGACCACTGAGCTGGCCGCAGCCGCGGGTCGCCGCCACTCCCGGCATTGCGGTCAGACAACAGTGGAGGATCTCGGTCGTCGAAACGACCGAGATCCTCCACTGGTCGGGCTCTTCGGACGGGCACTGCTCCCGGTCGACGGCGAAGCCCTGCTGAGACGCCGCGCCGGACGACGCCGCGCTAGACCTTGCGCAGGACCATCGCGAGGTTCCAGGTGACGACCTCGCGGGCGCCGGGAACGCGGAGGACGACCTTCGCCCAGTCCGGCAGGTAGCGCGGCATCGCGTCGACGACCACGACATCGTTGCGCTGGCGTGCCCAGGCGAGGGTGCCGGCGACGGAAACCGGGAACAGGGTCTCGCCGAACCGGTTCTTCGGCGCCTTGCCCTCACGCTTGCGGAACCGCTCGGCGGCCCGGTGGCCCCCGAGGTAGTGCCACGGCGCGGTCTCGTGGCCGCCCCACGGGGAGAGCCAGTTGGTGTAGCTGAGGAAGATGAGGCCACCGGGCTGGGTGACCCGCACCAGCTCCGAGCACATCCGCCACGGGTCGGGCACGTGCTCAAGGACGTTCGAGCTGTAGCAGAGGTCGATCGAGTCGGAGCGGAACGGCAGTTCGAGCGCGCTGCCGCGGATTCGCCCCGGAACGTCGATGCCGCCGGCCTCCATCTCGGAGACGTCCGGCTCAACCCAGTAATACCGGGCGCCCGCGTCCAGGAAGGCGGACCGGAAGTAGCCCGGGCCGCCGCCGACGTCGAGCACCAGCTGGCCGGCCAGGGAGGTGTACCGCTCCAGCTGGCGGACGGAGTCGGCCGCGATGAGCGAATAGAACCCGGCCGGGTCGACCGGCTCCTTGCGGTGCGCCTTGAAGAGCGTGACCGACCGGTTCAGGCCGAAGCCCGCGTACGGGAGGTCACGGAGGGGCGGCGGGCCCTCATACGCGGGCCTGGCCGAAGCCGGCGCGCTCGACGACGGGCTGTTCGAAGCGGACACGGTCTCGGACATGCCGGGCACGATAACACCACTGCCGCGCCGGGTTGTTCGCTGTGGCCGCGACGAAAGGCCTGCTCCCGCGGCAGGCGCCGACGGGCCCGCCCGCGGGTCGCCGCGCGGCCCGATCCGGTGCCCTCGTTCGCCCTGCCGTTCGGCCGGTCGTTGCGCTGCCGCGGGCCAGCCGGACGAGTGCCTGCACGCCAGCCGGAGGAGTGCCTCCGCACCAGCCGGACGAGTGCCCGCGGACCGGCCGGACGAGGCGGCGGGGCGGGCCGGACGAGGCGGCGGGGCGGGCCCGGATGCCCGCGGGAGGCCACCCCACGGACACCCGGAGAGGGCCCGGAGACCGCCCGGAGCGCCGGTCGTCGTAGGACGCCCGGCGCCACCCCCGCGATAGCGCCCAAGAAAACTGAAAGCGGTGGAAGGCACCGGTTCAACCCGCTATGTTCTTCCTTGGCTCTTCGTCAAGCGTCACCCTCACCTGACTTCCCGACGACTCGGGCAGCCTTTCGTCGATTTTTCTCGTTTCCCATGCCCGGAGACCGGACTTTCGGGCGTCCCGAAAGGTCGGTGCCGGCGATGACCCCGACGGCTCTGCGCCACCCGCAGAACGAAAGCTGGCCCGAGTGACCCAGATCTCGGATTCCGCCCCGGCCGGCGCCGAGTCGATCCGCACCACGGCCACCGCCGACGATCCGCGGCTCGCGGCGCCGGCCGTGGCGCCGGCCCGGCAGGCCGACGGCGCAGGTCTTCGCCACGTGCTGGCCCGTCCGTACGGTGTCATGGCGGAAATGGCCCGGATGCGCCGCCAGTCACCGTTCTATGACTCGCGGGTCGACGAGATCGCGGGGCGACGCATTCGCATCGACGGCCGATGGCTGATCGACTTCGCGTCCTGCAACTATCTGGGATTCGATCTGGACCGCGAAATCATCGAAGCCGTGCCGGAGTATCTCGACCGTTGGGGAACCCACCCCAGCTGGTCCCGGATCATCGCCAATCCACGGCTGTTCACCGAGATCGAGCAGAGCCTCTCCGAGCTTCTCGGCGCGCCCGACACCCTGCTGCTGCCGACGATCAGCCACATACATCTGTCTGTGCTGCCCGCGCTTGTCGGCCAGGGCGCCCTCTTCGTCGAGGTGCATGCCCACAGCTCGGTGCACGACGGGGCGGCGATGGCGTTGGGCCGAGGCGCCACCGTGCGCCGGTTCCGAGAGGCCCGGCTCGACCGGCTGGACCGCGCGCTGCGCGCGTGCCGGCTCTTCCCCCGGGTCATCGCGATCGACGGCGTGAACAGCATGACGGGCAACGGGCCGCGGCTGGCCGAGATCCTCGCCGTCGCCCGGTCGCACGAAGCCGTCGTCTACATCGATGACGCGCACGGGTTCGGCGTCATCGGCGAGCGCTCCCCGGCGGAGCTCACTCCGTACGGGCTGCGCGGGAACGGCATCGTCCGCCATCTCGGGCAGTCCTACGACGACGTCGTCATGGTCGGCGGCTTCTCGAAGTCGTATTCCTCGCTGCTCGCGTTCGCGACCTGCCCGACCGAGCTGAAGGACTACCTCAAGACCATGGCCAACCCTTACATCTTCTCCGGCCCGCCGCCGGTCGCGTCGCTGGCGACCGCGCAGGTCGGGCTACGGGTCAACGCCGAGCGCGGCGAACAGGCCCGGCTGGCCCTGCACACCCTGACCGCCAGGGCGCTGGCCGGGATCCGCTCGCTCGGGCTGGCCACCCTGAACAGCTCCGGCCATCCGATCATCGAGATTCCGCTCACCGACCCCGGCCCCGACCACGCGGACGCACTCGGCGCGTTCCTCTTCGAGCGGGGCATCTACGTGACGGTGGCGCCGTTCCCGCTGGTGCCCCGGGACCAGGTCGGTGTGCGCGTCCAGGTGACCGCCGCGAACACCGAGGCCGAAATCGACACGCTCCTGGACGTCCTGAGCGACGCGGCCCGGCGTTTTCCCCTGCGCCGCCTGGACTGATTTCTTTTCGGGCGGCGGCTTGACCTTGACCCTGCGTCAGGCCTCCAGCATGGCCCCATGACCGCCATCAGGCCCGCGATCGAGGTTTCCGGGCTTACCAAGTCCTACGGGCGACACGCTGTGCTCAACGGCGTCGACCTGACCGTCCCGCAGGGCTCCGTCTACGCGCTCCTCGGGCCCAACGGTGCCGGCAAGACGACCATCGTCAACATCCTCTCCACCCTGCTGGCCCCCGATGGCGGCGAGATCCGCGTCGGCGGCTTCGACATCCGACGCGAGCCCGCCGGGGTGCGTGCCGCGATCGGTGTGACCGGGCAGTTCTCCGCGATCGACGAGCTGCTCACCGGGCGTGAGAACCTGCGGCTGATGGCCGAGCTCGCCCACCTGGAGCGGGCGACCGCGACCGCGGCGGTGACGGTGCTGCTGGAGCGGTTCGACCTCGTCGCCGCGGCCGACCGGCGGGCGCAGACCTACTCGGGCGGCATGAAGCGTCGCCTCGACCTGGCGATGACGCTCATCACCCGGCCCCGGCTGATCTTCCTCGACGAGCCGACAGCCGGCCTCGACCCACGCAGCCGTCGCGACCTGTGGGCGATCGTGCGCGAGCAGGTCGCCGACGGCGTGACGGTGCTGCTGACGACRCAGTACCTCGACGAGGCCGACCAGCTGGCCGACCGGATCGGAGTGCTCGACGGTGGCCGCCTCGTCGCCGAGGGTACGGCCGCCGAGCTGAAGCGGCGGGTACCCGGTGGGCACGTGACGGTGCAGTTCACCGACGCCGCGGGGCTGGCCGCCGCGGCGGCCGCGCATCCGCAGGCCTCGTCCAACGTCGAGGCGCTCACCCTGCAGGTGCCGGGCGACGGCAGCGTCGCCGGGCTGCGCCGCCTGCTCGCCGGCCTCGACGACGACGCCGTCGCCGGCCTCACGGTGCAGTCCGCCGACCTCGACGACGTGTTCCTCGCGCTCACCGGCCGCACGGCCGCAGCGGCGCCCACCGCAGAGGGGATCCCCGCATGAGCACCGCCTACGCCGTCCGGGACTCGGCGACGATGCTGCGGCGCAACCTGCTGCACATCCGCCGCTACCCCTCACTGTCGATCATGCTGGTCGCGCAGCCGATCGTGTTCCTGCTGCTGTTCGTGTACGTGTTCGGCGGGACCCTGGGCGCCGGCCTGCCGGGCCAGGAGGGCGTGACGGGCGCGGTGGGCCGGGCCGGCACCGGGGACCGCGGCGACTACCTGGAGTTCATCACGCCGGGGATCCTGTTCATGACCGTCACCAGCATCGCGCTCGGCACCGCGATCTCGACCGCGACCGACATGACCACCGGGATCATCGCCCGGTTCCGCACGATGAACATCGCCCGGCTCTCGGTGCTCACCGGCCACGTGCTGGGCGCCGTCATCAGGACCGGTTTCGCCGTGGTGATCGTGGCGGCGGTCGCGTTCGGGCTCGGATTCCGCTCCGACGCCGGCCCGCTCGACTGGCTCGGTGCGATCGGGCTGCTGGTCGGTGTCTCGTTCGCGCTCACCTGGCTGACCGTCGGCATGGGCCTGGCGGCGGACAGCGTCGAGACAGCCAGCAACACGCCGCTGTTCCTGGTGATCCTGCCGTTCATCAGCAGCGGCTTCGTGCCGACCGACGCGATGCCCACCGGGCTGCGCCAGTTCGCGGAGCACCAGCCGTTCACCCCGATGATCGACACCCTGCGGGCCCTGGTCACGGGTACGTCGGCAGGCGCCGACCTGTGGCTCGCGATCGGCTGGTGCGCCCTGATCGCGCTGCTCGGCTTCCTGTGGTCACGTCGGCTGTTCCTGCGCGTGCCCACGAAATAGGAGACTGGCATGGTGCTCACGATCAGCCAGCTGGCGGCGTACGCGGGCGTCACCGTACGCGCGGTGCGGCACTACCACGCCAAGGGTCTGCTGGCGGAGCCGGAGCGAGACCACTCCGGCTACCGGCGCTACGACGCCCGCGCCGTCGTCGAGCTGGTCAAGATCCGCACGCTCGCCGAGGCCGGCGTGCCGCTCGCGCAGGTCCGCGAGCTGCTGGACGCGGGCGAGGAGGAGTTCAGCACCGCCGTCGCCGACATCGACCGGCGCCTGCGCGCGGAGATCAGGCTGCGGCAGCGGCATCGCGAGCGGATCGCCCAGCTGGCGGCCGGTGACAGCCTCGCCCTGCCGCCGGAGGCGGTGGCCTACCTCGACCGGCTGCGCGAGCTCGGGCTCCCGGAGTTGATGATCGCGGGCGAGCGGGACGCCTGGATCCTGGTCGCCGCCCAGCTCCCGGAGCGCATGCCACTGCTCATGAAGCTGAAGCGGCAACAGCTCGACGACCCGGCGATCGTCACGCTCTACCGCGATCTCGCCACAGTGATCGAATGGGATGCCGACGACCCGCGGGTGGCGGCCCTGGGCGACCGGCTCGTCGCCTCCTTCGAGGCCGCCGACACCACGGAAACGGAAGCGGGGAACCGGGACTGGGAGATCACCGACGAGCTCGCGGAGCTCCTCGACTCCGTCTTCCTCGAGTCGGTGCCGATCGCACGCAGGCTCCTGAAGCAGCTCGAGGAACGCGGCTGGCACGGCTGGACCAAGATCGAGCGAATCCAGCCGAAATAGTGGCGCGGCCGCCAGCGCCCATGGCCGTTCAGATCCGTGGACGGACCGGCTCCCCAGCCCTCGACCCTCATCGGGCAAAGTGACGGAGGCGCCAGAAACCCGAATCGCTCCAATCCGTTGGATGAATGACGGGACACCCGGCGATCGGCCATCGCGGACAAATCGCCGCCACGGGCAGCCCGCACATCCGACATCGCTGGTCCGGCACCGCGTCACAGCAGCCAGCGAGACCCGAAGAACCCCCGCGACCTGCGGCTTCAGGGGCCGCGGACGGCGCCAACGACTCCCTGGAGGGACGGAATCCCACCCCCGCAGCTCCCGGCGAGGTGCGCGGGATCGGCAACTAAAGGGCTCTTCGTTGCCCTTCCGATAAACACCCCTCGAAGACTTGCAAAACCGGCGAAGAAATGGATGTAAAGAGACCCGAAGAAAGAGAAACGCGGAGCCCTTTAGGATCGCGAACGGAACAGCCGTGCACTCGCCGAAAGCTGACCAGCGCTGTCAGAAACCCAGAGGCTCCAATCAAGATCGCCAGCCTGTGGGTGAGGGTGCCCTCCATCAACGTGTCCGGGCCTCCGAGGGTCCGGCAGCCCGGCTTGGCGAGTCGCAAACGTGAAGGATTCTGGTTGTTCCGACGACCGAAATCCTTCACCCTTGCGGCTCGCCAGGCAATCCGGCGCCCCTTTTGCCCCTTTCGAGGACGAACTGCCGGTGCTGCGCGGGATCCTCGATGGGCAGCCGTGCGGGTGCGGTTCGCCTTCCGTCAGCACGCCTCAGCCTCGTTAGCCGTCAGATCAGCCGAAGTTGGCGGCCCTCGGACCGGCGTCGGATCTGCGCGGCGGAGGGCGCTGATCCGATCCGTTTTTCCAGGTACCGACCGTCGATGGCGGAGAGGAACGGCGAAGGCCCGGTCTGGACGACCTCCCCGCCGCGGCGACGTCGCGTGGCATGGGTGAGAACGAGTCGGGTACGCGCCCGGGTGATTCCCACGAACAGCAGGCGCCGCTCCTCCGCCTCGGCGTCGGCAGCAGGGTCAGCGGCACCGGCAGGCCCGACGGCAACGGTACCGCCAGGCCCTGAAGCAGCGGCAGCCCCGGCGGGCGCCGATCTGCCCCAGCGCAACGGCAGCAGCCCGTCCTCGCAGCCGACGATGATGACGAGCCCGAACTCCAGCCCTTTGGACGCATGCAGCGTGAGCAGGGAGATCCGGTCCGCCCGGGGATCCAGGTCGTCGACCTCCGTCCCCAGCGCGACCGCGGTGAGGAAGGAGTCGAGATCTGTTCCCGCGGCGGCGGCCGCCGGGGCCAGGAGCTCCACCGCCCGGCGTARCTCCGCCGCACCGGGCGACCGACCGCCGCCGTCGGCGGCTTCGGCGCGCAGAACCGCCCCCAGCGCGGTGTCCGAACCGGCCGCGAGATCGGTCAGCCGCGCGGCGGCGTCCCGCAGGGCGGCCGACACGGAGCGCGGCGGTTCGCCGGACCGTTCCCGCAGGTCCGCGAGCAGGGCCCCCACCGCGGGCAGCTCCGCGAGCGGGGTGTGGCCGTGCTGGCGGAACGGAAACCCCCGGCGCAGCAGCGCGTCGACCACGGGCTCGGCCTGGCGGGCCGTGCGGTACAGCACCGCGATGTCGGCGAAGGAGAGTCTGCCCCGCTCCGATCCGTCCACCGCACCGGAGTCGAGGGAGTGGAACGAGGTGCCGCCCAGCGCCTCCTCGATGAGGTCGACGACGGCGATCGCCTCCTCCGCCTCGCTCCCGCACGGCCGGATCACGACCGGACCGTCGGCGTCCTGGCCGGTGACCGCGCGCAGCTCCCGGTCGGGGACGAACGTGCTCGGTGCGATCGCGTCCAGCGCGGCCCCGACGATCGTCGGCGTCGACCGGTAGTTGCGGGTCAGCGAGACCCGTCGAGCGCCCGGACGGTCCTGCTCGAACCGCAGGAAGAAGCCGACCTCGGCGCCGCGGAAGCTGTAGATGGCCTGGTCCGGGTCACCGATCGCGCACAGGTCCCCGTCGGGCGGGCACAGCTCCCGCAGCAGCCCGTACTGCACCTCGTCGATGTCCTGGAACTCGTCGACCCAGACGTGCCGCCAGCGCCGCTGGTACTCCTGGGCCAGCTCGGGGGACGACCTCAGCAGCCCGAGCGGGAGGGTCACCAGGTCGTCCAGGTCGACCATGTTGCGGTCGCGCAGCGCGGCGTCGTAGCGCGCGAGCACCCCGGCCGACGGATGGTCCCGGTAGGACCGGCCCAACGCGCGCCGCCGTTTGAGGTCGGCCAGCTCGGCGACGACCCGGCTCCGGGCCTGCGGGCTCTCGGCGCCGTGCAGGGCCTCGTCCACCAGCTCGTCGCGGACGGCGTCGTCCGCCACCCGCACCTCGGCGGCCCGCGCGAGCGCCTCGTGCCGCTCGCGGATGATCGCGAGGCCGAGGCCGTGGAACGTCGTCGCGGTCACCGCGGATCCGGCCACGGATCCGGCCGTCGACCCGGCCGTGTCCGTGCCCGTGCCGAGCAGCAGATCGAGACGCTCCCGCAGCTCACCGGCGGCCCGGCGGGTGAAGGTCACGGCGAGGCACTGCTCGGCGGGCACCGCCAGCTCCCGCACCCGGTACGCGATGGCGTGCACCAGCGTCCGGGTCTTGCCCGTGCCGGGACCGGCGAGGACCAGCATCGGCCCACCGACCTGCTCCGCCGCGCGCCGCTGGTCCGGATCCAGGCCGTCGAGAACGGAACGGCCGCCGGGAGCCGCATCCGGCGCGGAGCCGGAGCCGGGGTCGGGATCGCCCGGTACCGAGCCGAGGACCTCCGGGACGGGGCCTGGCACCTCCGGGGCGGGAGCCTCCCGGGCAGAGTCGGGGGCCTCCGGTCCAGGGGTGGCGGCCTCGGGAACCAGCGCGCTGCGCCGGGCGGAGCCCCGGGCCTTACGTCCGCCCGAACCGCCGGCGCCGCCGGTGCCGGTGGAGGTTGGCCGGGGAGCCGTCGGGTGCACGTCGAACAGCGTGCCCGCGTCCGCGCTCAGCTCGTCCGGCTGGAAGAGCCGGATGACGCCGTACTCACCGTCGTACCCCGCCTGGCGGATCACCTCGCCCCGGCGCAGGCGCCCGATGCCCTCCACCAGCGTCGGTGAGCCGACCTCGGCGATCGCGTCGAGCGGGACGTCCGAGAGGATGCCCAGCTCCGGGCCCAGCCGCGAGACCAGCGTCGTCACCTGGGAGGCGACCGCCTTGCTCTTCGGGCCGACGCCGAGGATCTCGCCGACGATCTCCGGCAGCGCGACGAGCGAGGTGACGTCCCCCGCGGTCTCGGGGCGGGTGGACTCGGTCCGGTCGGCCAGCGTGTCGACCCGGTTCAGCACGCCGACGGTCAGGCCGCGGCCGCACTCCGGGCAGAGCCCGCCGAGCTCACGGGTCTGCTCCGGGGTCAGCGCGACCCCGCACTTGCGGTGCCCGTCGTGGTGGTACTTCCCCTCCTCGGGAAAGAACTCGACGGTGCCGCCGAAACCGTCCCCGGTGCGCAGCGCGGCGAGAATCGAGAAGTAGTCCGGATCGCAGGTGAAGGCCGTCGCCTCGCGGCCGAGCATCGGCGGCGAATGCGCGTCGGAGTTGCTGACCAGCCGGTACCGGTCCAGCCCGGAGATCCGCCAGAACATCTCCGGGTCGGCCGAGAGCCCGGTCTCCAGCGCGAAGACGTGGTCGGCGAGATCGGCGTAGCAGTCCTCGACCGCGTCGAACCCCGACTTCGAGCCGAGAACGGCGAACCACGGGGTCCACACGTGGGCGGGGACGAGGTAGCAGCCATCGCCCGCGGCGAGCGTTATCTCCAGCAGGTCGCGGGAGTCCAGGCCGAGTATCGGACGTCCGTCGGCGGCCAGGTTGCCGATTCGGGCCAGTGCGGACGTGATCCGACCGGCCGACTCCCGATCGGGTGCGTAGAGGAGGTGATGGACCTTTCTGGTGCGCTCACCACGCTTGTAGATCGTGGAGATCTCGGTGGAGATCATGAATCGCGTCGCCGTCCGGCACGAGGCCGGCAGCGTCGCGAGCACGTCGCGCTCCAGATCGGGGCGCAGCCGGAACAGCCCCGGCTCCGCCGGCACCAGCTTGGTCGCCAGCTCCTGCGACCACGCCGGATGGGTGAAGTCGCCGGTGCCGACGACGCTGATGCCTTTTCTGGCCGCCCACCACGCCAGATGCTCCAGGTCGCAGTCGCGGCTGCAGGCCCGCGAGTACCTGGAGTGCACGTGGGTGTCGGCAAAGAACCGTGACCTCACGGATGCGTATGTTGTCGCATCCCACCTTCGGGCCGGGCAGCGGCACGCCGGTGGACACGCCACCGAACACGCGGAATCCCGCATCCGACCACGGACCGACCACGGCCAACCATGCCCAGCCGCAGGCGACTTCCGTCCACCACGGCCGGCCACCGCCGGGCCATCGATTTCAGCCGCTACACCCCCTGGGCCAACTCCGCATACGGACGAGTGCCGCAAACAGTGGGTCGCGGCGCCACCGTCCTGGTTCGTCCGGGAGGCTTGCACTAGTTCTGGTATCGGGTGTTCCGGTCCCGGAACGATCGGAACAGGGCGTTCGCGACGCCCCGTCACGAGTTCCGCCGCCGGCACGCGCCGGCCGGAATCGGGGAGAGACTAGATGACGACGGACTCGGGTTCGGTGGACTCCGGAGTGGCTCACGCAGGGGCCACGGACACGGCGGACGTCGGCACAGACGGGGCGGAGCGCCGTCCGGCACGGGTGACCGCCCGGACCACGGCCCGTGCCAGCTCCGACGCGCCACGGCCGGGCATCGGCGCCGATCACGCGGCGGGCCGCGGCGGAGCCGAGAGCCGCGGTCGCACCGAGAGCCACAGCAGCACCGGCACTGGCACCGGCACCGGCCGCCCTGGCCCGGACGTCGGTGACGCCGGTGACGGTGGCAGCGGCGACGCCGCCGCGGCTGACGCCGCTGACGCCGCTGACGCCGGTTACGCCGCTGACGCCAGGGCGCTGGACCTCGCCCGTCGTGAGCGCTACGCCGCACTGACCGACCGCTGCCACCGGCTCGTGCGCTTCCTGCACGAGGTGGCGGTCTCCCAGTCCGAGCAGATCGTCGACGTCGACGAGAACCCGCTGGTGATCTGGCTCGCCGGCCTGCCCTCCGGCCTGTCGCTGTTCGAGGCCGCCGGTGCCGGCGAGGTCCTGCTCGAGGCACCCGCCGCCGCGCTTCTTCCGCCCGCGCCACCGCTGCCCGAGATCCTCCGTGGCCGGGTCCGGCTGCCCGTCCGTGGCTCGGAGGCGTCCGCCGGCCGGTCGGAGCACGGGATCGTCCTGCACGGCCCCGTGCCCCCGGCCGACGTGGACCTGAGCGCGGCCCCGCTGCTCGTCTACGATCTGCCCGCCGTGAGCCCGGCGGAGCGGGCCGCGGCCCACCCCACCGACGATGCCGGCCACGGCGACGACCAGCCCGGCCGGGATGACGCGGCGGGCCCGGGTGACGCGCCATCGGGTGCCCTGAACGGTTCCTCGCCGACGTCCAACGGCGCCGCGCCGTCATCCAACGGCAGGGGACCTTCGCCCAACGGCACCGCCCCCTCCGCCGCCAACGGCACGGCGCCCTCCGCCAACGGCACCGGGCCAAGCTCGAACGGCCAGGGACCGACCTCGAACGGCTCGGGGCCGGCCTCCAAGGGCGGCTCGCCGACGTCCAACGGCCGTCGTTCCAACGGCACCCGGCCGCGCACCGGTGAGGTGACCGGCCCGCGGCAGCCGAGCACAGCCGGCGCCGCCGGCAACGGGCGCGCCGGCACCTCCGGCGAGCCGGCGACCACCTATCCGAGCGCCACGCCGGTTCCGGCGGACGTCGCGGCCGCGTTCGCGGAGTGGGCGCGGGCGTGGCAGGTGTGGAGCTCACGGGCGCGGGCCGACGCCGACCGACGCCACCTGCACACGACGCTGTACGGCGTCGCGCAGCGCCTGGCCCAGGAAGGCGACACCCTGGAGCTGGTGCTCGCCACCGGCCTGCTGACCTGGAAGCTGCCCCGCCCGGTCCGACGGCATCTGCTCGTCACCCGGCTCGTGGTCGAGACCGATCCGATGACGTCGGCCATCCGGCTGCGGGTGCCGGCGGGTACCTCCACCCGGCTGGAGGACAGCGCCTTCCTCGACCGGGTCCCGGCGTTCCGGCCGGAACGGACCAACGCGCTGCACGAGCGACTCCGCTCACGTGACGCGGCGCCGCTGGGCGCCGACGACGAGCGACTCCTGCGGGACTGGCTCACGCTCGCCGTCGACGGCCCGACCGAGGGCTACCGCCCGAACTGGCCACCGCCCGGCCCGGCCGGCCCCAGCGCCTCGCTCACCCTCGCGCCGGCGCTCATCCTGCGCTCCCGCGGGCATGCCGCGCTGCTCAACTACTACGAGCAGATGCTGGACGCGCTGCGCGGCGACGGCCTGCCGCCGCTGGGACTCGCCCAGCTGGTGGAAACCCTCGACACGTCCGAGCGCCTCGCCTGGCTCGCCACGGCGGAGGGCACCGAACCAGGCCGCCTGGCCCTCGCGCCCCGCCCCACGGGCACCCTCGCCGGCCCCACCGACTCCACCGGCTCCGGCTCCCCCGGCTCCAGCTCGTCCAGCTCCCCCGGCTCGCCGGATGCGTCCGATGCCGACGTTGCCGGGGACTGGCTCTCGCCGCTCCCGATCAGCCCGGAACAGACCCGGGTGATGCGCAGGCTGCGGCTGGACAACGGGGTCGTCGTCGAGGGCCCACCGGGCACCGGCAAGACCCACACCATCGCGAACCTGATCAGCGCGCTGCTCGCCGAAGGCCGCCGGGTCCTGGTGACCAGCCAGAAGGGCCAGGCCCTGCGGGTGCTGCAGGAGAAGCTCCCGCCCGAGCTTCGCCGGCTGTGCGTCTCGCTCACCGAGGACGCCGAGAGCGGTGCCGGCGAGCTCGCCACCAGCGTCAGCGCGCTGGCCGCCCAGAAGGCCGTCTACGACGCCGGATCCCAGGACGAGCGGATTCGGACGGCACGCCAGCGCCGGGATTCGGCGGTCTCCGAGCGGGAACGGATCGCCACCGCGGTGGCGGCACGGCGGGCGGCCGAGTGGCGCCGGCACGGCACGTACGAGGTCGGCGCCGGCTGGTCGGGCACCCGCGCCGAGATCGCCGCGCGGCTGCGCGACGAGGCCTCCGAACACGGATGGATTCCCGTTCCCGTCCCCGGGCCGGAGGGTGGTGGCTGGCCACGCCCGCCGCTCAACGACTCCGAAGCCGCCGAACTGTGGCGCCTGCTGACGACACCCGACCCCGTCTCCTCGGCGATGCGCGGCTTCGGTGGCCCCGGACAGCAGCACGGCGGGCCGGGCGACCCGTCCAGCGCGCCGACCACACCGCTGCGGATCACCATCGGGGGACGGCTCGTCCGGACCATTCCCGCCACCCTCCCAGCACCGCCCGCACCACCCGCGTTGCCCGCCGCGCCCGTGCCGGCGGACGGCCAGGCGCACCCCGCCCAGCCGGGACAGTCCGCGCGGCCAGGTCAACCCGCCCAGCCGGGCCATGGTGGCGGTGGCGCCGGGCCGGAACGTGCCTCGGACGCGGCTGGAGCAGGACGCCAGGGTGGTCCAAGTGCTTCAGCCGGGACGGGGGCACCGGCCGGTCAGGCTGGTCAGGCCGTCGGGGCGGAGTCCACGGGACCATCCGACCCGCCGACCGTTCCATCCCCGATCACCTCGGCGATCGCGCTGTCCGCACTGCGTGAGCAGCGGGCGTTCGGGCTGCCACCGGAGCTCGGCGAACTACCCACCCGCTCCGAGCTGACCGCGCTGGCCTACGCCGAGCAGGGTGCCCTGCACGCCGCCGAGACCGCCGAGCAGGCGCTGTCCCGCCAGGCGGCGGCCATGGTTCCCGTGCTGGCGCACGCGCTCGCCCTGGCCGGCGACGAGGCGGCCGACCGGCTGGCCGCCGCCGTCGACGGTGTGCTGCGCGCGGCGGAGATCATCGCCCGGCTCGCCGTCCGGCAGCCGTGGGCGGYGGACGCGCTCGCCGACGCCTTCGCCGGCCGGGCCGCGGTGCTGTGGACGAAGGTCGCCGCCGCCGCGCCCGCGATCGCGGAGGCGACCGCGGCGGTGGTCGAGCTCGGCCTGCACCAGGTGGAGCTCCCCCGCTACCCCGACGGCCGCGGGCCCGACGCGATCGCGCTGCTGTCCTCCGCCATCGCGCTGCGCGAGCACATGGACGCCGGCGGCACGCTGCGCCGGTTCTTCCGGTCGAAGGCGCAGAAGGACGCCCGGGTCCTGCTCGAGGAGACGAGCGTCGACGGGGTCCCGCCCCGCACCCCGGAGCTGCTGGACCTGGCGCTTTTCCGGCTGCGCGCGGAGGTCGCGCTCGACGCGGCGACCCGCGCCTGGTCCCTGCTCAGCGTCGCCCCGGACCCGTCCGCGGAGCTGGAGGTCCGGCTGGCCCGCCTCACCGAGGCGCAGGACGTGGCGCGGGCCATCGACGTCGCCGTGGCGGCCCGCGGCCGGCTGGCGGCGCTGCTCGACGCGCTCGGCGCGCACGGGATCCCGCTGGACTCCCCGACGGCGTGCTACGACGTGGGCGCGGCCGCGAACGCGTACCGGCTGCGGCAGGCCGCCACGGCCGCGGGCACCGGGCTGCGGGACCTCACCGCCGAGCTCGTCGCCGCCGCCGCCCAGCCGGATGCCGTCGACGAGCTGGCCCTGCTCGCCATGGCGGTCGAGGCCCGCGACCCGGCCGGCTATGTCGCGGCCCTGGAGGCCACGGCGGACGCGCTGAACGGCCGCGCCCGCGCCCGCCGCCGCGACGAGCTGCTCGGCCGGGTCCGGGAGGCACACCCCGTCCTGGCCGACCTGCTGCAGGCGGGACGTCTGTTCGCCGGCCAGGGCGCGGCCAGCCACGGGACGTCCGGCCAGGCAGGTCACACGGGTCAGGCAGGTCACACGGGTCAGGCAGGTCAGGCCGGTCAGGGCGCCACCGGCCCGGCGGCCCTCGGCGAGCTGTTCGAGTCCTTCGGCAAGGCGTGGTCGCACGCCGTCGCCGCGACCTGGCTCGCCCGCGTCCGCGCCACCGACCAGAGCGACCTGGACGCCGACCTCGACGCCGCCGACGAGCTGGTCGCCTCCGCGACCGCCGAGCTGGCCGGATCGCTGGCCTGGAAGCACTGCCTGGAACGGATGGGCACCGAGCAGTCGGCGGCCCTGCGCGCCTACGCCGACGCGATGGCCGCCGGCGGCCGTTTCACCGGCCGGCACGCCGAGCGCTACCGGCAGGCCGCCCGGGAGGCGATGCGGATCGCGCAGACCGCCGTCCCGGCCTGGGTGATGCCGATCAGCGAGGTGCTGTCGACCATCCCGGCGGTACGGGACAGCTTCGACGTGGTGATCGTCGACGAGGGAAGCCAGGCCGGCCTCGAAAGCCTCTTCCTGCTCTGGCTCGCACCGCGGGTGATCGTCGTCGGCGACGACCGGCAGTGCACGCCGCCGGACGCCTCCGCCGAGGAGCTCGAACCGGTCTTCAACCGGCTCGACACCCTGCTGCCGGACATCCCCAGCTGGCTGCGGGTCGGCTTCACCCCGCGGTCCAGCCTGTTCTCCCTGCTGCGGACCAGGTTCGGCGACGTCGTCCGGCTGCGCGAGCACTTCCGCTGCATGCCGGAGATCATCGAGTGGTCGTCGGCGATGTTCTACCGCGACGCACCGCTGATCCCGCTGCGGCAGTTCGGCGTCGACCGGCTCACCCCGCTGCGGGCCCAGTACGTCCCGCACGCCTACACCACCCCGACGGCGGACGGCCCGCGCAACCCCGTCGAGGCGGAGGCGCTGGTCACCCAGGTGCTGAAATGCGCCGAGGATCCGCGTTACCGGGGCCTGACCTTCGGCATCGTCGTACTGCAGGGCACCGCCCAGGCCGAGCTCATCCGCTCCGAGCTCGTCTCCCGGATGTCCGCCGCCGAGCAGCAGYGGCGCCGGCTGCGGGTCGGATCGCCGCCCGACTTCCAGGGCGACGAGCGGGACGTCATCTTCCTCTCCCTGGTCATCGCGCCCGGCACGTCGACCACCTCGCTGACCCGCCTGGAATACCAGCGCAGGTTCAACGTGGCCGCGTCCCGGGCCCGCGACCAGGTCTGGCTGTTCCACTCGGTCTCGGCCTCCGACCTGGAACCCGTCGACCTGCGGCACAGCTACCTCAGCTACGTGCTGGCACATTCGGGGTCGACGCCGACGGCCATCTCGGCGGCGCCGGTCGCCGCGTCCGAGGTCAGCCCGGTCCTGCCGCATCCGCGTTTCGACTCGCTGTTCGAGCAGCGGGTCTTCCTCGCCCTGGCCACCCGCGGCTACCACGTGACACCGCAGGTCGAGATCAACGGCCGCCGGTTCGACCTGGTCGTGTCCGGGGGGCGGGCCCGGCTCGCCGTCGAGTGCGACGGGGACACCACCCGTTCCACCGACGACGTCGAGCGCGACCTGACCCGTGAGCGGGAGCTGCGCCGGGTCGGCTGGCGGATCTGGCGGATTCGCCGGTCCGAGTTCGAGATCGACCCGGAGGCGGCGCTCGCCCCGCTGTGGCCCCGGCTCGCCGCCGCGGGAATCCTGCCGATCGCCACCCCGGCGCACCTGCCGGTGACGCCGAACCATCCCGACCCGGCGATGCACGTGACCCAGCTGCTGACCGCGCCCGAGTACGCGAGCCCGGTGCCCGCCGGCACCACCCTGCCCTCGGCCCCGGCACCGAGAGCCCTCCCACCGGGGGCTTCGGCGACGTCCATCGCGGCACCGTCCACTCCCACGACATCCACTCCCACGACGCCCGCCCCCGCGGCGTTCACTCCGGCGGCGCCCGCTCCCGCGGCGTTCACTCCGGCGGGGTCGACGGCCGCGGCGGCGGAGGCCCCGTCGGCGGCCACGGCCGGCTCGGTGCGGCCGGAGAGCGAGTCGAGGCCGGCGCCACGGCCCACCGGTGACACCACCGCACCCGGGCGGGATTCAGCTCCCGTGCGCCCCTCGGCCCTGCCGGTGCCGGAACCACGGGACGCGGGGAGGTCCACGGCGCGGGACCTGTTCCCGAGCACACCGGGCCTGCCGCGGCCGTCCGCGGGCGGCACGACCAGCTCCGGCACGACCGGCTCGGGCACGACCGGCTCCGGCGCTGCCGGCGCCTGGACGACATCCGGCGGCTCGCCCACCGGCTGGGCGTCCGTGGGGACGTCACCCAGCGGCTTCCCCGCCATGCACGACCTCCCCTCCGGGCCGGATCAGTGGTCGGAGGACGCTGTCTCGCCCGGCGCACCGGTCGTCCCGGACGCGAGCATCGCGGCGGTGCCGACCGGCGGGCAGACCGACGCCGGACCGGCGGCCTCCGCCACCGCGGCCGGTGGGGCGACCGGTGGCACGGCTGACACGGACGACCTCGCGTCCAGCCGTCCGTCGGCCGGCCACTCTCCCGCCGCATCCGACACCGCTGGTCCCGGTGTGGCCTCGGTGCACGCCGACCCGGACGAACGCCGCCAGCGTTGGCGTCCCATCCAGCTTTCCGAGCTGGAGGGCCTCGACGACGTTCCTCCGACGGCGCTCTGACCCCGGCGGTCCGGCAGACCCCCGACCGGGTGGTCTGCCGGACCGCCGGGCGCACGGCCACCCCCATCGGGGATTCCGCGCCGCCGGGCAGCACCAGCAATTCACCTTAAGAGGAACAAAAGGGGCGCAGGGCCACCTGGCGACCCGCAAGAAGTGAGGATTTTGGTCGTTGGCACGACCAAAATCGTTCACTCCTGCGACGCGCCAAACCGGGCAACCGGCTTCTCGGACCGGTGGCGGCCCTCAGCCGCGTAGCGCGTAGCCGCGTAGCCGCGTCCGTCCGATTGCCGACCTACGCCGAACTAGGTGGCCGGTTCGTCGGTCCCGGCCTGGCCGGCGGCGGTCACCGCCTCCTGGGTCGGCTCCGGCACGATGATCTGACGGTCAGCGCCGGGACGTCCCACCTCGGCTTCGGGCATCGACCCGGCTTCGGGTGTCGAGTCGGAGTCGGGCGTCGAGTCGGAGTCGGAGGCACCGACGATCCGGGCGAAGCCGCCGCGCGGCAGCCGTGACTTGACCGGTGCCGGCTCGTTGAAGTCCGAACGGCGGATCCGGCAGAAGCCGGTCCCGTGGCCGTCGGTCAGCCGGCCGATACCGAAGTCCGCCGCCGCCGCGAGGTAGGCGGCCGCGTCCGCGCGCTGCAGGCCGCCCCTGGTCTGCAGGAACCTCACCGCGGCCCGCGCCGCCCGGCGCACCGCCTCCCGCGGATCAGGGTCGAAGCCCGTGGTGATCCACAGCTCCTCGGTCTCGACGAACGGCTCACGCAGCGCGCCGAGCGCGGCGGTCGCCGCCGCGTCCCGCAGGGTGACCAGGCGCAGGGTGGCCCGCAGCGGACCCTCCAGCGCGGTCGCCCCGATCATCCCGTCGCCCACGGAATAGTGGGGGTCGCCAACCGCGAAAAGCGCCCCCGCCACCTGGACGGGCAGGTACAGATGCGCGCCGGGCCCGAGTTCCCGGCAGTCCAGCGCACCGCCGAAGGCACCGGTCGAGCGCGACGTGATCGCATCGTCCGTCACGTCGGCCGCGACAGCCATGATCCCCAGGCACGGGTTCAACGGAAAGCGGATGCGCCCTTGGCTCCCGCTCGGCATGGCCCCGAACAGCCGCCCCCGGCGGCGCTCCACCGCGCAGAAGGACGTCACCGTGCGATAGCCCTGCCAGCGCCGCGCGTCGGCGTCGAGGGCCGGTGCCGGCGTCTCCGGGAACTCCCCGGCGAGCAGGCCCGCGCCGTGCCGGGTGGAGATCACGCCATAACGGGCCCGCGGGTGCAGCGTGAGGATGTCGATCCGCAGCATGTCGCCGGGGATGGCGCCACGTACGTGGATCGGGCCCGTCACCACATCCGAGCCGTCTGTGCCGAACCGGTGTGGAACGCCGGACGCGGCGATGGCCCGCGCGTCCTCCAACACCTCCGAGGGGACGACCCCGAAACCCCCGAGAAAGGCATCGGGATCGCGGCCCTGGTCCTCGAGAATGCCTTCCTGGCTGACCGTGTCTATGGTGACGGTCGTGCCAGAGTCCACGCTGAGCACCGGTCGCGTCCGCGCGTTCGGGAGGGCACCCCAGCTGATCGTCTCCGGGGTGGACGGCAGATAGTGCCGGCCCTCGATCTTTCCTCGTCCCGGCTGCAGGGCCACTCGCGCCCTACCCGTGCCGACGCCCGGCGAGGCCGGGTCGGCGCCCTGTGCACACCCGCGGGAGCCCGGTCATCGCTCGCCGCCCGCATTGGGACGGACGCCGACGCGAGGCCCCACGGGCTCACGGACGACGCGCACGGCTATCGGACGAGCCGGCCGCCGACAACGGCGCTGAGGGTGATGCACGCGCGTCAGAGTCGCAGCGGAAGATGACGTCACGATGTCGTGGATGTTGCAGTCGGCGTCAATTACCTCGTTAACAGCGCCGAATCCCGACTGAATCCCGGCAGAACACCGACCCGCGCGGCAACCCCAGCCCGGACCGATAGCGTGGGCCGGGCCATGAGCACCAGCAGACCCGACACCGATGACACCGCGGATGTCCCCACAGCGGATGCGCCCGCACCCGACACGGCGGCACCGGGTACAACCGCCACGGCCACCGGCGACGGGTCCGGACCGACTGTCGCGGATCTCGGCGAGTTCGGGCTGATCCGGGCGATCACCCGACGCCTGCCGGCCGGCCCGGACGTCCTGCTCGGGCCCGGCGACGACGCCGCCGTGGTGGCCAGCGCCGACGGCCGGGTCGTCATCACGACCGACCTGCTCCTCGAAGGCCGGCATTTCCGGCGGGACTGGTCCTCCGCCTATGACGTGGGCCGCAAGGCCGCGGCACAGAACCTCTCCGACGTGGTCGCGATGGGTGCCCGGCCGACCGCCCTGGTCGTCGGCCTGGGTGCTCCGCGGAGCCTGCCGATCGCCTGGGCCGAGCAGTTCGCCGACGGCCTGCGCGACGAGTGCGAGCTGGTCGGCGCCTCGGTCGCCGGCGGCGACATCAGCTCGTCCGACACCATCGTGCTCGGGATCACCGCGCTCGGCGATCTGGCCGGCCGCGCACCGGTACGCCGGGACACCGCACGCGGCGGGGATCTCGTCGTCCTGGCCGGCCGGCTCGGCTGGGCCCAGGCCGGCCTCGCGCTGCTCCGCGCCACCACTGCCACCACTGCCACCACTGGTGCCGCCAGTGCCACCGCGACCGGCACCGCTGCTACCGCCACCGGCTCCACCGCTGCTACCGGCGGCACCGCGGCGGCACCCGCCGTGCGCCTGGACGATCCCGAATACGCCGAGCTGGTCGCCGCCCACCGGCGGCCGCAGCCGCCCTATCCACTCGGCCCGCAGCTGGCCGCGGCCGGCGCGCACGCCATGTGCGACGTGTCCGACGGCCTGCTCGCCGATCTCGGTCACATCGCGGCGGCCTCATCGGTGTGGGTCGACCTCGACACCGCCCTCATCCCGGTACCCGCTCGGATCAGCACCGCCGCCGCGGCACTGGGCGCGGATCCACTCGGCTGGGTGCTGACCGGCGGGGACGATCACGCACTGGTCGCCTGCGTCGCCCCCGGCACGGAGCTTCCGGCGGGCTGCACCGTGATCGGACGTGTCCTGAACGAGCGGCCGGCCGACGCCGGCACGCGCGACCACGGCGTCCTCGTCAACGGCCGGGACCAGCACGACCAGCCCGGCTGGGACCACTTCGCCTGATCCGAAGACCGCGGCGTCCTCCGGGGACTCAGTCCGCCCGGAACCGGGCGACCACCGGTTGGACGGTCACCCGCAAGGCCGTCTGGACCTCCTCGCATGCCCCCTCGGCCGAGACGACGGCGAACGACGAGGCCTCCGGCAGGGAGCGGTACGCCTCGTCGAAGGCGACGAGGTAGTCGAGCTCCTCATGGTCGCGCCCGCGCTGCTCCACCCGCCGCTGCGCAAGCCCAGCCGGGACGGACAGGTAGCACACCAGGTCAGGCGCAGGGAACCGGCGAAACGCGGCACGCACCCGGCGTTCGCCACGATCGCCGCGGGCACGCATGATCGCATACTGGCAGTAGGCGTAGCGGTCCATCACCGCTACCCGGCCGGTCAGCCAGGACAGCGCGAGCGCCCGGCTGACCGCCACCCAGCGCATGGAGGCCTCGATCACGACGTACGCGCGGCGGCCGAACAGCGCCGGCCCGTCGGTGCGGCCGAGCAGCCTCGCCAACGCATCCCAGATCGGGCGACCGCCGGCGTTCTCGAAGTAGCGGGCCGGCACACCCTGCCCGTTCAACCAGGCCGCGAGCCGTCTGGCCTGGGTCGTCTTACCCGACCCGTCCACCCCGAGCAGAGCGATGATCGGCCGGCGTCGCACCCGACAAGCGTAGATGTCCGGCCGTCACAGGATCCGTGGTGCCGGCGCGCACGACGCCAAAATCATCAGAACCCCGAAGCCCCGCCGACCGAGCCTCGGGCTTCCGCTGCCGCCGACTGCCACAAAGCAAGAACTGAGGATCCTGGCCGCCACACCAACCGAAACCCTCACTCCTTGCCGATCAGCAAGCGACTCTGTGCCACATTTCGCGTCAGTCGGCGGAATTACACCGACACTGTGGCGACGCCGGATCCCTGCTGGGTCACCACGCAGCGGGAAAGCGCAGACCGCCAGATCAATATCGGCGCCCCAGGGAGAGCCCCCTCAAAACGCAGGGACACACTCACACCCCCAACCTCGCCAGCCGTGGGGGGCTCGGGGGGGCTCGGGGGGGCTCGGCCCCACCGGCCAACATCCCACAACCCACCAGGGAGCCCGCAAAAACGGGCGAACACGCAAAACCAGGATTGTGGGTGCCGGCCCGCCAGGTCGCCTCACGGCGTGATGTCGCACGTAGCGACTCAATATGGGTCCGGGGGCCATGATACGGACCGGCACTGCTCATCCTAACGCGGCACTGCGCCCGCCTGTTCCCGTCCGTTACAACTGACGGGTGAGGACGAGGGTCCCGATGTCGTCGACGGTGCCCGTCCAGCCGGGGCGGAGCAGGCAGGTGGCCTCGGCGAACTCGACCACCGCCGGGCCCGCGACGACGTCGCCGGCGCCCAGCGCGGCCCGCGGGGCCACCTCGACGTCCCGCCACGCACCGTCCAGCCAGGCCTGCCGGCGTCCGCGTCGAGCGGTCGGGTCGGCGGGTGGGGCGACGGGGACGGGCCTCGGACCGCGCACGGTCACCACCAGGCGCACCGCGACCGTCTCGATCTCGCGCTCCGGGGCGATGTGCCCGTATCTGCGCAGATGCTCGGTTTCGAAGGCGGCACGCACGGCCTGGGCCATCGAGGCGGCGTCGACCGAGGCGTCCCCGGGCTCGTCCCCGGCAGCGTCCCCGGGCTCGGCGACGTCGATGGTCAGTTCGTGGGACTGGCCCGCGTACCGGCAGTCGACGCGCCGTTGGAGGACGGCCGGCGATCCCGCGGAGGCCTGCCCCGGCTCGGCGTCCGCGGCCGGTCCAGCATCTGCAGCAGCGGCCAGGTCGGCCTCCGCAGCCGCGGTCGCGGCCAGGTCGGCGAAGGCGCGGGCGAGATCGACCTCGCCGAGCCGGCCGATAAGCGGGCGGGCGTGGTCACGCCGGACGTCCCCGATCGCCAGCCCGAGCGCCGACAGCACCCCGGCGGCCAGCGGGACCAGCACCCGGGACATGCCGAGTTCATCGGCCAGCGCGCAGGCGTGCGTCCCACCGGCCCCGCCGAAGGCCACGAGGACCAGCTCACGCGGGTCGATGCCACGTTCGACGGAGACGACCCACAGCGCCCGGGTCATCTCCGCGTCGGCGACGGCCACCACCCCGGCGGCGGCCTGTGCCGGGGTGAGGCCCAGCTCGGCACCGAGCCCGCTCAGCGCCGCCTCGGCCGCCGCCCGGGAGAGCGTGACCTCGCCGCCGAGCCCGGCACCGTCGGCCAGGTAGCCCAGGTAGAGGTCGGCGTCGGTGACCGTCGGCAGGGTGCCGCCGCGCCCGTAGCAGGCCGGGCCGGGGTCGGCTCCGGCCGAACGTGGGCCGACCCGCAGGGCGCCACCGGCGTCCGCCCAGGCGATCGAGCCGCCGCCCGCGCTGACCGAGTGGACGTCCACCGTTGGCAGCATGATCGGCACCCCGGCGAGCACCGACTCGGACGTGGTGAGCGCCCGCCCGCCGAGCACGGGCGCGACATCGGTGGACGTCCCGCCCATGTCAAAGGTGAGCAGGTCACGGACCCCGGACAGGCCGGCGACGTAGGCGGCGCCGACGACGCCCCCGGCCGGGCCGGACAGCACACAGCGGGCGGCGTGCCCGGCCGCCTCGGCGAGCTCGGTGACACCGCCCGACGACTGCATGATCATCGGGACGGTGAGCGACCGCCGCGCGCACCGGTGCTCCAGGCGCCGCAGATAGGTGGAGAGTCCGGGGGTCAGATAGGCGTCGGCGACAGCGGTGGTGAAGCGCTCGTATTCGCGGAACACCGGCAGCACCTCGCTGGAGGCGACCACCGTGACGCCCGGCAGCCGCCGCCGCAGCGCCGTGGCGACGGCCTGCTCATGGGCCGGGAAGGCGAAGGAGAACAGCAGGCAGACGGCGACGGCCGCGAGGTCGGGGACGGCCGCCACCTCCTCGACGACCCGGGCGACGTCGTCGTCGCGCAGCGGCTCGATCACCCCGGTCGGCCCGCACCGCTCGGCGACGGTGAAGCGCAGCTCGCGCGGGACGAGGCTGGGCGGGCGGTCCCTGGTCAGGTCGTAGAGGGACGGCCTGTTCTGCCGGCCGATCTCGATCACGTCCCGGAAGCCCCGGGTGGTCACCAGCGCGGTGCGGGCCCCGGCGCGTTCCAGCAGCGTGTTGGTGGCCACCGTGGTCCCGTGGGCGAAGGTGCCGACCTGTGCCGGGGCGAGGCCGGCCGCGGCCACCGCGGCCAGCACCGCGTCGGACGGGTCGGTGGGAACGGAGGGAACCTTGGCGAACCGCACCCCACCGTCCGGATCCACCGCCACCAGGTCGGTGAAGGTGCCGCCGACATCCACTCCGAGCCGGACCCGCTCGCCGGACGGCTCCTGCTGATCGGGCACTCGGCCTCCTGCTTCCCTGACTTCCGACGGCGTCCCTGACATGCTGGCGCCCTGGCCGGCCGGTGGCAGCACCGGCCACCCAGAGCACTGATTACCCAGAGCAACAACGCGAAGCGGTACCGGGCGGCCGGTAAGGCTGAGCCGGCACCAGGTACGAAACCACCTGTTGGGTCTTAATGTGACCTCACGCGCAGCGCCGTAGGCCGGCGGGGAATCGCGTGGACAACCCGTCTTTGCCAGCGGCACAGGCGAGATCACCATCGGGCCGAGCGAGTGGATCGTGGCGCCGGCAGGAGGCGATCAGCCCTGACACAACGGGACGAATGTGACGCGACGCCGGGGAGGGCAGCTTCGGGGTGTCCGTCCACAACGGGTAACCTGAGCAGACGGTAGCGAAGGGCCTGCGAACAGGCTGAGATGTACACCGTGGATAGAGGCGATTGGCTCCGTGACAGCACCGACGGTACCCGCGTCAGAACCTGACTTCGGCCCTAACGAGTGGCTGGTCTTCGAGATCTACCAGCAGTATCTCGAGGACCCGGAGAGCGTCTCCCCCGAATGGCGCGAGTTCCTCTCCGACTACCGCCCCGCGAACCCGGCTGCCGGGAACGCGCAGGCGAGCGGTGCCACCGCCCCCAGTCCCGCGTCAACGCCGACGCCTTCGACCCCCTCCGCTCCGGCTGCCACCGCGAGCGTGGCACCGGTCCCGGCCCTGGCGCCAGCGGTCCCGGCGGCTCCCGCGCCGGCGGCACCGGCCGCGGCGCCTGCCGCCGCGAGCACGGATGCGGTCGCGAAGCCGGCTTCCGCGCCGGCCAAGCCCGCGACCCCGGTCGCGGCCGGGGAGCGCACCCCGTTGCGCGGCGCGTCCGCCCGGGTGGTCTCCAACATGGAGACCTCGCTGCACGTCCCGACCGCGACGTCCGTGCGTGCGGTGCCGGCGAAGCTGCTGGCCGACAACCGCATCGTCATCAACCGGCACCTCGCGCGGTCCAGCGGCGGGAAGATCTCCTTCACCCATGTGATCGGCTACGCCATGGTGAAGGCCCTGATCGACCACCCGGCGATGAACGCGTCCTACGCCGAGATCGACGGCAAGCCGACGCTCGTCCAGCCGGAGCACATCAACCTCGGCCTCGCGATCGACCTGGTCACGCCCAAGGGGCGCCAGCTCGTCGTCGCCGCGGTGAAGAAGGCCGAGACCCTCGACTTCAGCCAGTTCTGGCTGGCGTATGAGGACCTCGTCCGCCGGGCCCGCACGAACAAGCTGACCATGGACGACTTCACCGGCGTCACGATCAGCCTGACCAACCCCGGCGGCATCGGGACGGTGCACTCCGTCCCGCGCCTCATGGAGGGCCAGGGCACGATCATCGGCGTCGGTGCCATGGAGTACCCGGCCGAGTTCCAGGGCGCCTCCGAGCAGACCCTGACGAAGCTCGCGATCTCCAAGATCATGACGCTGACCAGCACCTACGACCACCGGATCATCCAGGGCGCGCAGTCCGGCGAGTACCTGCGGCGCATCCACGAGCTGCTGCTGGGCGCCGACGGGTTCTACGACGAGATCTTCGCGTCGCTGCGGGYCCCCTACGTGCCGATCCGCTGGCTGCCCGACATCTCCGCCCACCACGAGGGCGACCTCGACCACGGCGCCCGGGTGATGGAGCTCATCCACGCCTACCGGGTGYGTGGTCACCTGATGGCCGACACGAACCCGCTCGAGTTCGCCATCCGCAGCCACCCCGACCTGGACATCATCGGCCACGGCCTGACCCTGTGGGACCTCGACCGCGAGTTCGCGGTGGGTGGCTTCGCCGGGCAGCGCACGATGCGGCTGCGGGACATCCTCGGCGTCCTGCGTGACTCCTACTGCCGTCGGGTCGGCATCGAGTACATGCACATCCAGGAGCCGGAGGAGCGCACCTGGATCCAGGCCCGCGTCGAGCGCTCCGCGGAGCGGCCCGACCCGGCCGAGCAGCTGTACGTCCTGGAGCGCCTCGGCGCCGCCGAGGCCTTCGAGTCGTTCCTGCAGACCAAGTACGTCGGCCAGCGCCGGTTCTCGCTCGAGGGCGCCGAGTCGACGATCCCGCTGCTGGACGAGATCCTCGGCCGGGCGGCGGAGGCCACGCTCGACGAGGTCGTCATCGGCATGGCGCACCGCGGGCGGCTCAACGTGCTCGCGAACATCGTCGGCAAGTCGTACCGGCAGATCTTCGACGAGTTCGAGGGCTACGTCGACCCGCAGACCGCGCACGGCTCGGGTGACGTCAAGTACCACCTGGGTGCCGACGGCGTCTACACCGACCAGGAGGGGCGCACCGTCCCCGTCTCGGTGGTCGCCAACCCGTCGCACCTCGAGGCCGTCGACGGCGTCCTCGAAGGTGTCGCCCGGGCGAAGCAGGACGTCCTGGACAAGGGCTTCGAAGGCTTCACGGTGCTGCCGGTGCTGATCCACGGTGACGCCGCGTTCGCCGGCCAGGGTGTGGTCGCCGAGACGCTGAACCTCTCCCAGCTGCGCGGCTACCGCACCGGTGGCACCGTGCACGTGGTCATCAACAACCAGGTCGGCTTCACCACCTCACCGACGTCCAGCCGCTCCTCGGTCTACGCGACCGACGTGGCGCGCATGGTGCAGGCGCCGATCTTCCACGTCAACGGGGACGACCCGGAGGCGTGCGTCCGGGTGGCGGCGCTGGCGTTCGCCTACCGGCAGGAGTTCAACAAGGACGTCGTCATCGACCTGGTCTGCTACCGCCGGCGGGGTCACAACGAGATGGACGAGCCGTCCTTCACCCAGCCGCTGATGTACGACACGATCGCTTCCAAGCGGTCGGTGCGCAAGGTCTACACCGAGGCCCTGATCGGCCGTGGGGACATCACCCGCGACGAGGCCGAGCTGGCGATGAAGAGCTACCGGGCCGAGCTGGAGAAGGCGTTCGCCGAGACCAGGGAGACCACGACCCGGCCCACGCCGCAGCCGCGGATCGTCACCACCCCGGCCGAGGCCGCCGCAGCCGCCGCGGTCACCACCGCGGTGCCGCTGGAGATCGTCAAGAAGATCGTCGACACCCAGGTCAACCTGCCGGACGGCTTCGTGATGCACCCGCGCCTGCGGCCGCAGATCGAACRCCGCCCGCAGATGGTCGAGACCGGGGCCATCGACTGGGCGCTCGCCGAGATGATCGCGTTCGGCAGCCTGCTGCTGGGCGGCACCTCGGTGCGGCTCACCGGCCAGGACAGCCGCCGCGGCACCTTCGGCCAGCGGCACTCCGTGCTGGTCGACCGCTACACCGCGGAGGACCACACGCCGCTGCGCACCCTGCGCAACGACGACGGCTCCCGGGTCGGCACCTTCTACACCTACGACTCGCTGCTCTCCGAGTTCGCCGCGATGGGCTTCGAGTACGGCTACTCGGTGGCCCGGGACGACACCCTGGTGCTGTGGGAGGCGCAGTTCGGCGACTTCGCCAACGGCGCACAGTCGATCATCGACGAGTTCATCTCGGCCGGTGAGGCGAAGTGGGGCCAGCGTTCCTCGCTGACCCTGCTGCTGCCGCACGGGTACGAGGGCCAGGGGCCGGACCACTCCTCGGCCCGTATCGAGCGGTTCCTCTCGCTGTGCGCCGACGGCAACATGACCGTCTCCGCCCCGTCCAGCCCGGCCAGCTACTTCCACCTGCTGCGCCGGCAGGCGCTGTCACCGGTGCGCCGGCCGCTGATCGTCTTCACGCCGAAGTCGATGCTGCGGCTGAAGGCCGCCGCCTGCACCGTCGAGGAGCTCACCGGCGGCGCCTGGCAGCCGATCATCGACGACGCCTCGGTCAGCGACCCGGCCAGCGTGCGGCGGGTGCTGCTGTCGGCCGGCAAGGTCTACTACGACCTCGCCGCCGCCAAGGAGAAGCGCAACGACGCCCAGCGCTTCGCCCTGCTGCGCGTCGAGCAGCTCTACCCGACCCCCGGGCCGGAGCTCGCCGCGCTGCTGAGCCGGTACCCGAACCTGACCGACCTCGTCTGGGTCCAGGAGGAGCCGGCGAACCAGGGCGCCTACCCGCACATGGCGCTGAACCTGCCCGAGTCGCTGCCCGAGGGCCTGCGGCTGCGGCGGGTCTCGCGGCGGGCCTCGGCCGCCCCGGCCTCCGGCTCGTCCCGGGTGCACGAGCGGGAGCAGGCAGCTCTCGTCGAGGCGGCCTTCAGCGACTGACGCCTGACCGTGCCACTGCGGCCGCCTGGCGCCAGGCGGCCGCAGTGCACGATCGGCGCGGCTCCGACCCGCCAGCCTGCTGCGGGCCGCAGCACCTGAGCTGGTCCGCAGTAGGCGACCGGGCGGCTACATAGCAGCAAGCGTACGCACAGCGACGCATAGCAGGACACGCGACGACAGCGGCCCAAGCCGGCGGTGGGCCGGGCCCTGACTGCCACGGGCCCGGCCCACCGCCGGATCTCGTTTCGCGACCTTGCACGCCTGCGCGACTCGTACGACCCGATACCGTCCAGGCATGTACTTCACCGACCGTGGCATCGAGGAGCTCGCCAACCGGCGCGGCGAGGAGTCGGTGTCCTTCGAATGGCTCGCCGACGCGCTGCGCACCTTCGTCGACCTGCACCCACAGTTCGAGGACGCCGTCGAACAGCTCGCGACCTGGCTCGCCCGGCCCGACGACGACCCCGACCTCTAGCGCCGCACCCGCGCAACGCCCGCCGCACCGCTCCCCGGAGAACCCGGCCTTAGACGGTGAGGACGAGCTTGCCGAACACCTCACCCTGGGCGAGACGTTCGAACGAGGCTCGCGCGTCCGCGAGCGGGCGGACGTCGTCGACCAGCGGGCGGGTGCCGGTTCGGTCCAGGAGGCTCACCAGGTCGGCCAGCTCACCGCGGGTGCCCATCGTCGAGCCGACGACCGAGAGCTGGAGAAAGAAGATCCGGTTCAGCTCCGCCGGCGGGTTCGGCCCGCTGGTCGCCCCGGAGCAGACGATCCGGCCGCCCGGGCGCAGCGAACGCACCGAATGCGACCAGGTGGCGGCACCGACCGTCTCGATCACCGCGTCGACGCGGGCCGGCAGGCGCTCCCCCGTCGCGACCGCGAGGTCGGCGCCCAGATCGAGCGCACGACGACGCTTCGCCTCGTCCCGCGAGGTGACGAAGACGGTGTGCCCGACCGCCTTACCGATCATCAGGGCCGCCGTCGCCACCCCGCCGCCGGCCCCCTGGACCAGCATCGTGCCACCGCCGCTCGCGGGCAGGCCCGAGCGGCTGACCACCATGCGGTAGGCGGTCAGCCAGGCGGTCGGCAGGCAGGCCGCCTCCTCCCACGACAGCGACGCCGGTTTCGGCACGAGATTCGCCCGTGGGACGGCCACCTGCTCGGCCAGTGTTCCCGGATGCAGCTCGGAAAGCAGCGTCCGGGACGGGTCCAGGGTCTCGTCGCCACCGCCCCGGGCCGGGTCGCCGATGACCGCGTGGACGATGACGTCCGCACCGTCGGCGCTGACCCCGGCGGCATCGCAGCCCAGGATCATCGGCAGCCGCTCGGCGGGCAGGCCCACACCGCGCAGGCTGAAAAGATCGTGATGGTTGAGCGCGGCGGCCCGCACCGAGACCGTGGTCCAGCCCTCCGGGACCACCGGCGCGGGCTGATCACCGACGCGCAGGCCTGAGAGCGGGTCGTCCGGGTTGATCGCGACTGCGGCAGCGGCAAGCACGAGCCCGACCCTATTGCGCCGGTGACGCCTGGCGCTCGGACGCTCCGTGCCCTCTCGGTGCCTCGGAGTTCGTCCGGGTTCGGGTGGCTTCAACCCGCACCCGACGAGCCTCTGCGCAGCCCGGCGGCCTGTGACCGCACGATCCAAAGGCCCCGGCCGTCGCGCCGACCCCGCGGATGTGTTGAACTCAGTCCCGTGGCAACACAGGGAGGAACGCCGGCTGCGGTCGGCCGTGACGGGGGCGGTCGCCGATTCGGCTGGCGTCGGCATCGGCCGGTGCCGGCCCCCGAGCCGCCGATGACGCTCGCGACCGACGGCGACCCGATCATCATCGTCCCGTCGGCGGATTTTGTGTGCTGCTCCTACAAGGGCTGCGGCGCGCTGCGTCCGCTGGCCGAGGTGAACGAGAACCGGCCCTGTCTGGGCTGCGGCCGGGTCTGACCGTTCCAGGCAGGGTCGCGGGCCCGTCTCGGCTGGGCCTGTGGGCCGGCCAGCGGCCCCGCCAGGAGCCCGCCGAACAGGCGCCGCCCCGGCAGGAGCCTGCGAGCAGGCGCCCTGACAGGGGCCTGGGAGCTGGCCGGAGACGACGATGGCCGCCGAGGGTGGGAAACCCTCGGCGGCCATCCTCAGGCGCGCCTGATCAGCGGCGCGCGACTCCGTCGGCACGGGCCGCTTCGGCCACCGCCGCCGAGACGGCGGGGGCGACCCGCGCGTCGAAGACGCTCGGGATGATGTTGTCCTCGCTGAGCTCGTCCGCGATCACGTCGGCGAGCGCCCGGGCGGCCGCCAGCTTCATGCCCTCGGTGACCCGGCTCGCGCGGACATCCAGCGCACCGCGGAACACACCGGGGAACGCCAGGACGTTGTTGATCTGGTTGGGGTAGTCGCTGCGACCGGTCGCGACGATGCGGGCGTACTTGTGCGCGACCTCGGGGTCGATCTCGGGGTCGGGGTTCGCCATCGCGAAGATGATCGCCTCCGGCGCCATCGTCGCCACGACCTCCTCGGGCACCTTGCCGGCGGAGAGGCCGAGGTAGACGTCCGCGCCGGCGAGGGCCTCGTTGATCGAGCCCTGCTTGCCGGCCTTGTTCGTGTCCGCGGCGAGCGCGGCCTTGATCGGCGTCAGGCCATCGCGGCCGGCGTAGATCATGCCGCGGCTGTCGCCGACGGCGATGTCACCGATCCCTGCCGCGAGCAGGATGCGGGTCACGGCGATCCCGGCGGCGCCCGCCCCCGACACCACGGCCCGCAGGTCCGAGAGGTTCCGGCCGGTGAGCCGCGCGGCGTTCTCCAGCGCGGCGAGCGCCACGATCGCGGTGCCGTGCTGGTCGTCATGGAAGACGGGGATGTCGACACGCTCCTGGAGCAGCGCCTCGATCTCGAAGCAGCGCGGCGCCGAGATGTCCTCCAGGTTGACACCGCCGAAGCCCGGGGCGAGCCTCGCGACGGTGGCGACGATCTCCTCGACGTCGGTGCAGTCGAGGCAGATCGGCACCGCGTCCACGCCGCCGAAGTGCTTGAACAGCGCGGCCTTGCCCTCCATGACCGGCAGCGCCGCGGCAGGCCCGATGTCGCCGAGGCCGAGCACCGCGGTTCCGTCGGTCACAACGGCGACCGTGTTGGCGCGCCAGGTGTAATCGTCAGCCAGTGCCGGCGCCTCGGCGATCGCCATGCACACCCTGGCCACGCCCGGCGTGTAGGCGAGGGAGAGGTCTTCACGGTTGTTCAGCGGCGCGGTCAGGCCGATCCCGATCTTTCCGCCACGGTGCAGCGCGAAGGCGGGATCGTCGTCGGAGGGGCGCGGGCTCGGCCCGTCGAAGCCCGGCGACACTGCCGGCGACTGCGGCGAGGCCGCGCCCTGGACCGGGGCGGCGATGGACTGGTCGAGGGTCGTGTGGTCGGTCGTTGCGGTCACGAAAGGGGCTCCTCGGACAAGCCACGGCGGTACCGTCCGGCGAACGGTGTCACTGCCCGGACGTGGCTAGGACGTTCCCGGGACCCCGGCGAAGATCACGCGTTCGCGGGGCGGCGGGCCTTGCGCTGTCGCCTCGGCGTGTGAGGCGGCTGGTTGTGCCACATGTCTGCGGCGGGGGTGGCCCGGCGCAGCTTCCAATATGGCACGTGCAGCGCCCCGAGCCCGGCTGTCTGGTTCGCCACTGACCGGCCGCGGATGTCTCCTGCGCGAAACCGACAGACGGGAACCGAGGCCACCGACGTAGCGTGCTCGTGACATGACTGTGCTTGTAGGCGTCTCGGGCGGCCCGCGACACCGTCGCGCGCCGCGGCGACAGGCCGCCCGGCGGCGGTACCTGTCGCCCATCCGACTCGATTCGGGCCGGTCACGAGCGTCACAACCGCCACCGGTCCGGCACACCCGGCGCGGTGGCGGCGCCGCCGCCGGCCTTCGCGGCGCCGCCGCGAGCATCGTCCGGCGGGCCGGGGAACACGTCGTCTGATCACGATGGAACCGTGAGACGGACATCACGGCGCAGGTCACGAATCACCTCATGCCCTGAACCAATCGCGATGTCCGGAACCATGTCCGGAACCAGCCTCGATGCCCAGATGCAGCGGCGATGCCCGGAACCGGTCGTGGCTGCGCCCGCGCCGGGTTCCGGAGGCCGCTCCGCCGGGTTCCGGAGGCCGCTCCGCCGGGTCCCGGAGGCCACCGCACCAGATTCCGGAGGCCACCACACCGGGCCCGGCAACCGACCGGGTCGCCGGGAGAGACCGCGCCGCGGCCGCGCGCCTTCCCCGCCGCCAGGCCTCCCGGCACCCATGTCATCCGGGTTTCCCAATCGGGCCGAAAGCCCGGGCGCATCGGCGGGGCTGATTCCGGTGCGTTTCCTGCTTGTTTCCCGTCGAGATCAGCCCAATGATCACGGGTTCGCGACACACGCAGCACAGATGAATCGTGAGACGATTCACGCCCGCACAAATGTTGTTCGTCCGTGGATTGGTGGAGTGCGGGAGGCGACACAAAGAGGATCTAGGAACAGGTCCAGCGTCAACACCGTAACCCCCCGTACGGCACGGCGACATATTTCGGGAGATCCCCGACAACCCGCCGTCGAGATGATAACCAAAGGTGTCATCTCGTTCACCCAGAGCACGCCTTCCCGGACGAGCCTGACGAGGAATCGGCGAGCTAAACCTAGTAGCGTATGTTCTCGTGGAGGTCACCGAGCTGCCGATAGCCGATACCTGGTTGTTCACCCCGCGCAAGCACTCCGACCCTCGCGGGACATTCCTCGAATGGTTCCGCACCGACACGCTGGAATCAGTGGCCGGGCACCGTCTCGAACTCGCCCAGGCGAACGCGAGCGTCAGCCGCGCGKGAACTCTGCGCGGAGTGCACTATGCCCAGGTGCCGCCCAGCCAGGCAAAGTACGTGACCTGCGTGAGTGGTCGCGTTCTGGACTGTGTGGTCGACATACGGCTCGGCTCGCCGACCTTCGGCGCGCACGCGGCCGTCATCCTCGACGACGTCGACCGTCGCGGGCTGTACATCGCGGAAGGCCTGGGGCATGCCTTCATGGCCCTCACCGACAACGCGGTGATCACCTATCTGTGCTCGGCCCCCTACACGCCGGCCCGTGAGTACGGGATCAACCCGCTCGACCCCGACCTCGACCTGCCCTGGCCACCCGACATCACGCCGCTGCTGTCCGAGAAGGACGTCGCGGCGCCGAGCCTGTCGCAGGCCGCCGCCGCCGGAATCCTTCCCGACTACGCCGACTGCAGGGCCTTCTACGAATCGCTGCGACCGCTCGGCAGCGGCGTCGGCCGCGGCTGAACCAGCCGCGCGCCCGGCCGGCAGGCCATCTCCGCGGCCCCAGAACGGCTCCGGCGGCCCCGGCGGCTCCGACCTGCCCCACCACCGGCAGCCCCGCACCACTGCCGTGGCCGCGCTCCGACGTGGCCGCGCTATGTACGACCGTGGCCGTACGAAGACAGGGGCCGTACGAAGACAGGGGCCGCACGAAGGACAGGGGCCGTATCAGGGCGCGGGCCGCACGCGGCGACGACGCAGCGGACGCGGCCGCGGCCAGTACCGGGCGACCACCCGGCCCAGGATGTCGGTCGCCGCGACCATGCCGAACGTCGCGCTGTCGGTTCCGACCCCCACGTTGTCCGAACGCAGCCACCAGGAACCGTCCGGGTCCGCGAACTCGGCCCGTTTGATTCCGAGTCCTCGTTCCGGCAACCGGGCGACCACCACGTCTCCCGGCCTGGGTGGCGCTCCCCACAACACGAGGCACGCATCGCCATCGCGCAGTGTCGGACGCATGGACTCGCCGCGAACGGACACCGCCCGCAGAGAAATGCTCGGCCTCACAGGGGTAGGTTGCCAGAAGGCGGAAATCCGGGCCCGCGAGCTGCACATCCGCGGCCCGGATCCCGCGATCGCACCCACCCGGGCCGGCCTGTCCCGCCGTACGGAGGACACGGCCGCCCTGGGGCGACCTGAGACCCGAGGCGTAAAGAGAGGAAGCGGAATGAGCCTGCTCAAGCCCGCCATCAGCGTCAACGCCCACTGCGACCTGCCCTGCGGCGTCTACGACCCCGCGCAGGCGAAGGTCGAGGCCCAGTCGGTCAAGGCCATCCAGGAGAAGTACCAGGGCAACACCGACCCCGAGTTCCGGGCCCGCGCGCTGGCCATCAAGGAGGAGCGCGCGGAGCTCGTCAAGCACCACCTCTGGGTGCTCTGGACCGACTACTTCAAGCCGAACCACATCGAGAAGTACCCGCAGCTGCACGAACTGTTCTGGAAGGCCACGAAGGCCGCCGGCGCCGCCGGAGCGAAGGGCTCGGTCGACCCGGCCCAGGGCCAGCAGCTCCTGGACCTGATCGACGAGATCTCGACGATCTTCTGGGAGACGAAGGCCGCCGCCTGACGGTCACCCGACCAGCACGACGGACGTCCCCGCCGGAGGCGCACAGCGCCACCTGGTGGGGACGTCCCACGTCAGGGCCCTTTCGGCGGACCTCGCCCACCCGCCCAGCGCCGTGCCTGCCACCGGCCGCCGCCACCTGGCACCGCCTGACGCCACCTGACGCCACCTTCGGAGCCGACATGATCAGAGCAGCGCAGCACACGGACGTCGCTGCCGTTCTGGCCCTGGTCCATGGCCTCGCCGCCTACGAGCGGGAACCGGACGCCGTGTCGATGACCGACGAGGATCTCGTCACCGCGCTGTTCGGTGACCCGCCCGCGGCGTACTGCCTGGTCGCCCTCGACGCCGGCACGGTCGTCGGGTGCGCGCTGTGGCACCCGACCTTCTCGACCTGGACCGGCAAGGCCGGCATGTACCTGATCGACCTGTTCGTACGGCCCGAGCACCGCCGCCATGGGCACGGCCGGGCCCTGCTCGCGGAACTGGCCCAGCTCTGCGTCCAGCACGGGTACCAGCGCCTCGAATGGGCTGTGCTGGACTGGAACACCCCCGCGCACGTCTTCTACCGGTCGGTGGGGGCGGCACCCACCTCCGAGTGGACCACCTGGCGCCTGGATGCCACCGCGATCACCGCGCTGGCCGGCCCGCGCCAGTCCCCCGATATCGGCTGACGTGCCCTTTCGCCGGCCGCGCCGGACTCGTCCTGGGCTCGCACCCGTATCACCCCGGCTGGCCGCCCATCCACGCTGACCTGTCAGCCGGCCGGCATCCGGCCGAGCCGCGCGATGAATTCCCAGTTGACCGAGTATGAATCGGCCATCCGCGACCAGTCGGACCCCAGGCGGCGCGTTCTGATCACCCGACCTGCGACACCCCAGGGAGGCTGGGTACGGTGGTGAACCACGGGAGGCCGCGCCAGGTGTTCCTCCCGGGCAGAACCATCAGCAGGACCATCATCGGAGTACCGCCCCGCGGAACGGGGCATGGGTCAGCACCGGAGTGTCGTCCGGAAACGGACACGGCGCCCCGGATGACATGACTGGTCGCGGCGACGGCGCCCGGCACGACGACATACATCATCGACGAGGACCTTCCTCGCACGACCCGGGCTCTTGGGGGTAGGAACGTGAATCCGACGCCTTCTACCGGCGGCGCGGAGAACTCCGACGGCATCTCGGGCGAAGCCACCCACGAGGGCGGCCCGCACGACGTCGTCCAGCTCACCCTGCCCGCCGCGAGCGCCTATCTGACCGTCCTGCGGACGGCCACGGCGTCCCTCGCGGCCCGCTTGGACTTCACTCTCGACGACATCGAGGATCTTCGTATCGCGGTGGACGAGGCCTGCGCACTGCTGCTCGTCTCCGCCGTTCCCGGTTCGTCGCTGGAATGCAGATTCGCCCTGGAACCTGGCGTTATGAAGGTCCTGGTCACAGTCGAAAGCCTGGACGGCGAGCCGCCGTCCAGGGAGACGTTCGCCTGGACGGTCCTGACCGCGCTGGCCGGTGACGTCTCCAGCTCGACGGGCCCGGGTTCCCGGGTCAGCATTGCCCTTCAGAAGCGTCGCGGCGTCCGGGCCGACCTGGGTGAGCCCCCGGCCGGGCACGTACGCGGCTCAGGCGCGGCCTCCGCAGCGGCCCTCGGCGACACGGTAGGCACGTTGTGACTTCAGCCGGCAGAACACCCACCACACCTCGATCAGCGCCCGCGGGCCACGCGGGCGGCCTCGACTCCGCGGGAGCGGGCGACCCCGTCACCGCGATCAGCCAGCGCAGCGCCGACGACGTCGCCGGCGTGACCGCGCTGTCCGGGGCTGGAACCGACCGCGGCGGCCTCGGCCACGCCGAGCCAACCGTCGGCCCACGCTCCGAGTGCGGGTCCGCGGCGGGCGGGCCACCCGCCTCGTCCGCATCGACGGCCTCGGCCCTGGGCGAGCAGGCCAATCCGGACGATGCCGTCGACGCGGCCGGGCCAGCCGGCCCGGGCGAACCCGGTTCAACCCGGTCGGATGCCGAACCGGGTTCGGACCCGGACTCGGACCCGGAGGGAGCCGACAGCTCCGAGCGGTCCGGCAGCACCTCGCCGGACCGGGTCCGGGCCCGCCTCCTGTTCGCCCGCCTGGTCTCCCTGCCCGAGGGCGACCCCGAGCGGGCGGCGCTGCGCGACCAGCTCGTCCGCATGCACCTTCCGCTGGTCGAATACCTCGCTCGTCGGTTCCGAAACCGCGGCGAGCCGCTCGACGACCTGGTGCAGGTCGCGACGATCGGCCTCATCAAGTCGGTGGACCGGTTCGATCCGGAGCGTGGCGTCGAGTTCTCGACCTACGCGACACCGACGATCGTCGGTGAGATCAAGCGGCACTTCCGGGACAAGGGCTGGGCCATCCGGGTTCCGCGCCGGCTCCAGGAGCTGAAGCTCTCGCTGACGAAGGCGACCTCCGAGCTGTCCCAGTCGCTCGGACGGTCGCCGACCGTCAGCGAGATCGCCCGCCATCTGGAGATGACCGAGGAGGAGGTGCTCGAGGGCCTGGAGTCCGCGAACGCCTACTCCGCGGTCTCGCTCGACGCCCCGGACTCCGGCGACGACGAGGCCCCGGCGGTCGCCGACACGCTCGGGGTGCAGGACGAGTCCCTGGAGGGCGTGGAGTACCGCGAGTCCCTCAAGCCGCTCCTGGAGAAGCTGCCGCCGCGCGAGAAGCGCATCCTGCTGCTCCGCTTCTTCGGCAACATGACGCAGTCGCAGATCGCGAACGAGCTCGGGATCTCGCAGATGCACGTTTCCCGGCTGCTTGCCCGCACCCTGGCCCAGCTGCGCCGCGGGCTGCTGGAGGACGGCTGATCCTCGGGCGCCGGCCGACCCCCGGGCCCGGGTCGGCTCAGGTCGACGTCCGTCTGGGCGCCCGCTGGCCACCATCGGGCTGATGGGCGGCCGGCTGATCGGCGTCATCGCCCGACCGGAAGTACCCGCCGCCAAGCCCCAGGGCGATGACGATGGTGATCGGCACCGCCACCAGCGGCACGCCGTAGCCGTACAGGCCGCCCTGGAGCAGCCCCCAGGCAACAGGAAGACACAGGATCTGGGTCACGAGAGCCGGGGTCCGGAACCCCTCCCGGCCTCGGAACACTCCCCACGTGACGAGACCGAGGCAGGCCGCGCCCACCAGCGCCAGCAGCCCGCCGGTCTCCGCCCGCCCGACATCGTCGATGTCGGACCCGAAGCCACGAACCACCAGCAGCACGCCCAGGCCGGCCAGAACCGCCGTCTCGATGCCCAGCAACGCCCCTGCCACAAGCACTGGCCGCGGCCTCGCGCGCACCTGCGCCGCCGGCTCCGGCCCACGGCCGGACTCCCCCACGGCGCCACGGTTGGTACCCATCCGCCAAGATTACGTGCCGGACAGCGCCACACCCGGGCGCTGCGTCACGGCCGTCGGACGCACGGTGTGAGAGTTTTCCCTCCCCACTGCCCCGAATGTTTGCGCAGGCTACCGTATTCGTATGCACGGGCTGCTGGTCGTCAATCCGGTCGCGACCACGACCACCGAGCGGGTCCGAGACGTGCTCGCCACCGCTCTGACCGCGGACGTCGCCCTGGAGACGGTCGTCACCAAGGGGCGCGGCCACGGCGTCGAGCTCGGTGTCCACGCCCGCGAGCTGGGCGTCGACGTGGTGATCGTGCTCGGTGGCGACGGAACCGTCAACGAGGTCGTCAACGGCCTGGTCAGCAGCGGCCCGGCGAGCGACGGCCCCGCACTCGCCGTGGTGCCCGGCGGCAGCACCAACGTGTTCGCGCGCGCCCTCGGGTACTCCCCGTCCCCCGTCGAGGCGACCGGCGAGCTGCTCGCCGCGCTGCGCGAAGGCCGTTCCCGCGACGTCAGCGTCGGGCTGGCCCACTACGGCGACCAGCAGCGCTACTTCGCCTTCTGCCTGGGCATGGGCCTGGACGCCGATGTGGTGGCCGCGGTCGAACGCCGTCGCCAGAAGGGGCGCCGCAGCACGCCCGGGCTGTTCCTGCGCTGCGCAATCGCCGAGATGGTGAAGCGGACCGGGCGCTCCGGCCCGACCATCAAGGTCACGACGGCAGCCACCCCGGCCGAGGGCGCCACACCGGCCGAGGGGGCCGCGGCGGCCGAGGGCACGGCGGACGACGCCGCTCCCGCCGAGGTGTCGCTGGCGATCGTGTGCAACACCCGGCCCTGGACCTACCTGAACGACCAGCCGGTAGCCGCGTGCCCCCAGGCGTCCTTCGACACCGGCCTGGACCTGGTGGGCCTGCGGCGGGCCCGGCTGACCAGCGTGGTACGCACCGGCCTGCAGATGCTCGGCGACAATCCCGATCCGCGCGGGCGCAACGTCGTCAGGCTCCATGACGCGTCATCCATCACGCTGGACGCTGACCGCCCGGTCACGGTGCAGATGGACGGCGAGGTACTCGGGCTCTTCGAGTCCGTGGAGCTCGCCAACGAGGCGAGCGCGCTGCGGGTGATCGCCTGACGCGCGCTCAGCGCGCGTCCTTCCCCCCGTCGGCCCCGCTGCCGTCGGCCCCGCTGCCGTGGGGCCCGCTGCCGTGGGGCCCGCTGCCTTCGGCTCCGTTGCCATCAGGCCGACCGCCGGTCGGTTCTCCTCGCCCGAGCGCACGGCGGATGGCGGTCGGGTCGTCGCAGATGATGGCGTCGACTCCGGCGTCCTGAAGCTCCAGCGCGGCCGCAGGGTCGGTGACGGTCCAGGTGACCAGCCGAATGCCGGCCCGACGCGCCCGCGTCACGGCGTCCGGCGCACGGCGCACGGCGGACAGGTGCGCGTGCAGCTCCGCGTGGCCGGCCGCGCGGACGTAGGCGATCCCGCCGCTGACCGACATGCGCGGCATTGTCAGAAACGCGGTCCCGACACCGATCCCGGCGTCCCGGACCGCCTCGATCGCGAACCAGTCGAAGGACGACACCGTGATCCCCGCCGCCGTGGCATCAGCGTGGCCGTCGCCCCTGGCGCGCAGGAGCTCGATCAGCGCCTGGGCCGTCCGCTCCCGCGGCGCGTCGAAGTCCGGCTGGCCCGGCTGGTTCTTGATCTCCAGAATGAGCCGCCCGCGGCCGCCCCAGGCGTCGAGCATCTCGGTGAGCGCGGGGATGCCCTGACTGGCCAGCTCCCGCGTCGACCGGCGAATGACCGCACGCCCACCGAGGCCGCCCACACGCGGCAGCCGAGCGTCGTGCACGCACACCAGGTCGCCGTCGGCGCTGCGGCGGACGTCCAGCTCGACTCCGTCCGCACCGGCTCGTAACGCGGCATCCACGGCCTCGACCGTGTTCTCCGGGCCGGGCGACCGGCTGCCACGATGCCCCAGAACCTCCATCGCTCCATCCTGCACGGAGGCACCCGCGATCGGTAGCCGGCGGCACGCCGGGCTGCCACGGCCCGCCTCAGGGCGCCGGTGACCTCGATCTCAGTGGGCGCCGGCAGCGTGCCCAGGCGTGGACGTGGTTCGGGGCGCAGACGTCTTGCACGGGCGGCGTATGCACAGCGAGAATCAACACCAAAGCGACAGCCTAGCACAGAATGACCAAGCGTCATGGTCCGCATTCACAAGATCAGCTAGCCTGGCAGCGACGCGCGGGGCCGAGTCACCCCACAACGGTCAGACATGATCCGGTAGGCCAAAAAGAGCTACGAGACAAGGGATTCTCTCCCCACGGCCAATCCTGGGTGAAGGGTCGGCTCAGCCGTGGTCCGCCCGTGTCCCTGGTGGACAGGTACCGGCCAGACCCGGTGTGAAGACGCATGCAGGTTCTTGCGCACCTGCCCGTTCCGGTGGGAGGGTGGCGAATGTCCGAGGTAGATGCACGTGCACCTGGGACCACGCGCATGCACTCGCACAAGCCCCGATCGTCACGCCCCAACCAGACATCCGAAATTTTCTTCTGGGACGCGACGCAACCAAGGCGGCTCACCGAGCGTCTGATGTGCAGTGTGGTCCGAGACGAGAGAGGGAGTAGTACGCATGGACTGGCGCCACCGCGCGCTCTGCCGTGACGAGGATCCCGAGCTCTTCTTCCCGATCGGTACGACCGGTCCGGCAGAACGCCAGGTCGAAGAAGCGAAGGCAGTCTGCAGGCGATGCGCAGTCACAAGTGACTGTCTCAACTGGGCTCTTGACACCGGGCAGGACTCCGGAGTCTGGGGCGGTCTCAGCGAGGATGAACGTCGGGCGCTCAAGCGCCAGGAACGCCTGCGAGTTCGCACCGCCTGAGTTCGGTAGCGCCCTGGCCTGGGCGACACCGCGCCAGTCGGCGCCAGCACGGAACGTGCCTGCTTCAGGCAGGCCGACCACAACCAAACAATGATCTCTGACAGCCTCGACGTACACGGATGAGCTGGATCTCGCCCCCGGTGGGAGAGGTCGCCCGCGTCCGCTACCGGGGCGTGGTCCCCGCGCGCGCTCGGCGCGGGAGCCGCGAAGAGTAACACCATCGGCCGCTCTGTCCGCTGGTCCGCCGCAGTCGCCTGCACGGACACGGACGGAGCGGCCGAAAAATCTTTCTGGGCCACATTCCCACCCGGCGACCCCGCCGACGGAGACGACTCGACCAGCACACGTCGGCCGTGGACGGAGGTCACGCAGTGGGGTCTACCCTGCCACGCAAGCCCCAAACACACGACTTCAGGAAAGTGGAATCGAAAGCAGCGCCTCGGTCCCCCGCTCCGGACCGGCCTGCAGCCGGATGGTCCCCCGCATCTCGCCGAGCACCAGCTGCCGCACGATCTGCAGCCCGAGCCGGGGCGAGTGCTCGAGCTGGAAGTCATCCGGCAGGCCCGCGCCGTCGTCGGCGATGACGATGTCGAGGCGGTCACCCTCACGCCGCACCCGGAGCTCGATCGCCCCCGAGGATCCGTCGAACGCATGTTCGACAGCATTCTGCAGAAGCTCCGAAAGCACAAGTGCCAACGGCGTGGCGAGTTCACCGGGCAGCCGTCCGAACGACCCGGTCCGCCGCGTCGTCGCACGTGTCCCGGTCGAGGCGAGATCCACCGTCACCGAGGTGATCTGGTCCGCGATCTCGTCGAAGGGCACCGACTCGCCGAGGGTCTGGGAGAGCGTCTCGTGCACGACGGCGATCGAGGTGACCCGGCGCACGGACTCCCGCAGCGCGTCCCTGGCCTCGTCCGCCTTGGTGCGCCGCATCTGCAGGCGCAGCAGCGCGGCCACCGTCTGCAGGTTGTTCTTGACCCGATGATGGATCTCGCGGATCGTCGCGTCCTTGCTCAGCAGCTGGGCCTCGCGGCGCCGCAGCTCCGAGACGTCCCGGACGAGGACCAGAACCTCCCGGATCGCGCCCGGGTACAGCGGGATCGCCCGGAGCAGCACCACCGTGCTGCCCACCTCCAGCTCGACCTCGACCGGCCGGCGCCGGCTGATCGCGTGCCACACCGCGGGTGTGGTCGCCGGCAGGTTCAGCGCCCGGTGCACGGTGCGCAGGTCCTCCCCGGTGACGTTCCCGGTGTAGCCGAGGCGCCGGTAGGCCGACAACGCGTTCGGGCTGGCGAAGATGACCTTGCCGGCGCCGTCCAGGCGCATCATCCCGTCGCCGACCCGCGGCGGCTCGGGCAGCTCCGCGGAGCCGCCCAGGAACGGGAACGCCCCCTCGGCGATCATCAGTGCCAGGTTGTTCGCCGCCTGCAGGTACGCGGACTCCAGCGCGCTCGGCGTACGCGTCGTCGCGAGGTTGGTGTCACGCGCCAGGACCGCGATCACCCGGTTGCCGTGCCGGACCGGAATCGCCTCGGTGCGAACCGGGACGCCACCGTCCCACTCGGGCTCGCCCTCCCGGGCGATGCGGTGCTCACGCCAGGCGTTCTGCACCACCCAGCGGTTGATGACGACGCTGCCCACCTCGTCGTTGTGGTACGCCGTCGGCCCGGTCGTCGGACGCACCTGGGCCACGACCTGGAACTCCATGCCACCGGCGTGACCCGCGCGTACCGAACCGGACCGGGCGGGCACGAGCAGTAGCAGGTCCGCGAAGGACAGGTCGGCCAGCAGCGCCCAGTCCGCGACGAGCGCGTGGAGGTGGTCGATGTCGTCGTCGCTGAGATCGGTGCCCGCTCGCAGGGCGTCGGCCAGGGTTCCCACGGGACGCAGACTGCCAGACGCCCGCGGTGGCGTGCCGGGCGGCCGGGTCGGAATGCGTACGCTCGCCGACGTGATGCCCGAACGCACCAGCACCACGTCACCAGGCAACCAGCCCGACGGACCCCCCGACGCCGATCCACTCGGCTGGTTGGCGGCGGCGGCACGGCAGCGATCCGAGGCCGGGCTGCACCGGGTCCTGCGCCCCCGGGCACCGCGCCCGCGGCCGGGCGACACGCCAGGCGACACGCCGGGGAACGCGGGGCTGCCGGCCCAGGGCTCCCTGCAGCCCTGGACGGACGGCGACCTCCTGCTCGACCTGGCCGGCAACGACTACCTCGGGCTCGCCCGCCATCCCGCCGTGATCGAGGGTGGGATCGCGGCGTTGCGCGCGTTCGGCGCCGGGTCCACCGGCAGCCGCCTGGTGAGCGGCACCACGACGCTGCACGGCGATCTCGAGGCCGCGCTGGCCGAGCATCTCGGCTTCGCCTCGGCGCTGGTCTTCTCCTCCGGGTACGCCGCCAACCTCGCGATGATCACCGCGCTGACCGGCCCCGGCGACCTGGTGGTCTCGGACGAGCACAACCATGCCTCGCTGGTGGACGCCTGCCGGCTGTCCCGCGCCGACGTCGTGGTCACCCCGCACGCGGACGTGGAGGCGGTCGACAAGGCGCTCGCGACCGGCACCTGGCGGCGCGCGTTCGTCCTCAGCGACTCGGTCTTCTCCGCCGACGGCGACCTGGCACCGCTGGCCGCCCTGCACGGAGTTGTCAGACGGCACGGCGCCGTGCTGCTCGTCGACGAGGCGCACGGGCTCGGCGTGGTGGGCGACGGCGGCCGGGGCGCCCTGGCCGCCGCCGGGCTCGCCGGCCAGCCCGACGTGATCGCCACCGTCACCCTCTCCAAGTCGTTGGGCAGCCAGGGTGGCGCCGTCCTCGGCCCGGCCGCGCTGCGCGACCACCTCATCGACACCGCCCGGACCTTCATCTTCGACACCGGCCTGGCACCGGCCTGCGCGGGCTCGGCACTCGCCGCGCTGCGGCTGCTCACCGAGCGGCCGCAGCTTCCGGAGCAGGTCCGGCGGCGCGCCCACGAGATCGCGGCGGCGACGGGGGCTCCGGAACCGGCCGGAGCTGTGGTCTCCGTGGTGCTCGGCGACCCCGAACGGGCGGTCGGCGTCGCCGCGGCCTGCCGCGAGGCCGGCGTCGCCGTCGGGTGCTTCCGCCCGCCGACGGTCCCCGCCGGCACGAGCCGGCTGCGGGTCGCCGCCCGGGCCGATCTCACCGACGCCGACGTGGCCCGGGCGGTCGGGGTGATCACCGGATCGATCGCACGCTTCCCCGCACGATGAGCGTGATAATCGTCACAGGAACCGGGACCGAGGTGGGCAAGACCGTGGTGACGGCCGCGCTGGCGGCACTCGCCGCGGACCGCGGAACCACGGTGGCCGTCGTCAAACCGGCGCAGACCGGCGTCCGCGCCGACGAGCTCGGCGATGTGGATCTGGTCCGGGACCTCTCCGGGGTCGGGGACGTCCACGAGCTCGTGCGCTACGGCGACCCGCTGGCGCCGGTCAGCGCCGCGCGCCGGGCCGGCCGGCCCACCCTCGACCTCGCCACGGTGGCCGACACCGTCCACACGTTGCGGGCCGACCGCCGCCTCGTTCTCGTCGAGGGCGCCGGCGGCCTGCTGGTCCGCTACGACGAGGCCGGCGCCACCGTCGCCGACCTCGCCCGCATGCTGAAGGCGCCCGTGCTCGTGGTGACCACCGCCGGGCTGGGCAGCCTCAACGCGACCGCGCTCACCCTGGAGGCCATGGCGCACCGCGGCCTCGACCTGGCCGGTGTCGTGATCGGCTCCTGGCCGGCGAGGCCCGACCTGGCCGCCTGCAGCAACATCACCGACCTGGAGCTGCTGGCGGCGCGCCCGCTCGCCGGCGCCGTCCCGGCCGGCGCGGGCCTGCTCGACCCGCAGCGGTTCCTGGGCGTGGCGCGGGCCTCGCTCGAACCAGCACTCGGCGGCGCTTTCGACGCCGCCGCGTTCCGGGCCCGGCACGCCGCATGACGGCACCACATGACGGCCGCACGCCAGCACCATCTGACGGCCACGCCGGCGCCACATGACGGCCGCGCGCCGGCGCCGCATGACGGCCGCGCGCCGACACCGCATGACGGCACCGACAGACACTCGTCACAACACCGGCACGATCAGCACGGATGACTGAACAATGGTGGCGGCACGGACACCACGGCCCATGCCGAAGCCTCCGCCTCCACGCCCACCGGCAGCCACACCCGACTTTGCGATGGGGATCCCTGTGACCGCACCTGTGACCACGCCAGTGGAAACGTCCCCGGCCGTCGATGCTCCCGACGACGACCTGCTCGCCCGCGCACGCGAACAGGTCCTCGAGGCCGGCCGAGGGCTCGACGAGCAGGACGTGCTGGCGGTCCTCCGGCTGCCGGACGAATCCCTCAACGACCTGCTCGCGCTGGCCCACGAGGTCCGGCTGCGCTGGTGCGGCCCCGAGGTCGAGGTCGAGGGCATCATCAGCCTCAAGACCGGCGGCTGCCCCGAGGACTGCCATTTCTGCTCGCAGTCCGGGCGCTTCGACTCGCCGGTGCGGTCGGCCTGGCTGGACATCCCCTCGCTCGTCGACGCCGCCAAGGCCACAGCCGCGACCGGTGCCACCGAGTTCTGCATCGTCGCCGCCGTCCGCGGGCCCGACGAGCGGCTGATGGCGCAGATCCGCGAAGGTGTGGCCGCGATCCGCGAAGCCGTCGACATCCAGGTGGCCTGCTCGCTCGGCATGCTCACCCAGGAGCAGGTGGACGAGCTCGCCGAGCTCGGCGTGCACCGCTACAACCACAACCTGGAAACGGCGCGCTCGTACTTCCCCCAGGTCGTGACGACCCACAGCTGGGAGGAGCGGTGGGAGACGTGTGAGCTCGTCCGCGCCGCCGGCATGGAGCTGTGCTGCGGGGCGATCATCGGGGTGGGCGAGTCACTGGAGCAGCGCGCCGAGCTCGCCGCCCAGCTGGCGATGCTGGAGCCCGACGAGGTGCCGCTGAACTTCCTGAACCCGCGGCCGGGCACTCCCTTCGGGGACCTGCCGCCGGTCGACGCCCGTGACGCGCTGCGCACCATCGCCGCCTTCCGGCTCGCGCTGCCGCGCACGATCCTGCGCTACGCGGGGGGACGGGAGATCACCCTGGGCGATCTCGACGTGCGCGGCATGCTCGGCGGCATCAACGCGGTGATCGTCGGGAACTACCTGACCACACTGGGCAAGGACCCCGGCAGCGACCTGGAGATGCTCGCCGACCTGCGCATGCCGATCAAGTCGTTGCAGGCCACCCTGTAGCACCCCGAAGACACGGGCCCGGGCCGGGCCGCCCGCCGCGCGGCGTGACGCCGCCGGCGTTGCGCCGCCGGCCCGGGCAGCCCGCCCGTCAGTTCGACACGGACGTCCCGTGCTCAGCGCACCGGGCGCTCCACCCCAGCGGGGTCACCTGGACGACCAGGCGGCGCCGGCAGGACTGGCAGTACCGCGGCGGTTCGAGCACCCGGGCCCGCGCGCAGGCCTCGTGGCTCCCGATGCTCGCAAGCTGGCCACAGCGGTCACAGAACGAGGCGTCCATAGGGCACCAGCGTAGGGCAGAGCCACCCGCCCGTGCCCTCCCCGGACGCCGCGCCACACCTGGTGGCGAGTCAGGACTCGCGGGTCAGGACTCCACGACGGCGATCAGGTCCCCGTCCTGCACGACATCACCCTCGTTGACGGCGATGCTCGCGACCGTGCCACCCTCCTCGCTGATCACCGGGATCTCCATCTTCATGGAGTCGAGAATGACCAGCGCGTCACCGGCCGCGACGGAGTCACCGACACCGACGACGACCTTCCAGACGTTGGCAACCATCTCGGCACGGACTTCCTCAGCCATCAGGCTTCCCTTCCCTCGCCTCGACCACGCTGCGGCGCTGCTGGTATCAGCGTAGTGGTGACCCGGTGCGCTTCCGTCAGCGCGCCACGAGTGGGCCATGGCGCGCCCCGGGGGCACCCGCGGGCCCGATCGGGTGTCCCGACGCGAGCGCCGCTCAGCGGCGTGTGGGACGCGCCGTGTCCCCGCGGACAGGTCACACCGGCGGCCGGTGGTGTGCGCCCGGGCCACCACCGGCCACACTTACGGATGTGCTCGTACTCCTCCTACTGACCCTTCTGTGCGGGTTGGCCGTGGGTCTCGCGAGGGGCGGAACCCTGGACGCCCTCAGCCGCGTGTACGTCGCCCGGCCCCCGCTGTTCGTCGCAGCGGTGGCCGTCCTGGCGGTTGGCCGGCTCATCGGCCCACTGCACGGCCCCGCATGGATCCTCGCGTCGGCCTGTCTGGTGGTCTTCACCCTGACGAACCGCCGGCTACCCGGGCTGGGGCTGCTCTGTGCCGGCGTCATCCTCAACGCTGCCGTGATCAACGCCAACGGCGGGGACATGCCGGTCTCGGCCTGGGCCGCGGACCGGGCGGGGGTGCCCATCGAGGAGATCACGGCCTCGCATTTCCACACCGTGGCGGACTCGCAGACCTCGCTGCGCCTCCTCAGCGACATCCTGCCGCTGCCCATGCCCGGGTCCGCGGCGGTGGTGAGCTTCGGGGACGTCCTGATGGCCGCGGGGCTGGGCCTGTTCGGCGGCGTCGGCCCGGCGCGGGCACGCCGGACCCTGCAGGCGCGGATGGTCGCCGGCCTCGACCGGCCACGCAGAACGGCGAACGCGGACTCCGCGGAGCGCGGTACGCGGGCCGGCGGGGCCGCCACGGCGGCAGAGCCCGGCCGGGGCACTGTGGCGGACGAACCCGTGCAGGACGGCGGCCGCCTCGCGGCGGCGGTCGCCGTCCACACCGAGCCGGTCGGCGACCTCGCCGGGGATGACGACTTCCCCGAGGGCGACGATTTCGCCTTCCCCGAGGGCGACGACTTCACCGAGAGCGACGACCTCACCGAGGACGGCTGGGCCGACGACGTGACCGTGGCGGACGCGCCCGCGGCCCAGGCCGCCGGCGCCGGCGCCGGCGCGACCGGAGCCGCGGGGGACGGCGCGGCCATCGAGGCCGCAGAGGCCGAGGCCCAGGCCGCCGGGACCGACACGGCCGCGGACCGCGTCACCGGGAGCGGCCCCCGTCACCCGGTCGACACCCCCTGATCGTCGACCGAACCGTCACGACGACGTGCGCCGACGGGCTGGCAGTATGTGGCCGAAGGAATGAGAGGAGGGCGTCATGGCGAAGAAGAAGCGCAAGCGGCGCGCCAGGGCCAAGCACAAGGCCAACCACGGCAAGCGCCCGAACACCTGACAGGTGGTCCGGGTGGGCCGGCGGCGGGCGCTGATGCGTCTCCCACCGGGCCACCCGGACCCTGGGGGCCTGCTCCCGGGCGGCTGGGTCCCTGATCCCGCCCGCACCGCCACGCCGCACAAGCGATTCACCGCAAAAGGGGCAGAAGAGGCGCGGAGGCGCCTGGCGACCCGCAAGAAGTAAGGATTCTGGTCGTTGCAACGACCAGAATCGTTCACTCCTGCGACTCGCCAACCGGGCTAGGCGCGCCAGGCGCGGCGGCCGGGGCTAGGCGCTGGCGGTCGCGGCCGTGCTGCTGAGCCGGCCCCGGATCCAGTCGATGGTGTGCCCGAGCCCGGCATCCAGGCTGACCTGCGGGCGCCAGCCGATCGCCTGCTGGGCGAGGGCGACGTCCAGCGCGATGTGCTGGAGCTCCCCGGGCCGCGGCGCGGCGAACTGCGGATCGTCCGGCACACCCACCAGGCGCGCGACACGGCTGTGCAGGTCCCGCACCGTGGTCTCGACCGCCGTCCCGATGTTGAGCCGCAGGCCGTTGGCGGCCTCGGCCGGCACGCATCGGGCGAAGGCGTCCGCGACGTCCGCGACGTAGACGTAGTCCCGGCTGGTCGTGCCGTCACCGAAGATCTTGGTCGGGCGGCCCTCCAGCAGCGCGGTGCCGAAGATCGCGACCACACCGGCCTCGCCGTGCGGATCCTGCCGCGGGCCGAAGACGTTGCCCAGCGCCAGCGCGGTGCTGGCCAGGCCGTAGGTCGCGCGGTAGACGTTGAGGTAGAGCTCGCCCGCGGCCTTGCCGGCCGCGTACGGCGACTCCGGGGACGGCGCGACGGCCTCGCTGACCGGCAGCACGGCCGGGGTGCCGTAGATCGACCCGCCCGACGACGTGTGGATCACCTTCGACGCACCCGCCAGTCGCGCCGCCTCCAGCACGTTGATCGTGCCCAGCACATTGAGGCGTGCGTCGCGCAGCGGATCGGCCACACTCACCCGGACGTCGATCTGCGCGGCGAGATGAGCCACGACATCCGGCCGCACCCGCGCGACGAAGTCGGTGAGGCCGGTGGCCGTGATATCGCCCTTCTCGAAGGAGAAACGGGCATCCGACCCCGCCTGCGCGAGATTCTCCATTCGCCCGGACGACAGGTCGTCAAGCCCGACGACCGAATGACCATCAGCAAGCATCCGGTCAACGACCGTGGAACCGATGAAACCGGCTGCGCCGGTCACGAGGATACGCACACACAGAAGCCTAACCGCAGCAGCTGTGAGCCCGATAAGCGCCGCACCTGAAAAGCACCGCTTCCGCGCTCACGCCCACCGGCGGCCTGCCGGCCGGCTGGCCCGGCCAGGCACCTGCTTGCCCCGCTCCACGCCGGGCCGCCCGGGAGTGTCGGAGAGTCCCGGGCGCACCGGGACGGCGCCGCACACGCAGCCGCCGCAGGCACCCCGCTCCAGACCCGCCGGCGGCTGCCCCCTACTCCGGCTGGAACTCGGCGGCCGCGTCGGTATCGGAGCGGGCCGCCCGCAGGCGCGCGAGCACGCTCAACCGCAGCGAATCCGGCGCCCGCTCACCGCCGCACTTGCGGGCGACAAGCATTTTCACCTCGTGTTCCACGCCGAACTCCCGCAGGCACGGTGAACACTCGTCGAGATGCGACCGGATGAGATTCTGCTGTGAACCGTTGCACTCGCCGTCCAGGTAGAGAAAAACGGCGTCGAGCACCTTCCGGCAGTCAATGTTGTGGCTTGCTCCACAGCTCACGACCCACCGCCCTCGTTCTCGGCGGACCCGGCCGGAACAAGCCCGCGCTCCTGCGCGTACTGCTCCAGCGACTTCCGCAGACCACGCCGCCCACGGTGCAACCGGGACATGACCGTTCCGATCGGCGTGCCCATGATCTCAGCGATCTCCTTGTAGGAGAACCCTTCGACATCGGCCAGGTAGACCGCCATCCGGAAATCCTCGGGCAGGGCCTGCAGCGCCTCGGTGATGTCGCTGTCAGGCAGATGCTCCAGCGCCTCCGCCTCGGCGCTTTTGAGGCCGGTCGACGTGTGTGACTCGGCCTCGGCGAGCTGCCAGTCCTCGACCTGCTCGGTCGGACTCTGCAACGGCTGGCGCTGGCGCTTCCGGTAGGTGTTGATGAAGGTGTTCGTCAGGATGCGGTACAGCCAGGCCTTGAGGTTGGTGCCCTCCTGGAACTGGTGAAACGCCGCGAACGCCTTGACGAAGGTCTCCTGGACGAGATCCTCCGCGTCCGCGGGGTTGCGCGTCATCCGCAACGCGGCCGCGTAAAGCTGGTCGAGGAACGGCAGCGCATCCCGCTCAAAGCGTGCGCCGCGTGCCTCGGCTGTCTCGTCGCCGGTCTCGTCGACCAGGATCACTCCTTCACCGTGCCCGGGACCAGTCACCGGCCCACCGACGACTGCCCGGACCGCCCAACTCTCCGCGCCGGACGATACCCCTGCCACGGACCATGCGCGTGGCGGCGCCGCGGCGTTACCTCCGTGCCCCGGGCGCGTCGCACGACATTCCGTCGGCGGCGCAGCCGAAACAATGTGGTGGGACCTCATCGAACCTCCACGACGCGGCCACCGTGGGAGACGCACCACCTCGGTGCCCCTCGCCCGGTGCCTGCCTCTTGCCCTTCCACTCCGGCAAACCAGCGAACRCCGGTCCCAATTCCCGGTTCCAGCGACGCGAACCTGGGTACCAGAGGTGGACGTGAGCACACATCCGGGGCGCGCCACGCTCTCCTGCGGGCCGCCACGGCCTTCGGCCCTTCCGGGGCCGTCTCAGACCTCGGCATCGGTGCCACCGCCGGCACCGCCAACGCCACCAGAGCCACCGCCGGCAGCAGTGGCCTCGACGCCGGCAGCGCCGGCCAGCTGCCCGAGCAGCCAGGACGAACCGAGATCCGCGGCCTCGTCGGCCACCTCGCCCACCGTCCTCGCGTCACGGACCCGAACCCGGAACGAGTGGTCGGCGCCAGCCACGATCCGCACCTCGACCTGTCGGGACGGGTCGGCCGCCGGGGTTCCGAAGGCGTCACGTTCACCCTGGATCACCAGCACCGGCACACCGGCGTCGGCCAGCTCCGGCTCGCGCGAGGGCCGCCCACCCGGCGGCTGCAGCGGGAAGCCCAGCGCCAGCACCGCGCGGGCCCCGACCGTGCGGGCACAGCGGACCGCCACCCGGGACCCCATCGACGCGCCGGCGAGCCCGAGGAACGCCGGGGAGCCCAGGGCTGCCACCGCGGCCGTGAGGACCCCGTCCAGCCGGCTCGGGCGGTCCGGCGCGCGGCGACCGGCCACCCGGTAGGGCATCTCCAGCGTGGCTACCCGTGTTCCGGCCGCCGCGAGGCGGCCGGCGAGCGCGGTCAGCACCGGCGTGTCGGTGCCGCTGCCAGCGCCGTGCAGCAGCACCACGGTCGCTCCGGGGGGTGCGGCGACACCCGCGAACGTGGCGCCGGCCTGGGCAGACACCGGATCCCCGTCCAGCGGAGCGGGAACTACCCGCAGGCGTCCACCGTCGACAGAGATGAGTTCCCCGATCACCGCGAGCGCTCCGCCGGGCTGGCGTCAGTCACCGGCCTGCCGGCCACCGGCCCGCCGGTCACTGGCCTGCCGGTCGTGGCCCGCGCCGGGCGGGCCTTCGCGGCGAGCGGGGAAACGGCGAACAGGGGAACCGGAACGTGCACGAACGGCACGCGGGTCTCCCTGTTGCCCGAGCCGGTATGGAAGGACACTGCGTGGTCGGCCCGAACATCTGTCAGAATTTCACCTTGCGTGTGTGACATGCCTCGCATCATTGCCCCTCGAAGGGTAGGAACGGTCCATGCTGTCTGGCGCCGACGCCGACGCTCACTCGTCCCGGGCGAACACGAACACGCTGGTCTGTGAGGCCCCGGCCAACAGTGACGACCCCTACTGGGCCTTCTACGAGGAAGTCGCCTCGGCCCAGCTGCGGGAATGGYTGCCCACCGGGCCGGTCCGCGTCCTCGACGTCTCCGGACCGCGTGCCAGGTTCGCACGCCAGATGGCCGCCGCGGGTCACGAGGTGGTGCGGGTGGTCAGCAGCCTGACCATTGACGACGCACCGGGTGCGAGCGACCCGGCGCCCGGCTCCGGCCCCGGCCGGCTGCAGCGGGTCGTCGGTGACGCGCGCTCGCTCGACTGGTTCCGGCCCGGGTCCTTCGACGCCGTCCTCGCCGAGGCACGCGCCCTGTCGTTCTGCCTGGCGACGGAGACGACCCTCGAGGAGATCTACCAGATGCTGCGGCCAGGTGGCCGTCTGCTGCTCTGTGTCGACTCGCTGCTGCTGGGCCTTGCCCGGCTCGCCGAGCAGCACCGGTGGGCGGAGCTTTCGGACGTGCCCCGCGCGGATGTCGTCCTGGTTCCGGCCGAGGACGGCAGCATCACCCGCTGCTTCTGGCCCGAGGAGCTGCGTGCCCTGCTGACCAGCGCCGGGCTGGAGGTCGACTGGATCCGCCCGCGCACCGTGCTCTCGGCCGAGGCGGTCCGCCGGGCCGTCGCCGAGGACGTCTCCTGCTTCCCCACCCTGGTCCGTACCGAGGTCGAGCTGGCCGCCGAGCGCGAGGGCGAGTCGATCGGCATTCATCTGATCGCCTCGGCCCGCCGGCCTGACTGACGGCCGGAATCCGGCATGCTGGCACCGTGACCACCACCACCCGCGAGCAGCGCGAGCAACACGACCCGTGGCCGGCGCCGGTAGCGACCGGGCCGGTCAGCGCAACCGTCGCGGTACCCGGCTCCAAATCCGGCACCAACCGCGCGCTGGTCCTGGCCGCCCTCGCGGACGGGGTCTCCCGGCTGCGTGGTCCGCTCCGCTCGCGGGACACGCTGCTGATGGCGGCCGCACTGCGCAACCTGGGCGCGCAGGTGACGGACGCGCCCGCCACCGACCCCGGTCCGGGCGGCGCCGACCTCGTCGTCACCGGCCCCGTCGGGGCGATCCACGGTGGGCTGGCCTCGATCGACTGCGGCAACGCCGGCACCGTCGCGCGCTTCACGCCGGCACTGGCCACCCTGGCCAAGGGCGACGTCCACTTCGACGGCGACCCGCGCATGCGGGAGCGCCCGCTGACCCCGCTGCTGGCCGCGCTGCGAGAGCTCGGCGCGCGGATCGACGGTGATCGGATGCCGTTCACGGTGCGGGGCGGCGGCGGCATCGCCGGTGGCGCGGTGACGGTGGACGCGTCGACGTCAAGCCAGCTGGTGTCCGGGCTGCTGCTCGCGGCGTCCCGGTTCGAGCGCGGCGCGACCGTGACGCACGCGGGGCACCGGCTGCCGTCGGGCCCCTACCTGGACATGACGGTCGCCGACCTGCGCGCGGCCGGGGTGACGGTGCACGTCGACGTCCCCGGGCCGGACGACCGGCCGGCGGGTACCGCCGACGCGGCGTCCATCAGGCGTTGGCGGGTGGAGCCCGGCGGCCCCGCGCCGCTGGACCGGGTCATCGAGCCCGATCTGAACAGCGCGACTGCCTTCCTCGCCGCCGCGGTCGCCACCGGCGGCCAGGTCACGATCCCAGGCTGGCCCGCCCACACCGAGCAGCCCGGGCGTCTGTTGCCCGAGCTGCTGGTGGCCATGGGCGCCGAGGCGGAGCTGCGCCCGGAAGGGCTGCGGGTCACCGGCGGCGGGCGGATCACCGGCATCGACGCCGACCTCTCCGACTTCGGGGAGGCCGCGCCGGTGCTGACAGGCCTCGCGGTGCTTGCGGATTCCCCGTCCCGGCTACGTGGCATCGCCCACCTGCGCCTGCAGGAGACGGACCGGCTCGCCGCGCTGGCCAGCGAGCTGGGCAAGCTCGGCGCACGGATCGCCGTCACCGACGACGGCCTGCGGATCGATCCGGTGCCGCTGCACGGTGCGCGCCTCGACCCGCACGCCGACCACCGGCTGGCGATGACCTTCGCCGTCGTCGGCCTCGCGGTGCCCGGGGTCACCATCGACGACATCGCCACGACCGGCAAGACAGTCCCCGATTTCGCCCGGATGTGGACCTCGATGCTGGCCGGCTGACACCGTGGCACGCGAACTGGACGAGGACGACGTCCGCACCCGACCCGGCCGGGGCTCCCGGCCGCGGACCCGGATCCGGCCCGAGCACGCCGACGCGACCCGGGCCGTCGTGGTCGCGGTCGACCGTGGGCGCTACACCTGCCGCCCGGGCGGCACGGGCGCGTCAGGAGCGACCGGGGCGTCACGTGGCAAGGCCGGCCGGCCGGGCGGGCGGGCTGGTGCAGGCGAGGCCGACGGGGCGGGCGCCGAGCTGGTCGCCGCCGTGCGCGGCGGGTCGATGCGCCGGACCTCCGTCGTCGTCGGCGACCAGGTCGAGCTCGTCGGTGACCTGTCGGGGCGGCCCGGTTCCCTGGCCCGCATCGTGCGCCGCGAGGAACGAAGCAGCCTGCTGCGCCGGACCGCGGACGACGCCGACCCCGTCGAGCGGCCCATCGTCGCGAACGCGGATCTGCTCGTCATCGTCTGTGCCCTGACCGACCCGCCGCCCCGCACCGGTCTGATCGACCGGTGCCTGGTGGCCGCGTACGACGGCGGGTTGACACCGGTGCTGTGCCTGACCAAGACGGACCTCGCGGATCCCGGCCCGGTGCGGGAGTCCTATGAGCCGCTCGGGCTACCGGTGGTCACCACCCGTCCGGGCGGTGACCTGGACCCGCTGCTCGCCCTCCTGCACGAGGCCACCAGCGTCTTCTTCGGCCACAGCGGGGTCGGGAAGTCGACACTGGTGAACCGACTCGTCCCGAACGCCGACCGGGCCATCGGCGTGGTCAACGCGGTCACCGGCCGCGGCCGCCACACCTCCTCGGCCGCGGTGGCGCTCGCCCTGCCCACCGGGGGGACGGTGGTCGACACTCCCGGGATCCGCTCGTTCGGGCTGGGTGCCGTCCAGCCCGAACGGGTCCTGCTGGCCTTCGACGATCTGGCCGCCGCGACGGTCGACTGTGAGCCCGGGTGCGACCACCTGACCGCTCCGGACTGCGGGCTCGACGCGGCCGTCCAGGCCGGTCGGGTCGACCCCGTACGGGTGGCCAGCCTGCGGCGGCTGCTCGCCACCCGCGTCACGCCCGGCTGACCCGGGGGCACGTGCCCGGCACCGAGTGCCGATGTCCGGTGCCCAATGTCCGATGCCCAATGTCCGATGCCCAATGTCCGATGCCCAGTGCCCGGTGCCGACCCCGGGCATCGGCACTGGTGCTGGTGCCGACGCCCGCGCCGGCACCGGTCCCAGGGCGGCCGGCCCGGACAACCGAGGCAACGGTGCCGCACAACCACTGGCGTCCCAGAACTGCGCGCGGTCGCGCAGGGCTAGCTTCAACCATGTGATCAACAAACCCTGATCCCGATCGGGTGATCATGCTAACGGGGCACCTAGTCTCGGGCTGTGATTGATCAAGGGACGGTGCCGCGCGCGAGCGAGTTCGCCCGCGTAGCCCGCCGCCGGCGCCGGCAGCCGGTGGAGGCCGAACGCGAGATCCTGCGGGCGGCGACGGAGATGATCGGATCCGCCGAGACCAACGTGCCGATCACCGTGGCCGCGCTGATGGCACGGACGGGGCTGGGGCGGTCGGCGTTCTATGCCTACTTCCGCGACCTTCCCGATCTGCTGCGCCGGCTGCTCCACGAGATAGAGGGCGAGCTCTCGGCGACGTCGTCCGCCTGGTTCGACGGCAACGGCGACCCGGCCGAGGACTGCCGGCGTTCCGCGCAGACGCTGGTCGACGTCTACCAGCGGCACGGGCTCATCCTCAGCGCCATCGCGGACGCCGCCGCGGCGGACCCCGACCTCGCGGCCCGCTACCAGCAGGCGACGGTGGACGGATTCGCCGCCGCCGTGGCCGAGCGGGTCGACCGGGAACGCACCCGCGGCGCGGTTCCCGGCGACCAGCACCCGCAGAGCCCACGGGCACTGATGGCGATGACCGATACATATCTGCGCGAAACGCTCGGCCGCCATCCGCGGGCGGATCCCGCCGTCGTAGTGAGAACGCTCACGCTGGTGTGGTCCCAGGCCCTCTACGGGCGGACACCTGCCGACCCGGCGGAGCCGCCGACCCGCACGGCGACACCAGATAACAGCGGGCCAGCGGCCCCTGACGAAGTGCCCGCGGCCCGAGACGGCCGGATCGAGGCCGCACGCCCGGTGGGCGCAGGGCTGATCCCGCGACGTCGAAACTCGTAGTCTTCCCTCGTGACTCCGTCAAACCCGAGCCCCGTCAGCGCCAACCCGGCCGGGGCGGTCGACCCCACCGGCTGGCTGGCCGACGACCTCGCGCTCGCACTGAGCCTCGCCGACGCCGCCGACCGGATCACCCTCTCCCGTTTCCAGGCGGTGGACCTCCACGTCGAGTCGAAGCCCGACAACACCCCGGTCTCCGACGCGGACACCGCCGTCGAGTCCATGATCCGTGAGCGCCTCGCCGTCGCGCGGCCCGGCGACGGCGTGCTCGGCGAGGAGGAGGGCCTCGTCGGTGAGAACACGCGCCGGCGCTGGATTCTCGACCCCGTCGACGGCACCAAGAACTTCGTCCGCGGGGTGCCCGTGTGGGGAACCCTGCTCGGTCTCGAGGTCGACGGCGAGATGGTCGTCGGTGTCGCGAGCGCACCGGCGATGAGCCGGCGCTGGTGGGCCGCCCAGGGCATGGGCGCCTTCACCCGGAACGCCACCGGTGACACCCGCGCCCTGCGGGTCTCGTCCGTCGCCCGGTTGTCCGACGCGTTCCTCTCGTTCGCCTCGATCGAGGGCTGGCGGACGGCCGACCGGCTGCCGGAGTTCCTCAGCCTCGCCGAGCAGGTCTGGCGCAGCCGGGCCTACGGCGACTTCTGGTCGCACATGATGGTCGCCGAGGGCGCCGTCGACCTCGCCTGCGAGCCCGAGGTCTCGCTGTGGGACCTCGCCGCCCTCCAGATCATCGTCGAGGAGGCCGGCGGGCGCTTCACCGACCTGCGCGGGCAGCGCGGGCCGTCCCACGGCACGATCCTCACCACGAACGGCCACCTGCACGACCTCGCCCTGAAGCACTTCACCAGCTGAGCCGCCGGTGACGCGCCCGACGCACCTGACGCGACCTGCCCGGACCTCGGCCCGCCCGGTGCGGCTCCGGGTGGTCGGCGCGCGGCCGGCACCATCATGGTGATCGGCTTCGCGCACCGCGGCGCGCCGGCTCTCTGCCAGCGGGAGAACGCCCTGCCGGCTTTCCGGCGCGCGCTGGCGGCGGGTGCGAACGGCCTGGAGTCGGACGTCTGGCTGACCGCCGACGGYGTCCCGGTGCTGCGGCACGATGCGACCCTGGGCCCGGCCTGGCTCCCGTGGCGGCGGCGGGTGGCGGAGCTGCGCCGGGCCGACCTGCCGAGGTGGATGCCCACCCTCGCCGAGCTCTACCAGGACGCCGGCCGGCCCTTCGAGCTCAGCCTGGACCTGAAGGGCCGCCCCGCGGGGATGTCCACGACGGCAGCCGCCGAAGCGGTTCTCGCCGTCGTCCGGGCCGAGGGCGGCCAGGCCGCCCTGCGGCGGCTGTGGCTGTGTGGCCCGCTGTCCGACCTACGGGCGTGGCGGCGGCTCGACGGCGATGTCAGGTTGGTGAACTCCACCTCGGCCGCGGAGGTGGCCGCGAACGGCGGTGCCGCCGCGTATGCCCGCGTCCTGCGGGACGCCGGCGTGGACACCCTGAATCTGCGCACGCGGGAGTGGACGCCGGCCCGGGCCGGCATCGTGGCCGACCTGCACGCGGCCGGAATCCTTGCATTCGGGTGGGACGCACAGTCCACGGCGACGCTGCGGCGGTTGCTCGGCTACGGTCTCGACGGCCTCTACTCGGACCATCTGCACCGGCTGGTCGCGGTGACCGCCACGCCGAGGCCACGGCGACCACTTACCTCGGACGGCTGACCACTTACCTCTGATGGCTGACGGCCGGTCCTTGAGGGCTGCCCGGTTCCGGACAGCCACCGGGCACGGATACCTAACGGGAATCCGATCATCCGGAACCGCTCGCCCGCAATAAGTGACACACACGAGAACAAAGAGTCACCCGATTGGGGGTGACTCACAGGCCGAATGTGACTGTACCACTACTAGGACGATTGACCTGACCGCCCCAATTCAGTGAAGTTCTCAGAGTCAGCCAGAGCGGAAGACCACACATCGTGGCCAAGACGTACGCGATGAGGCGCCGACAGCAGACACGCTCGGACGCTTTGTTGACACRGTCGGCAACCGGAACCACAGGCCCCTGCCCGACTCGAAGGATCTCGACGACTCCGAACACCCGGAAGCATGCCCACAGCACCGGGCCCGCGACTCCACGAACGCCGGGATGAAGGACTAGTCAGTCTTTGACGGCGACGTCGAGCATCTTCGCGGGAAAACCTGTCCGTTCCGCGACGTTCTCGATGGAGTACCCCTGCTCGACGAGGTCACGAGCCTGTTCGAGGGTCCAGCCCCGACCGGGGTCGACCCGACGGACGACCACCTCACTCGCCTGATGATGTTCCTGCGGCCAGCTCAGTCGCGCACGGCGTGCCAACGGTCGACCTCCGAGGTTTTGACGGGCATTAGCGTTACCAGCCAAGGATAAGCCAGAAACGCGCCTTCCCGCTCCATGAACTTCGCGATAGCGGCCACGCCAGAGTAATGCGCAACCGTCACGGGGACACCCCCGTGTCCCCCACCACCTCCACACCATCATCTGGTCGCCGGACGGAGCCACCCGTCGGCACCGAAGCAGCCGCGTTACTTCGACCGAGGTCGGCGTGGCGGGATGTCGGTTGGACATGTCCACTTAACTTGCCCGGCCGGTACTTGTCGGGCGAGTTGTTGTCCGGTAATGTCCACGGCTCGCCTGAGACAGATGAGGACAAGTACACCCGGCACGTTGCTTCGCCGAGGCATCTCGCGCCCAGATCCCGCCGCCGCGGCATGAGCGCCCATCGCACCGTACCCCGCTGCGAACGGCGCCCGGCGGTTACGAAGGTCATCCGCCGCCGACAGCGGTACCTCCGCCAGCGGGAGCCGGTCGCACCCCTGGCGGGGGTGCCAACGGCTGCGGCCGGCCCGCACCGCGGTGACCGCCCGCACCGCGGCGGCCGACGCCCTCACCACGGCCCCCGCCCTCACCACGCCTGTCTTCAGCGCGCTCGCCCTCACCGCGCTCGCCCTCACCGCGCCTACCTTCACCGCGCTCGCCCTCACCGCGCTCGCCCTCACCGCCCTCACCGCGCTCGCCACCCGAGCCGTGGGAGCGCAGCAACGCGCGCCACTGGCGATCCGAGTGACTGGCCGGCCGGGTGGTGGCCAGAAAATCCTCCAGAACAGCTTGAAATCGGACCGGATCCGAGTGGTGCGGATAATGTCCGGCGTCTGGAAAGATCTCCAGGTGGCTTCCCGGCATGGCCGCGTGCGCGATCCTGGCGTGTTCCACCGGGATGACACCGTCGTGCTCACCCCACACGATCAGCGAGGGCATACCCGCAGCGAGATAGCACCGGTCGAGCATGGTGATCGCCTGTCCCCTGCCGTCCACGGCGGAACGCAGGGTGCGCAGGAACGCCTGCCGGGCCGTCGACACCTGCAGCGAGGCGAAGACCCGCATCAGATCGTCCGCGTCCCGGCCCACATCGGTGTGCAGCAGCCGCAGCGCGCCCACGACCATCGGGCTGACCCCACGGACCGGCGCACTGGCCAACAGCGACAGCACATGACCCGAGCCCGGGACCGTCGCGGCCCGCAGGAGCGGGTGCAGGTCCGGCCCGACACCTCCGGCCGAGACCAGGACGAGCCGTTCGCAGCGGGCCGGGAACTGGTAGGCGAACTGCATCGCCACTCCCCCGCCCAGCGAATGGCCGACGACGGTCACGCGCTCGATGCCCAGGACGGTGAGCAGGTCCCGCATCCCGCACGCATAGCCCGCGACCGAGTAGTCACCCCGAGGCTTGTCCGAAAGGCCGTGCCCGAGCAGGTCCGGGGCTATCACCGTGTGGCTCCGTGCCAGCTCCGGGATCAGGTCACGCCAGGTTCCCGAGTTGTCCCCGATACCGTGGATCAGCAGGAGTGCCGGGCCCCGGCCCGCCCGCAGATAGGCGCGCCGATATCCGTGCACGGTCACGAAGCGGCTGCGTAGATCCTTCCCGGCTCCTGGGCTCCGCGTGACCACCCGCCGCTCTTCCCGACTTCCGGCCACCGACCGTCACCGCCGCCCGCCCTGGAATGCGAAGTTGTGCATGACGTGCTTGATACGGGTGTAGTCCTCGAGCCCGTAGACGGACAGATCCTTTCCATATCCACTCTTCTTGAACCCTCCATGCGGCATCTCCGCGACGATCGGAATGTGCGTGTTCACCCACACGCAGCCGAAGTCGAGCCGCCGGGTGACACGCATCGCGCGCGAGTGGTCAGCTGTCCAGACGCTGGACGCAAGTCCGTACTCCACGCCGTTCGCCCAGGTCACAGCCTCGTCCTCGGACGAGAACGTCTGGACTGTCACCACGGGGCCGAACACCTCCTGCTGGACCAGCTCGTCCTCCTGGCGCAGCCCCGCGATGACGGTGGCCGGGTAGAAGTACCCGGGCCGGTCATCGGTCGTCCCGCCGGCGAGCAGGCGGGCGTGCTCCGGCCTGCGCTCGACGAACCCGCTGACCCGCTCGAGCTGGCCGGCACTGTTGAGGGGCCCGAAGTCGGCGTCGGCGTCRGCGCCTGAGCCAGCGCGAGCGCCAGCGCTGGTGCCGGGGGGCGCTCCCGGCTGGCGGGGCGGGCCGGTGACGGTCACGCGCGCGGCCTCGGCGAGCGCGTTCGCCAGTTCGTCGGCTATGCCTGGCCCGGCCAGCACCCGGGTGGCCGCCGTGCAGTCCTGCCCCGCGTTGAAGTACGCGGCACCGGCGATGGCGGGCGCCACCTCCGCCGGGTCGACGTCGTCGAAGACGATCACCGGCGCCTTGCCGCCGAGCTCCAGATGCACCCGCTTGAGGGAGTCCGCCGCCGCCCGGGCGATCTCCATCCCGGCCCGGACGCTGCCGGTCACCGAAGCCATCGCGGGACCGGGATGGGCGACCATCGCACGCCCGGTATCACGATCACCACAGACCACATTGAGCACACCCGGTGGCAGGAACTCCGCGGCGATCTCGGCCAGCAGCAGCGAGCTGGCCGGCGTGGTCTCCGCCGGTTTGAGCACGACCGTGTTCCCGGCGGCCAGTGCGGGCGCGATCTTCCAGACCGCCATCATCAACGGGTAGTTCCACGGCGTGACCTGAGCACAGACCCCCACCGGCTCACGCCGGACGTAACTGGTGTGGTCCGCCAGGTACTCCCCGGCGGCACGTCCCTCCAGCAGCCGGGCGGCGCCGGCGAAGAACCGGATCTGGTCGGCCGACGGCGCGATCTCCTCGTCCAGGGTGAGCTGAAGCGGTTTCCCGGTGTTCGCGCACTCCACCGCGGCGATCTGGTCCGCCCGGCTCTCGACGGCGTCCGCCAGCCGCAGCAACGCACGGGACCGCTCGCCCGGGGTGGTGTACCGCCATTCCTCGAAGGCCTCCGCCGCGGCGCGTACGGCCCTGTCGACGTCCACCTCCGCGGAGATCGGCGCGTGGGCGAGGATCTCACCGGTGGAGGGATCCAGTACCGGCATTGTCCGGCCATCCCGCGACGGCACCGACTTCCCGCCGACGAAGTTGTTCAGCGTCCGGTCCATCCGCCTTCTCCCTCTGCTGGCGTTCAGTGCGCGCTTCCTCGGGTCCAAGGCCCCTACCCATCGGACCCGATGGTTCCACGAACCTTTCGACGCGGATAGCGTGCCGGGCCGACTCCTCGACAATCGAAACCTTCGTTTATGGGCGTTTTGGAAGTCGCTCAGAAACCCGCTGTCGGCCCCGGCATCGGGTGGATGCGACCCTGATGCGGGTCCCGGGACGGATGCGGGGCCCGGGGACCGGGGACCGCAGTGGTTGCGGTCGCGCGCCTGGACCGGCAGCCACGACGACCGGCACGTCCCAGCGGAGGCACGGACACCGTGAGCGACAGCGACACCCGCCCGATCGACACCCGCCCGTTCGAGACCGGACCGATCGAGACCGGATCAGGCGAGAACGGGCCAGGCGAGACCGGATCGGACGAGACCGGATCGGACGACGCCCGACCAGGCGACAGCGGCGCGGACCGCGCGTTGGTGAGCCCGACCGGCTGGTCGCTATGGGCCGGCGCCCCGGACGAGCCGGGCCGCCCGCTCGGTCCCCGCGCCCGCGGCGCGCTCACCGCCGACGTCTGCGTGGTGGGTGCTGGTTACACCGGCCTTTGGACCGCCTACCACCTCGCCCGCACCCATCCGGCGCTGCGGGTGGTCGTCGTCGAGAAGGAGACCGTCGGCTTCGGCGCGTCCGGGCGCAACGGGGGCTGGTGCTCGGCGCTGTTCCCGACCGCCGCGCTCGCCGCGCAGATGCGTCCCGCGCTGGCGGCGACCATCGACGAGATCGGGGCGATCGCCCGCGAGGAGGGCATCGACTGCGACTTCGTCAAGGCCGGGACGCTGCGCGTGGCCACCACGCCGGCCCAGGCGACCCGCCTGCGCCGCACCGCCGGCACCGAGTGGCTGGACGCGAACGAGGTCGCCGGGATCGTCCGGGTCGCCGGGGCCGAGGGCGGCGTGCTCGACCCCGACTGCGCGGTGCTGCATCCGGGCCGCCTCGTGCGCGGGCTCGCGGCCGCCGCCGAGCGCCGCGGGGTCACGGTGTTCGAACGCAGCCCGGCCCGCCGCATCGTTCCGGGGCGGGTGGTCCTCGACGGCGGGGTCGTGCGCGCCGACGTCATCGTGCGCGCCACCGAGGGCTACACCGCCACGTTGCCGGGGCTGCGCCGCGAGGTCGTGCCGATCTACTCCCTGGTCGTGGCGACCGAGCCGCTGGGCCCCGCGACGTGGGACGAGATCGGCTGGGAGCGCAGGGTGGCGGTGACCGACGACCGACACATGATCATCTATGCGCAGCGCACCGCCGACGGACGGATCGTGCTCGGCGGGGAGGGCACGCCGTACCACTTCGGCTCCCGGATCAACCCGTCCTTCGACGTCGAGCCGGCCATCTTCGACCAGCTGCGGCAGACCCTCGCCACGTTGTTCCCAGCCGCGGCGACGGCTCGGATCACGCACCGCTGGGGCGGACCGCTGGGCGTGCCCCGCGACTGGACGCCATCGGTCCACCTGGACCGCGCGACGGGGCTGGCACACGCCGGCGGCTACGTCGGGGACGGGGTGGCGGCGAGCGCGCTGGCCGGCCAGACCCTGGCCGAGCTGATCACCGGGCGCAGCTCGGAGCGGACCGGCCTGCCCTGGGTGCGCGGCGAACGGCGGCGCTGGGAGCCGGAGCCGCTGCGATGGCTCGGCATCACCGGCGGCACCCGGCTGGCCCGCGCGGTCGACGCCAGGGAGAACCGCACCGGTCGGCCGTCCCGGCTCGGTTCCGTCCTGGCGGCGCTCACCGGGGGCCACTGACCGCGGGAGGCCGTACGGGCCGCTGCATGTGACGCGGCGCGCTGCCGGCAGCGGCTGCCAGCGGCAGCGGCTGCCAGCGGCACTGTCAGCGGCCCGCAGCCAGCGGCACTGTCAGCGGCGGCGGCACTGTCAGCGGCGGGCGAGGTCTCCCGCCATCGCGTCCAGGCTGTCCAGGTAGCGGTCGACGTCCGCGTCGGTGTGCTGCACGGACAACGTCCACTCCTCCTCGCGGCCGGGAGCCATCAGCACCGCCCGATTCGCGTTGTAGAGCCAGGCGAGCTCCGGGAGGGCCGCGTTCTGGTGCGCCATGAACGAGGTGTAGTCGCGGATCGGGGCGTCGGTGAAGTGGACGCAGCCCTTGGAGCTGATCCCGACCGGGTAACCAGCCAGGCCGTGCCGGGCCAGGATGTCGCGGCAGCCCGCCATCAGCCGGTCGTTGAGCCGGTCCAGGTGGGCGTATGCCTCGGGGGTCAGCACCTCCAGCAGGTTCGCGCGCGCCGCCGCCATCGCCAGGGGGTTCCCGTTGTAGGTACCGACCTGCTTCACCTTGTCCGAGGCGACCACCGCCATCAGCTCCTCGGTGGCGCCGATGGCACCGGTCGGCAGCCCGCCGCCGAGCGCCTTGGCGAGGGTCACCATGTCCGGGAGCACGCCGAACCGCTCGACCGCGCCGCCGGCGGCGACGCACAGGCCGGTCTTGACCTCGTCGAAGATCAGCACGATGCCGTGCCTGCGGGTGATCTCACGGACGGCCTGCAGATACCCGGGCTCGGGCAGCACGACTCCCAGGTTCATCATGGCCGCCTCCATGATCACACAGGCGGGCTTGCGGCCCTCGGCCTCGAGCGCCTCGATCCGTCGCTGCATCGCGGCGGCGTCGTTGAACGGCACCGCCACGGTGAGGTCGACGACGGCCTGGGGGATCCCGGCTCCGTAGCTGAGGGAGTTCATCCGGTCGGGCGGGCCGATGTCGTCGTACGGCGCGCCGATGGAGACCATCACGTAGTCGTGGTGCCCATGGTAGGAGCCGAAGATCTTCATGATGGGGTCGCGGCCGGTCACCCCGCGGGCGATCCGGATCGCGTCCATGGTCGCCTCGGAGCCGGAGTTGACGAAACGCCACTGCGGCAGGCCGAAGCGGCGGGCCAGTTCCTCGCTGACCACCACGGAGTCCTCGGTCGGCATGGCGAAGTGTGATCCGAGCGGGATCCGTTCGCTCACGGCCCGCACGATCGCCGGGTGCGCGTGGCCCTGCACCATCGAGCCGTACCCGTTGTGGAAGTCGGAGTACTCGTTGCCGTCGACGTCCCACACCCGCGAGCCACTGCCGCGGGTGAGATAGATCGGCCAGGGCTCGCGGGCCTGGTAGGACGACGGGACCCCGCCGGTCATCGTCCGCGCCGCCCGGATGTGCAGGGCCCGCGACCCCTGCGTACGGCTCTCCAGCGCGCGTTCCTCGCGCGCCATCAGGCCGGCGATCGTCTCGGCGGAAACGTCGGGACCAGAAGACAGGGTCGTCGCGTCCGGAACCATCACCGCGCCCTCCTCTGCTGTCGCCTACTGAAATCGTAGACCCAGGATGGCGTTTACAATGGAATCGGTGGAAAGCAAGGGTTGTGAAGACCGCATCCCTATTGGTGCCACGACCGCAATACGATGACGCACAGCGAGTAACCACCCCACGATCGACGTCCGTCGGACGAACCATCCAGGAGGATGTCGCGTGCAGCCACGCCGGTCGCCCGGTCAGCGCCAGGCAGCCGAACCGCTGCTGGATGACATCAACAAGGCGATCATCGAGCAGCTCCAGCAGGACGGGCGGCGCTCCTACGCCTCGATGGCCGCCAGCGTCGGCCTCTCGGAGGCGGCGGTACGCCAGCGCGTCCAGCGCCTCCTCGACGCCGGCGTCATGCAGATCGTCGCGGTGACCGATCCGCTGCGCGTCGGCTTCCGCCGTGAGGCCATGGTCGGCGTCCGGGTCTCCGGCGACACCCGCGAGGTCGCCGACGCGCTCGCCCAGCTGCCCGAGGTCGACTACGTCGTGCTCACCGCGGGCACCTTCGACATCCTGGTCGAGCTGGTGGCCGAGGACGACGAGCACCTGCTGTCCCTGATCAACGATCAGATCCGGGCACTGCCGCAGGTCAGGGAGACGGAGACGTTCGTCTACCTGCGCCTGGTCAAGCAGACCTACTCCTGGGGCGCCCGCTGACGGCGGGGCGTCGACAAAACGACAAGAACCACCCGCGAGCAACCATGAAGAGCCAACGGGAGTCCAACCCTTCACGAGAACTGGTTGCTTCCGGCTCGATCGAAGAGGAGACCATGGCGCTCGTCCACCATGACCCGCGGGACGGCATCCTGATCACGAAGATCGGGCAGGCGGAGATCACTGTCCGGCCTGAGCCTCCCGCCAGCACAGGCGCGGCACCCGTCGTCCTGCTGCGGGTCGACGCCCCGATGCTCGACAGCCTGGCCGCGGCCTATCTCGACCCCGACGAGGCCCGCGCCCTGGCCCGATCACTGCTGTGGGCAGCCGACCAGCTGCGCCCGGCAAGCCCCTGGCGGACACCCCCACGACCGTGACAGGCGCGCGTCCGACCGGCGCGCCGGTCGGACGCGGTCAGCGATCCAGCCGAGCGGCCAGCGGTCCGCCGTCCGCCGTCAGCCGTCAGCCGTCAGCCGAACTCGTAGCGGATCGGCAGATGGCTGAGCCCGCCGGCCACGATCAGAGAGTCGTTCATCGCCGGCCCGCGCCCGCTCGGGCCGGCAAGCCGAGCCGAGCGGGGCGAGCGGCCACCGCCAGACGGCAACCGGGTTCGTTCCTGGAGCGCGAACCTCGCCCGCACGACCCGACTACCGATCTTGACCGGGCATCAGCGCCGGCACGCGGACCTCGCGGAATGTCGTCCCGGTAATTATTCAGATGCGGAGAACCGGTACCCGCGCCACTGTTTCGCAATGGCCGTCACGTCCACACCCCCGCCCGCCGGCGCGGTCGATTCGACGGGCGCGGCTGGCACCGTCCGTCCGCCGACGCCGGCGGACGGACCACCACCCACCCGTCGTCGCCATCCCGGGCTGCATTCGTTTTTCGCCCATATCCATGGTTATCGCTGGCGCGCGGCGGCGGTTCTGCTCGTGTTCGTTCTGTCGAACGCGCTGCTCGCCGTGGTACCGGCCGTTGTCGGCAGGTTTGTCACGGCCCTCACCGGGACGTCGGTCGACCACTCGACGGCGTTCGGCTGGGCCGCCGTGCTGATCGGCGCCAGCGTGGGCCACGACCTGCTCTACCGCGGCGGCGAGCTGCTGTGGGTGCGGCTGATCCTCCCCCGTGGCTACGAGTACGAGGACCTCGTCTTCACCAAGGTGATCAACCAGCCGTATCCCTATTTCGTCGGCACGTTCACCGGCAAGATCAGCAGCTATGTCACGACGCTCGGCCGGGAGTACCGCCAGTTCCTGGACGCGGTGTACTGGCAGTACTGCGAGGAGATCGTCCGGGTCCCGGTACTCGTCGCGATCATGTTCACCGTCAACCTCCCCACCGGCTGTGTGTTCGCCGGCGGCCTACTGTTGATGATCTTCCTCGGCCGGGCGATGGTGGCGCAGGTCGCGGCCCGCGAGCGGACGTCCGCCGACACCTCCTCCGACCTCGAGGGCCATGTCATCGACGTCATCGCGAACTTCGTCGCGGTGAAGTCGTTCGGGCGGGAACGCGCCGAGCACCACGGGGTGCGCACCAGACGGCGCGGGGTCGCCCGGGCCGCGGCGTCCTCCTACCGGTGGAACCTCGTCTACTTCGCGTCGATGAGTGTTGTGGTCCGGTATGTGCTCTGGCCTGCGACGGTGCTTTTCAACCTGCACCTGTACCTCGACGGCGAGCTGACCCTCGGCCAGTTCGCGACCTTCCTGGCCGCGCTGATGGCGTTCTCCGACTACATCTGGGCGACGGTCTGGATCGTCTCCCAGATGAACCTGCAGTTCGCCCGGGTCGAGGAGGCCTACCGGTACCTCTTCGGCGACCGCGACATCGTCCGCGAGCGCCGCGAGGATCACGAGGACCCCGCCGGCCGCGCCGGCCGCGAAGACAAGGAAGACAAGGAAGACCTGGAAGACCTGGAAGACCTGGAAGACCTGGGAGACCTGGGAGACCACAAGCACCGGGAAGACCACGACGAGCCACAGCGGCCGGCGGCGCCGGTCGCCACCTACACCCGCGTGCTGCGCCTCGACAACCTGTGCTTCGCCTACCCGGACGACCCCGACCGGCCGGTCCTGCGGGGCATCACCCTCGACATCGCCCGCAACGAGAAGATCGGGGTGGTCGGCCAGAGCGGCAGCGGCAAGTCGACCCTGCTGAAGCTGCTGCTCGGCTACTACCCGCTGCCGACCGGCACCCTGCTCCTGGACGGATCACCGATCGACGACCGCCAGCTCGCCCGGCTCATCTCCTACGTGCCGCAGGACGTCACCCTGTTCCACCGCTCGATCCGGGAGAACATCATCTACGGCACCGCCGCCACGGCGAGCCCCGACGAGGTGATGGCGGCGGCGCGTCGGGCCCACGCCCACGAGTTCATCATCGCCACCAGGGAGGGGTACGAGACCCTGGTGGGCGAACGGGGCATCCGGCTGTCCACCGGGCAGCGACAGCGCATCGCCCTGGCCCGGGCGTTCCTGAACCCGGCGCCGATCCTCGTGCTCGACGAGGCGACCAGCGCGCTGGACAGCGAGAGCGAGCGGCTCGTCCAGGACGCGCTGGAGGACCTGTGGGCCACCCGGACGGTGATCGCCATCGCCCATCGGCTGTCGACCCTGCTGACGATGGACCGGATCGTGGTCCTGGACGGCGGGCGGATCGCGGAGCAGGGCACCCACGACGAGCTGCTGGCGGCGGGCGGGCTGTACAACCACCTGTGGTGCCGGCAGAGCGGCGGGCTGATCGGTTCTCTATCACCTACAGAACCAGTTAGGCAAAACCGGCAAACAACCCACAAATGAAATCTCCCCTCAGAGAACTTTCTCTCTGAGGGGAGATTTCGCTTTGTAGCGGGGGCAGGATTTGAACCTGCGACCTCTGGGTTATGAGCCCAGCGAGCTACCGAGCTGCTCCACCCCGCGTCGGTGTGTCTTTACTATACAGGGACGCTGAGGCCGGATGTCAAATCGGTGGCCCCACCAGTTTTTCCGCCTGCAGCAGAGGAGACTCGGCGCTCCGTACTCCCCCTGTACTCCCCCTGTGTCCGCGGGCCCCGGGCGGTCAGCCGCGGTCGCCGACCCGGACCGCAGCCGGACCGCAGCCGGACGGATCGTCGGCGTGACCACGACGGCGACGGGCTCCACCGACGTCGCCGTGGCCGCGGGGGCCACGGCGACCGAGGGGCCGCGGGGCCCTAGCCGGGCGAGGGTGAGGGCGACACCGCGGCTGGCGGCGACGACGCGGCACCCGCGCCTGGCGAGGCGCTCGCTCCCGGCGTGGCCGCCCCGCCCGTCGCCCCCGCCGACGGTGCCGACGTGGGCGGGGCGGTGGTCGGCGAGGCCACTGCCCGCAGCCGGTCGAGCGCGGCCTGCAGGTCCTGCTGGGCCTTGCCGTAGGCGGCGAAGTCCGGCGGGCTCTTCGCCAGCGCGTCCTCACCGGCCTGGTAGGCGCGTTCGGCGGCGGCGACGGCGCTCGCCAGATCACCGCCGCCGGGCGTGGTCGTCGTGGTTCCCGGCCCGGCCCCGGAACCCGTTCCGGACTCCCCGGTCGTCGGCGGCGCAGCCGAGGTGCCCGCACCCGCGGCAGCGTCGCCGGCACCGGCGCCGAAGAGGTCGTTCAGCGCGTCGGCCAGCGTCGAGCCGAAGCCGATGCCGTCACCGAAGGCCGCCGCCACGCCCTGCAGGGTCGGGTAGCCGGTCGAGCCCCGGGCCTGCACGTAGTAGGGCTCCACATACAGCAGGCCGTTCGCCACCGGCAGCGTCAGCAGGTTGCCTTCGATCGTCTGCGAGCCCTGGCCGCGCCAGAGGGTCAGCTTGCTGGCGACGTCGGCATTGGCCTCGATGGCGTCATGCACCTGCACCGGCCCGTTGATGGTGGCGCCCCGTGGTAGTTGCAGCAACGTGAACTGCCCGTAGTTGTCCGGGTCCATCGACACCGCCATATACGCGGCGAGCTTGGACGACCGGGCCGAGATCAACGGCGAGGTCAGGTTGTACGACGGCTCGGCCCGGCCGGGGAGCTGGCTGTAGACGTAGAACGGCGGCTGCGGCTTGCCGGTGTCGTCCGGGGACTTCGACACCTCCCAGAAGTCCTCCTGGGAGTAGAAGTCCCGCGCGTTGTCCACGTGGTAGGAGCCGATCAGGTCCCGCTGGACCTTGAACAGGTCCTCCGGGTAGCGCAGGTGCTCCTTGAGGGAGTCGGAGATCTCGCTCTTCGGGCGCACCGTGTCGGGGAAGGCCTTCATCCAGGTCCGCAGCACCGGGTCCTGCTCGTCCCAGGCGTACAGGGTGACCGTCCCGTTGTAGGCGTCCACCGTCGCCTTCACCGAGTTCCGGATGTAGTTCACCTTGTTTTCCGGCTGCTGGGTGCGGTTGCGGCTCTGCGCGGTCACCGAGTCGGCCGTCACGTCGCCGAAGGTCACCCGGGCCGAGTAGGGGTAGGCGTCGGACGTCGTGTAGCCGTCGAGGATCCAGGTGACCCGCCCGTCGACGACCGCCGGGTAGGGGTCGCCGTCGAGGGTGAGCCAGGGTGCCACCTTGCTGACCCGGTCCCGCGGGTTGCGCTCGTAGAGGATGCGCGAGTCGCTGGTGATGTCGCTGGAGAGAACGATGTTCGGCTCCCCGAAGCGGAGCGCGAACAGCGCGCGCCGGAAGCTGGAACCGATCGAGACGCCGCCGTCGCCGTCGTAGCTGGTCGTGAGCTGGGTGTCCCCCGGGCCCGGGCCGTCGATCTCCTGCTGGCGGGTGCCGACGATCGAGTATTCCGGCGACATCTCGCCGAAGTAGATCCGGCTCTCCTTGACGCCGAGGTCGCCGGTCTCCGGCAGGTTGGCCTGGTTGAAGGCGGGGCGCCCGTCGTTGGCGGTGTTGGACGGCGCCGTCACGAAGCCCCGGCCATGGGTGTACGTCAGATGCTCGTTGATCCAGTTGCGCTGGTCGTCGCTCAGGCCGTCCTGGTTGAGCTCACGAACCGACACGACGTAGTCCTGGGTCGTGGTCTTCCCGTCCTCCGTCGTCGTGTAGCGGTCGACGTCGAGCGTCTGCGGGAAGCCGTAGTAGCCGCGCATCTGCTGGAGCTGCTGGAAGGTGGGTGACATCTTGCTCGGATCCAGCAGCCGGATGTTCGGCACCGTTCCGGTGTCGGCGGCGATCTCCTTCGCCGTCGCCTTCGTACTGGCCGGGTAGGAGGCCGGTTCGACGTCCTGGATGCCGTAGGCGGATCTGGTCGCGCCGATGTTGCGGGTGATGTACGGCTCCTCGCGGGAGGCCTCGTTCGGCTTGACCTGGAACTGCTGCACGATCGCCGGGTAGATCCCGCCGATGACCACCGAGGAGAGCACGAGGATGCCGGCGCCGAGCAGAGGAAGCGTCCAGCCCCGCTGGAAGATGTTGTAGATGAACAGCACGGCGCAGGCCAGCGAGATGAACAGCAGGATCAGCTTCGCCGGCAGCACCGCGTGAACGTCGGTGTAGGACGCACCGGTGGCCACACCGCGGGACGAGAACACCAGGCCGAACCGGTCCAGGTAGTAGGCCCACGCCTTGAGCAGGGCGAGCAGCCCGAGCAGCACCGAGATGTGCGCCTTCGCCGCCGGGGCGACCCGGTCCCGGGGGGACTGCAGCCGAATGCCACCGAACAGGTAGTGCGTCAGCACCGCGACCAGCAGCGAAAGCAGCACCGCGGTGAGGAGGAAGGCGAGCAGGAAACGCTGGAACGGATAGGTGAACGTGTAGTAGCTGATGTCCCGGTGGAACTGCGCGTCGACCTCGCCGAACGGCTCGCGGTTGATCCACAGCAGCCAGGTTCGCCACCGGCTGGACGCGGACAGCCCGGCGAGGAGGCCGAACACCGCCGAGACCGCCAGCAGAACGGGGAGCATGTACGGCTCGATCGCCACCCGGTAGCGCTCAAGGCTCTGCTGCTCGGCCGACAGGTCACTCGGCGGACGCAACCTGTAGGCGAGTACTATGTTCGTTCCCACGGCAATGGCCATCACCGCGCCGAAGAGCCCGAACAGAAGTATTCGCGTGAATACCACGGTTTTGAAGACGTTACTGAAGTCCACCGAACGGTAGAACAGAAGGTCGGTGTAGAGGCGGGTCGAAACACCGGCCACGATGATCAGGACCAGGACGACCAGTACCGGCACGAGCACGCGCATCCGTGTCAGTGGCGGCCTGCGACTGGTTCCTGCCACGAGCTCCTCCGTCCGTTCCTGGCACTGCTGCCCGGCCTACCAGGGCAACCTACGCCAGCCGTGTTCGGCTAGATCCGAGAGGATGGGTCGGTGACCACTCCGAGCATCACCGAGTTGACCTCCGTCGTCCTGGAGGTCGAACGACACGTCGCCGAGCTGGGGTGGGACCAGCCGAGCCAGGTCTACGCACTCGCGGACACTTCCGAGCTGCTCATGCGTGAACCTGGCCTGGCCCCCCATATCGGCGACGCTCCACCAGGTTCACTAACGCCGGTGGAGCAGGAACCGCTCCCCCAGGGGCGGCTTGACGAAGTCCTGGCTGGCATCGGCTGGCCGCCGGAGGTCCTCGGCTGCGTCCTCGTCACCGAGCTCGTCGTGCTGCCGCCGAGCGCGGAGGCCGAGGTTCCCTACGACGAGCGCGACATCGAGCACTGGGCCGCCAACCACCCGGAGCGCCAAGACGTCCGCCTGGCGGTCGGTGTCACCAGAGCGGGGATGCACGCCTCCTGCCTGCGGGTACGCGGGGACGACGAGCTGGTCATCGACCCCGATCTGGCAGACAACCTCGTCGACGGGCTGCTGGACACCTTCCGGTAGACGACGCGCGCGGGGGCGCGGCCGGAGGGGGCAGCAGGGCGGGTTCGCGCGGCGTTCCCGCCCATCTGCCGGCTCCTCGCGCCCGCCCGCCAGCCTGCCCTCGGCCACTCGGCCACTCGGCCACTCGGTTTCCCGTCCGCCGGCGTCCCGCCTACTGCTCGGCCGGGCAGGAGGCCACCGCGGTCGAGTCGGGGTCCTTCTGCAGGGTCTTCAGCGCGTCGAGCGCGTCGGACAGGCTTGCCACCTGGACGAGCCGCAGGTCCGGCTTCATCCGGACCGCGTCCACACAGTTCTCCTTCGGCACCAGGAAGACGGAGGCTCCTGCCTGCTCGGCACCGAGGATCTTCTGCTGGATGCCGCCGATGGCGCCGACCTCACCGGTGCTCTCGATAGTGCCGGTACCCGCGATCGTCTTCCCGCCGGTCAGCTCGCCCGGCGTGAGCAGGTCCACGATGCCGAGCGCGAACATCAGGCCCGCGCTGGGACCGCCGATGTCGGAGATCCGGATGCGCACCGTGAACGGGTAGGAGAGCTTCAGGTTCGTCGTCACGCCGATCATCGGGCGCGTGGCGTCGTCGGTGGCGGGCCTCGTCGTGATCTTCGCGGTCGCCGTCCGGCCGTCCCGGCGGTAGGTCACCTCGACGACGTCGCCGGGCTTGCTCCGGCCGACCAGCGCCTTCAGGCTCTCCTGGTCGGTGACCTTCTCTCCACCGACAGCGGTGATGACGTCTCCGGAACGGAGCAGGCCGGAGGCCGGCGAGCCGGACGGCACGTCGTTCACCACGACCTCCCGCCCGGTCGGCTTGATGCCGAGCTCACTGAGCGCCGCCGCGGTGGCCTGGTCCTGGGAGTCGAGCATCGCCTGGGTGTTCTCCTGGCGGATCTCCTCCTGGCTGGTACCCGGCGGGCGCACCAGCTCGCTCGGAACGACCGCGCGGTCGGAGGAGACCCAGTCCTGCAGCGCTCCCAGCAGGTTGAGGCGAGGGGTCTCCTCGACGGTCGTCAGGTCGAGGCTCCCCGAGGTCGGGTAGGTCTCCCGGCCGTCGATCTCGATCAACGGAGCGCCGTCGACCTTGCCGAGCGTGTCCGTCACCGGCCCCGGCGCGAAGGTCACGTACGGGACCGGCAGCCACAGGCCGACCACCGCGAGGATCAGCGTCAGCACCGACGCAACGAAGAGTGTCTGCGTGCGTCGGCCCATTCCCGCAGTCTACGTAGATCGCCGGCACCGGTTCGAAATCCGGTCTCCGACCGCCAGGCCACGCCCTCGAGACGGCCGTTCCCGCGGCCCGGCCAGCCGCACCCGCAGGTAGGCCCTTACCCCGGCCGACGGGGACACCCGCGGAGACAGGCACGGGGACACCCGCGGAGACAGGCGAGGGGCGGTCACCCCCGCACACACGGGTGTGACCGCCCCTCAACCACGACGCGCAGAGCCGGCAACCTGCCCGAGCTCAGGCAGTTCCTCCTGTTTCGCCCTCGGCGACGGCCCCGACAGCCTCGGCCGGGCCACGATCCGCGGGACGCGCGGCGGGGACCGGAACCGTGACGGGCAGAGTGGTTACCGAGGACGACCCAGAGGTGGTGGAGATCTCGTGGGCAGCCGGGATGGGACGGGCGAGGGCCGCCAGGCTGCGGCGGTAGCCCTCGATGGTGATCATGGCTTCGGAGGTGCGATCAGGTCGGCTGCGCAGCGTGAACCAGGCCAGAGCCAGGAGCACCGCGACTGGTGGGATCAGCAAGAACCACATGGCGGCCTCGACGTCGAGACGGGGAAGGTAGATGACCTACATCTATCCTAGGTGCCCACTCAGCAGGCGCCCACCCATTCGGACGAGCCGTCCGCGAATCCCTGCCGCTTCCAGATCGGCACCTGTTCCTTCACATCGTCGATGAGGCGCCGGCAGGCGCTGAGGGCCTCCGCCCGGTGCGCGGCGCCCGCCGCGACGACAACGGCGATGTCCCCGATCTCGAGGCGGCCCGTCCGGTGCAGCACCGCGATCGCCCGAACTCCGAGGTCAGCGCCCACCTCGGCGGCGACCCGAGCGAGCTCCCGGGCCGCGGTGGGATGTGCGCTGTACTCCAGGTCACCCACCGAGCGGCCGTGGTCGTGATCTCGCACCGTGCCGATGAACAGCCCGATTCCGCCCACCTCCGGCAGCCGCACCGCGGCGAGACATTCATCCACAGACAGTGGGTTTTCCCGCATCTCGGCGAGAACCACGACGCCGGATGACGCACCGTCGACAACGGGAACTGGATCCGAGAAGGTAACATCCACCCCCCGACGGTAACGTCCCACCGGCTCCGTTTCACCGGGCGGCGGGAAAACGCACTACCGTGGGTTCATGTCCCCACGGAACGTCCACGGGTCCCCGCGATGAGCGGCGGCCTCCCCTTCGGCTTCGGCCCGACGCCGGGCGGTGACCCGAACCGCCCCTCCGGCAGCGGCGCCCCGTTCTTCGCCGAGCTCGAACGCCTTCTTTCGTGGCAGGGCGGTCCGGTCAACTGGGAGCTCGCACGCCAGGTCGCGGTGCGGACCCTGGGCAGCACCGACCGGGCTGTGCGCCCCGCCGAGGTCGGCGAGGTGGAGAACGCTCTGCGTATCGCCGACGTGTGGCTCGACCCGGTGACCACGCTTCCCTCCGGCGCCACCACGGCCGCCGCATGGTCGCGCGAGAAGTGGATCGAGGCAACCATGCCGGTCTGGCAGACGCTGTGCGACCCGGTCGCGAGCAAGGTCGTCGAGGCCATGCGCACCGGGATCTCGTCCGGCCTGAGCCAGCTCGGCGGCGGCGACCTGCCACCCGAGCTCGCGGGCGCGCTGCCGCCCGGCGTCGACCTCGGCCGGCTGATGGGTGCCGGCGGGCCGGTCATGCAGATGATGAACCAGGTTGGCGGAATGCTCTTCGGGGCCCAGGTGGGCCAGGCCATCGGCTCGCTGGCCACCGAGGTGGTCAGCTCCACCGAGGTCGGCCTGCCACTCGGCCCGGCGGGCACGGCGGCGCTGCTGCCGGCGAACGTGGCGGCCTTCGGGCAGGGCCTCGGCGTGTCGGACGAGGAGGTCCGCATCTACCTCGCGCTGCGCGAGGCGGCCTCGAACCGGCTGTACGCGCACGTCCCGTGGCTGCGCTCGCACGTGCTCGGCGCCGTCGAGGAGTACGCGCGCGGTATCGCCGTCGACCCTGAAGCCGTCGGCCGGGTGATGCGGATGATCGACCCGACCACGCTGATGAACCCCGAACGGCTCACCGAGGCACTCGGTGAGGACGTCTTCGCCGACGCCGACACGCCGGAGCAGAAGGCGGCGCTGGCGCGGCTGGAGCTCATCCTCGCGCTCATCGAGGGCTGGGTGGACCACATTGCGGACACCGCCGCGCGGGAGCACCTGCCCTCCGCGGCGAAGCTGCGCGAGATGGTCCGCAGGCGGCGGGCCGAGGGTGGCCCCGGCGAGCAGATCTTCGCCACCCTGGTCGGGCTTTCGCTGCGGCCCCGCCGGCTGCGCGAGGCCGCAGCGCTCTGGGAGGCACTGGGCGAGGCTCGCGGCCACGACGGGCGGGATGCCGTCTGGGCCCACCCGGACCTGCTGCCGAGCGCCGCCGACCTCACCGACCCCGCCGCTTTCGTCGCCGGCACCACGCCCGGGTCCGAGGTCGACATCATGGCCGAAATCGAGAAACTCAACGGAGGATCTCCGGAGGATGGCACACCGCCAACCTCCGACGACGCCGGATCCTGACCCGCCCACCGGACGCCGTGAGCCGCCACGAGGCCACACGAATTGACCTGCATGGCGAATCGGTCGTAGCTTGACGTCGCGGGCCCTCGGGCATGCGGGGCGCCTCCGGAAGGGGAAGCCGGAGGCTCCACGTTCACCCCGGGGGCCCGTTTACGTTCCACGGAGATCTCCTTCGCGTTCAGCCGAAACGCCGTTCGCGCCCGACGGAGTTCCCGTTTCCGCTCCCGTCCGCGGTCGCGCGCCGCGGCCTGTGGGCATCGCCGGGAAAATCCGCTGTTCGGGCCACCGCTACCGCCGAGCAAGACCTGCGGATCCTGGTCTCCACCACTTGTCACGGAATCCCGAGAAGCGGCGCATCCGGGACCGCCGACATTGCCCTGGCGGTCCGTGGCCACCCGCCGCACGCCGACCCACCGGGGATCCCGCGCCGCCACACAGCGCCAGCAACTCGCATCAACAGGGAAAAGGGACATAGCGCCACTTGGTAATCCGCAAGAAGTGAGGATCTCGGTTGCTGCAGGCGCCAGAATCCTCACTTCTTACTCAGCAGCGGCGACGGCAGCGGAAGCCCGGGGCTCGAGATTCCGCGGACGGCGGGGCCGCGGGCGCCTTCGACGAGGACTCCGCGACCGGTCGGGCCGAACGGGCACCCACCATCCGCATGGTCCTCCCAGACTCCGTCACCAACACGCTCCGGGCCGCGGGCTACCGCCACAGTCCCGAAGGGCACGCACCTCGCCCATGTGTCGGCCACCGCCCGCGCCTGACCTCCACGGCGGCCTGGCGCGGCACACCCGCCACGCCGACCAGCCTGCCTGGTCCGACACCTCCAGACCAGACGCGATCATGCAAATGCCCTGGCCACACGCCTGAATGGACGTATGGAAAGGGTCGGGGATGCCGCTGGTCCGGATCGGTGATGGAAAAGGCGCAATTTCTACCAGCATTGAACGCTTATCCGAATCACCCTTTCGGGGCCACGGCCCGCCGGGCGGATCCAAACAAAAACGGTCTGTCCACAACCGCGGCGGACAGGCACTCGGAGCGCGTTCCTCATGTCATCGTGAACGGGTCCCACCAGCCGCCGGCCCGAGCTCGCCGGCTGACGCAAGGAGGATCCCGTGCGCCCGGTCCTCAAAGCCGGTCTCCGTCGGCTCTGGCGAGACAGCACCACCCTGCAGATCGGCGTCGATCCCCAGCGCGCCGTCATTCTCACCGATGTCGGGCCGGCCGACCTGTCCGCGCTGAACACGTTGGGATCGCCGGGCCCGGAGCTGGGGCCGGGCGGCGGCGAGGCCCGCGATCCGACCGCCCGCACGATGATCGAGATACTCGCGCAGGCCGGGCTGATCGACGACGCCGCCGACAGCGGGCCGGCGCCCGTCAGCGATGGTGACCACGACCGGTTCGACCCGGACCTGGCCGCGCTCTCGCTGTCGAGCTTCGGCGTGAGGGTGCCCCGGTCGGCGCTGCACCGACGACGCCGGGCCCGGGTGTGCGTGCGGGGTGCCGGGCGGATCGGAGCACAGATCGCGACCCTGCTCGCGGCCGCGGGAGTCGGCCAGATCCTGGTGGACGATCCCGGTGCCACGTCGGCGGCCGACGTCGCGCCCGGTGGGCTGCGGCTCGACGACATCGGCCGACCCCGCTCACTGGCGGCTGATACGGCGGTGCGGCGGGCCACCAGCCGGCGGGATCCGCCATGCCGCCAGCCGACAGGCCGGCCGATGCGCTCCGCGAAGGTCGAGCCGCTCCGCCCCGATCTGGTTCTCCTGGCCCCGGTGGGGCTTCCGGTCGTCCATCCCGACGAGTGCCTGCGTCTGGAGCGGGCCGGCGTCCCTCATCTGCTGGCGGGTGTCCGCGAGACGACGGGGATCATCGGGCCTCTGATCGTGCCGGGCGTCACCTCCTGCCTGCACTGTCAGCACCTGCACCGCGACGCCCGCGACTCCGACTGGCTCATCCTCGCGATGCAGATGATCCGCCCGCCCGAGCACGGCGCAGACCCCTGCGAGATCTCGCTGGCGACCCTGGTCGCCGCGATCACCGCCATGCAGGCGCTCGACTTCCTCGACCTGACCACGGCAGCCAGCGACCGCCCCCGCCAGCTGCCCACAGCCGCCGACGGCACTCTGGAGATCGCCCGAACCGATCTGCGGATCCGGCGCCGCAGCTGGCCACTCCATCCCGAGTGCCCCTGCCGCACCGCACGCGACGCGGCCGGGTCACCACCACAGGAACAAACCATCTCGCCCGAAGTACTCGAGACCGCCATCGACCGCCAGCAGCTCGCCACGGGCAGCACGCGGTGAGGGCGTCTATCGCGAGGTTGACACAACAGCCCGCGGGAAAGGGCACGATGGAGCGGTGTCCGACATCCCGCGGCGGGCGGTCGTCCGCACCGCCAAGCTCGCGACCCTCCCGATCGGCATGGCCGGCCGGGCGACCCTCGGCGTCGGAAAACGCCTGGGGGGCAGACCCGCCGAAGCTGTGGCCAGCGAGCTGCAGCAGCGTACGGCCGGGCAGATCTTCCGCGTCCTCGGGGAGCTCAAGGGCGGGGCCATGAAGCTGGGCCAGGCGCTGTCCGTCTTCGAGGCGGCGCTGCCGGAGGAGGTCGCCGGTCCCTACCGGGCGGCCCTCACCAAACTCCAGGAGGCCGCGCCGCCGCTGCCCGCGGCAACCGTGCACGGGGTCCTGAGCGCAGAGCTCGGCCCCGACTGGCGGTCGTTGTTCACCAGCTTCGACGACACACCAGCCGCCGCGGCCAGCATCGGGCAGGTGCACCGCGCGGTGTGGGCGGCGGACGGAACCGACGTCGCCGTGAAGATCCAGTATCCGGGGGCCGGGGACGCGCTGCTGTCCGATCTCAACCAGCTCGGTCGCGCCGCCCGCCTGTTCGGGGCGATCACACCGGGCCTGGACATCAAGCCACTGGTCGCCGAGCTGAAGGCACGTATCACCGAAGAGCTTGACTACCGGCTCGAAGCCGCCTGGCAGCGGGCGTTCGCGCAGGCCTACGCGGGYGATTCGGACATCGTCATCCCCCGCCCCATCGCCGGCGCCGACCGGGTTCTGGTCAGCGAATGGATCGACGGTGTGCCGCTGTCCACCGTGATCGAACGGGGCACACCCGAGGAACGGGACCGGGCCGGGCTGTTGCTCGTGCGTTTTCTCTACTCGTGTCCCGGCCGAGCCGGGCTGCTCCACGCCGACCCACACCCGGGGAACTTCCGGTTGCTTCCCGACGGGCGCCTGGGAGTCCTCGACTTCGGAGCGGTCAACCGCCTGCCCGACGGGCTGCCCGAGCCCATCGGCCGACTGGCCCGGATGGCCCTCGCCGGCAATGCGGAGGCCGTCGCCGAAGGGCTGCTCGTCGAGGGTTTCATCCCGGCCAGTGCCAGCATTCCCGCCGACGACCTGCTGGGCTATCTGGCCCCCATGCTCGCCCCGATCGCGGCGGAGGAGTTCACCTTCTCCCGGGAATGGCTGCGTGGTGAGGCCCTGCGGCTCGGGGACTGGCGGTCCTCGGCGGCCCAGCTCGGCCGCCAGCTCAACCTGCCGCCGCCCTATCTGCTGATCCACCGGGTCACCCTCGGTGCAATCGGCATTCTTTGCCAGCTCGGCAGCACCGGTCCGTTCCGGGCCGAGATGGAGCGCTGGCAGCCGGGCTTCGCACCGCCGCGCACCGCGGCGGCCCGGCACGCCGCGGCTGCCAACCGTCCAGGTCGCCGCCTGCCCAGGCTCGACGTCGAGGACGAGGCGGGTGTCATCCGGGCCCGGCCCGGCCCGGTCGTGCTCGCCCCGGCACAGCGTGGAAGCCGCTCGCGGAGCCGGATCCGCCCACCCGAGCAGGCCGGGTCCGTCGAGCCGAGCCGGCCCCCGCGGCAGCGCCGACCGGCCCGTGAGCCCCAGGCCAACCGCGACTGATCGACACCGACCAGGCCATCAGCACGAAGCGCCGCAATGCCTTGGGGCGGGGCACCGGAGATCCGGTGCCCCGCCCCAAGGTCACTATGTAGCCGTAGCCGCAAGGCCCTTGCTCGGTCAGGCCGCGACGTTCTTGCGCGGCCTCCCCCGAGGACGCTTGCGCGGGACCACGCGGCCGGTCACGACGAGTTCGCCGCCCCAGACACCCCACGGTTCCGCCCGGTCGATCGCGGCGGACAGGCAGGCATGGCGCACGGGGCAGTCCACGCAGACGGACTTGGCGGACTCGACGTCCGCCGGGGATTCGGCGAAGAAAAGCTCGGGGTCCACGTCCCAGCAGGGCAGGACGAGACGCTCCCGCTCGATCCGGGAATCGATCGAGGGGTCGAACACCGGGGTCACCTCCGACATTGGCGGTTCAGTTCCGATCGGTTGCTCGGTCTTGCGTCCATCGACGACGGTCAGGATCAGACCTCCGGAGTGGTAGCTGGCACGCGATTCGACCGGGAGAAACAGAAAGGCCGCGGATCCTGTCGGATCCGCGGCCTCGGAAGTCACTCCGGTTCGGCGCTAGGCCGGGAGTGGATCCGGGACAGGGCCCGACTGATCGAGAAAACGCGTGGCGGCTGTGCCGGCCTGACGTGCTGCTGCGGCGGCGGCTTGATGATCCGAACGACCATTCGTGACGACGGCACCCGTCAGGGCACCCTGAGCCGAGACACGGCTCACCACGAAATCGCCGCCGAGGACACCGCGACCGGCGCAGCGGGAGCCTTTCGGCTCCCGGGCACCGGGCCACGTGACCGTGTCAGCAAGCCGGGCAGCAGGCGTATAGAGGACGCCGGCGATGGGCGGTCGCATACGCGTGCGCACGGAAGCCATGATGATCATTCTCATCGTGACCTCCTTCGCGACTCCGCCGAACCCGACCGGACCGGCTCCTACCCGCAGCGCACTGATCGCGCTCCGGTGTTCACGGACAACGGTAGGAGCAGTCACCGGCGCTGACAACCTATTTTTGGAGTGATCTCACAGACTCGTTCTGCCACAGCAAGGATCGAAGCCACCCCGGCGTGTCACCGTTGGCACCGGTATCAGCACTCAGTGCCGCGATTCGCGTGACGCGGTGTCGGCGACCAGCGCGAGGACGTCCTCGCCGTACCGGTCGAGCTTGCTCTGCCCGATGCCGGGCAGCGCCACGAGATCCGCGGCGGTCGCGGGGCGACGCTGGGCGATCAGCCGCAGTGTCGCGTCGGTCAGCACGACGAAGGCAGGCGCTCCCTGCTCCTTCGCCCGCCGCGCCCGCCACGCGCACAACCGCTCGAACAGCTCCGCGTCCACCTGCCCCGGACACGTCTCGCAGCGTCCGATCCGGGCCCGCGCACCGGCCAGCGACCGCCCGCAGACATGGCACTGCACACTCTGCCGACCGCGCGGGCGCCCGGTGCCGCCGCCAACGGACTCCCCGCCCCGCCGCTCCCCCGCGGCCGCGGATCCGTGTCCGGCCCCGCGGCCGGAGCCGGATCCGGCCGCATCACCGGACGCGCGGGTCGCCGCCGTCCGGGAGGAGCCCCGGGTGCCGCCCGCGGTGGCCGCCGCCCGGCGCAGGTCGTCCAGGAACCGTGACGGCCGCCGGGAGCGGCGGGCCCCCTCGGCCCGCGCCAGCGACCACGACAGGGCCAGGTGGACCCGCGCCCGGGTGATGCCCACGTAGAGCAGCCGGCGTTCCTCCGCGATCTGCTCGTCGGACTGCGCGTGCACGATGGGCAGCGTTCCCTCGACCAGGCCGACGAGGAACACCGCGTCCCATTCGAGCCCCTTGGCGGCGTGCAGGGAGGCGAGCGTGACGCCCTGCACCGTCGGGGTGTGCTGGTGTGCGGCGCGTTCGGCCAGGTCCGCGACGAACGCCTCCAGATCGGCGTCGGGGCGGGCGGCCTCAAGGTCGACGGCGAGCCGGTGCAGTGCCGCCAGGTTCTCCCACCGCTCGCGGTCCGCGCCACGCCCCGCGGGAGCGGCGCCCGGCTGCCAGCCCAACGCCCCCAGCCCGTCGGCGACCGCGTCACCGAGCCCGCCGGGGCGGTCCGGCTCCGCCGAACGGACCGCCGCGCGCAGCATCCGCACGGCCGCGGTGACCTCGGGCCGCTCGAAGAACTTCTCACCGCCGCGCAGCAGGTAGGGGATGTCGGCCCGCGCCAGCGCCGTCTCGTACGCCTCGGACTGCGCGTTGATCCGATAGAGCACCGCGATGTCGCTGGCCGCCACACCCGTGGCCAGCAGCCCGCGGATACGCCTGGCGACGCCCGTCGCCTCCTCGGGCTCGCTGTCGGCCTCCAGCCAGGTGGGCGCCGGGCCCGCCGGGCGCATGGCGACGAGCCGCCCCCGGGGCCCGGCCGGCGCCGCAGCCGATCCGGCCAACCCGGTCGACGCCGCCGACCCGGCTGACGCCGCCGACCCGGCTGACGCGGCTGCCGGAGGAGCACCGTCCAGCAGGCCGTTCGCCAGCGCCACCACCTGCGGGGTGGAGCGGTAGTCCCGGACCAGCCGCACGACCGTGGCGGTCGGGAAACGCCGCGGGAAATCCAGCAGGTGGCGCGCGCTGGCCCCGGTGAACGAGTAGATGGTCTGGTGCTCGTCGCCGACGACGCACAGGCTGTCGCGATCGCCCAGCCAGGCATCGAGAACCCGCTGCTGGAGCGGGTTGACGTCCTGGTACTCGTCCACGACGAAGTGGCGGTAGCGGGAGCGCAGCTCGGCCGCGACCCAGCTGTGCTCCTCGATCACGGCCGCGGTCAGCAGCAGGAGGTCGTCGAAGTCGAGGACACCGGCCTCGCCTTTGACGTCCTCGTAGGCCTCGTAGAGGCGGGCCACGACGTCGGGCGCGTACGAGCCCTCCCGCCCGTGCTCGGCGGCGGCGTGGACGTAGTCGGCGGGCGCGATCATCATCGACTTCGCCCATTCGACCTCGGCGGCCAGATCGCGCAGCTCGGCGCGGTCCGGGCGCAGCCGGGCCCGGTTCGCCGCGCGGACGAGCAGCGGAACGCGGCTCTTCTCCAGCCTCGGCAGTGCCACCCCGGCGACCTTCGGCCAGAAGTAGCTCAGGTGCCGCAGCGCGGCCGCGTGGAAGGTGCGGGCCTGGACGCCGTCGGCTCCCATCAGCCGCAGCCGCCCACGCAGCTCGGCCGCGGCCCGGTTCGTGAAGGTCACCGCGAGGATCTGCCCCGCGCCGACCTCCCGCTGCGTCACCAGGTGCGCGATCCGGTGTGTGATGGTCCGGGTCTTGCCCGTGCCGGCGCCCGCGAGAATGCAGACCGGGCCGATCGGCGCGAGCACGGCGGCGAGCTGTTCAGGGTCGAGACCCGCGCCCGGCTCCACACCCGGGTTCGGCTCCGCACCAGCGCCGGCACCCGGTTCCGCGCCGGCACCCGGCTCCGGGCCCGCGCTCGGCTCCGGGCCCGCGCTCGGCTCCGCCTCGGTGGCCTTCTTCCCTCCGGGCCTGCGCGCAGGCGTCGGGGGGCGCGTGGGCGCTGACGCCCCGCGACGGTTCGGGCGAGTGGCTGATCCTGACATCAACCGACACGGTAGTCGCGGCTCGGCCCGACACGCCGGACCGGGAAGCAATGCCGCCACGACCGGGTTATGCGGTTGGTCGGCGATCGGACGACAAAACCTTTACCGGACGGATGCGACGGAGGCCTCGCTGTGATCACGATGTACACCACTCCCTGGTGTGGCTACTGCGTTCGACTGAAGGGCCAGCTCGACCGCGCGGGTGTGGAGTACGTGACGATCGACATCGAGCAGGACCCGACAGCCGAGCAACTCGTCCGCAATGCGAACAACGGCAACGCGACCGTGCCGACCGTGGTCTTCACCGATGGGACGGTGATGACCAACCCGTCCCTCCGCCAGGTCACCGAGAAAGTCGCTTCTGCCGCATAACGGATACGCAGGGCGACAACACTGCGGGAGTTCACGCCTTCCCGACGCGCACACGGCCGGCTCTTGGGACGGTGTCCGTCACTGCCCGTGAACTTTGTGGGAGAGTTCGGCCTGTGTCGTCAGCACCTTCAGGACTCCCGTGGAGCACGGTCGACGCCGCGCTGAGAGCCACGCACGCACTCCACCAGATGGAGCAGGCGTGCCTCATCGCGGTGTCGGGGACCCAGGCCGTCTACCTACGGGTGAGTGGGCCGATCCCCGAGCTGGTTGCCGGGCTGAGAGTTCCGCGTGCCCGGTGTCTACCTGCCCGAATGCTGGATGGGGCCGCCGCCGCGGGGTCCCGGGCCGACCAGGACCCGGCCCTGGCCGACACCGTCGAGGTGGAGCGGTTCGGCGTCCACAGCCACGTCTCGATGCCTCTCGTCGGGCCGGACGGCGCGGTGCTCGGCATCATCACCGGCCTCGACCGGTCATCGATCGCCATCTCGCCGGAATCACTCGGAGTACTGCGGGCAATCGCGGACAGTCTGGGAGCGTCAGACGCGCTACGGGACCAACTGACCCGCGAGGCCCGCTTCGAGGTTGCTGCCAGTAACGGCTCCGAGGGTGCCCAGCCCAGCGTGAGTGCCCAGCCCGGCACAAGCGCCGTGCCTGCGGCTGTCACCGCGCCCGGAAACGGCGAAGCGTCCGGAACGGGCGACACACGAGGAACCGGCGATGTTCCCGGAGGCGGCCAGCCGCCGACGGCACCCGGCGAGGCCGGGCCCGGGCAGGGCGCCCAGCCAGGCCCCGGTACGGGCCGGGACGGACCACATCCCGGGCACCCTGAGCCGTCGCCGGAATCAGCGGCGGGCAACGGGCCCCGGGTGACCCCCGAGGTTCTCGCCCGCGCCCCGCGCCCCGGCCCCGCCGCCCGGCCGGGCGCCCCGCGACCCGCGCCGCCGAAGTCGGGGCCGCCACGCCCGGGCGTGGCTCGCGGCCCGGGCGGAACGGCCGGCCCGGGCAGCAGGACTGGATCCGGCGCCTCGGACATGCGGCTGCGGCGGGCATCGGCCGGCTGGATCGTGGAAGGCCCGGGACCCGAGGTCCGGCCAGTAGGCGATCTCGTCTCCGCGATGGTCCTGGCCGACCTGCTCGCCGAGGATCTCAGCCCGCCGGGCCGGCCCCGACGGGCCGACCGCGATCTCAGCGAGACCGAGCAGCTGCGCCTGTCAGTGATCCAGCTCGAGCACGCGCTGGCCTCCCGGGTCATCGTCGAGCAGGCGATCGGGGTGCTGGCCGAGCGCAACCACATCAAGCCCAGGGATGCCTTCGAGCGGCTGCGACGCACCGCCCGAGGCATGGGCAGACGGGTGCACGACCTGGCCCGGCAGGTGGTCGAGTCGGTGGGCGACCCGCGGATCACCCTGCCGGGCGAGCTCGGCCGCGGCGGTGCCACCGGGTCTGGTCCCGGTCCCGGGCCGACGCCCGGCAGCCCGGGCAGCCCCGGAGCCGGTCCCGCCCCTGGCTCCGGTGCCGGACCCGGCCCTGGCAGCCCGAGCGGTTCCGGTGGCGGTCCGCCCCGCCCCAGCCCGCCCCGCGCCGCGCCCAGCCGCCGCTGACCTCACCGGCCCTGCCCCCGCGGGTCAGGCGGACTCGACGACGCCAAGCTCGACGTCGCCGAGCACCCGCACCGCTTCGGTGATCTTCGACGCGTCGCCCACGAGAACGGTCACCAGCCCGGTCGGCGCCAGCAGCTCCGCCGAGACGGCCTGGACCGCCTCCGCGGTGACCTCGGTCAGCGCCTGTGGATGGTCCCGCAGGTACTCCACGCCGACGCCCGCACCCGACAGCCCGGACAGCGTCCCGGCGAGCCCGGCCGCGGTGGCGCCCGACAGCGCGAGCGTGCCGATGAGGTACTGACGGGCGGCGTCCAGCTCCTCCGCGGTGGGTGGCAGCAGCGCCATCCGGCCGAGCTCGTAGTAGATCTCCAGCAGCGCCGGCCCGGTCACGTCGGTGGAGACCTCCGCGCCGACGGTGAACCGGGAGCCCGCCTGGTAGTGCTCGACCGAGCTGCGCGGCGAGTAGGTGTACCCCTTGTCCTCACGGATGTTGGAGACGAGCCGCGAGCTGAAGTAGCCACCGAAGATCGTGCTGGCGAGCCGCAGCGCCGGATGCGCCTGCGCGGCGCGGTTCAGCGCCCGCCCGCCGAGCCGGATGTTCGTCTGCACCGCACCCGGCCGGTCGACGATCACGATTCGGCCCGGCGTCGGCACCGGCGCGGGCGGGTGCCCCGCGGCGGCGGTGCCCTGCCACGCTCCGAGGGTCGCCTCGACGGCGTCCAGCGCCTGCTGGGGATCGACGTCCCCCACGATGGTGAGGATCGCGCCGCCGGGGCAGACCCCGGTGGCGTGCAGGGACCGCACGCGCTCGACACCGACCTCGGCGAGCAGCGCCGGCGGGTTGATGGCGCTGCCGTAGACGTGGTCGCCGAACATCCGGCGCAGCAGCGCCTCGCGAGCGATCACCGACGGCTGGCTGAACGCGGTCGTCGTCTCCTCGACGACCCGCTCACGCTCGCCGTCGAACTCGTCCTCCGGGTAGCTCGCCGAGGTCAGGACGTCGGCGATCAGCGCGAGCAGCGGCTCCAGGCTGGTGGCGAGCGCGGAGCTGACGATGGCCAGCCGGTCGGCGTCGACACCGGCCCGCAGCGAGCCGCCCAGGGCCTGCACCGCCGTCGCCAGCCCGACCCGGTCGTACCGGCCCGAACCGGTGAGGATGGTCTCCGCCAGCAGCTCGGCCTCGGCCTGGTAGGCCGCGCCCGCGCCGGCGAACGGAATCCGCAGCCGCAGCTCCACCAGCGGGACGCTCGCCCGGGCGACCACGTCGACCCGCAGGCCGTTGGCCAGGGTGCGCCCGACGACGGCCGGCAGCTCGTTCTGCACGGTGGGCGCGACCGCGGGGATCACCGAGCCGGCAGCGGATCCGGCGGCGCTCTCGCCGGTCACGGCCTCGCCGGTCTGGGGCTGGTCGTCCGTCCCGGTCTGGGCGGTCGTTGTCACCGTGCCTCCTTGTGCCGCGCTCACGCGGCGCCTGCCCGCAGCTCCAGCACCGCGCGGCCCTGCGCCCGCAGCGCGCCGGCGGCGGCCGCGACAGCCTCGCCGGTGACCTCCGCGAGCAGCCCGGGCAGCTCGTTGAGCAGTTCGGGACGACCGCGGTGCAGCTCGAAGGTGGCGATCTTCAGGGCGCGACCGAGCGCGTCGTCGGACTCCCGCAGGATGCCGGCGGCGACCTGGGCCCGCACCCGCTCGAGCTCGCCGGGCTCAAGCCCGTTCTCGGCGATGCGGTCGAGCTCCTCGTCGACGGCGGCGAGCACCCCGTCGGCGCTGGAGTCGCCGGCGTGGCGGGCCTCCAGCGTGAGCAGCAGCGGGTCCCGCTGGTCGAACGGGTCCCCGAAGGTGCCGACGTAGGTGCTGATCGCCGTCACCGAACGGTCCTTCTGGACGAGCCGCCGTTCCAGCCGGCTCGCGTCGCCCGTCGTGAGCACGTCGGTCAGCAGGTGGGTCGCGAGGAACGCCGGCAGGTCCTGGTCGGGATCGGGCACCCGGTAGCCGACCGCGAGCGCCGGCCGAGGCGCCAGCCGGTCGGTGAGCACCTCGCGGCGCTCCTCGGCCCGCACGGGCTCGGCGAAGCTGCGCCGCGGCGGCACCGCCCGGGCCGGGATCACCCCGAAGTACCGCTCGACGAGCTCCAGGGCCCGGTCGGGGTCGAACTCGCCGACGATGGTCAGGATCGCGTTGCCCGGCGCGTAGAACTTCTCCCAGAAGTCCGCGGCGTCGTCGAGGCTCGCGGCCTCCAGCTCCGAGAAGTCGCCGTACCCGTTGTGGGCGTTGGGGAAGGTGTCGAACGCGACCGGGGGAAGCGTGATCCAGGGGAACCCGCCGTAGGGCCGGTTCAGCACGTTGACCCGGATCTCCTCCTGGACCACGGCGATCTGGTTGTCCAGGTTCTCCCGGGTGATCCTCGGCGCGCGCATCCGGTCCGCCTCGAGGAACAGCGCCCGCTCCAGCGCGCCCGAGGGCAGCAGCTCGAAGTAGTCCGTGTGGTCGGGGTGCGTCGAGCCGTTGAAGATGCCCCCGGCGGCCTGCACGTACTTGGGATGCTCAGCCTTGCCCACGTGCTCGCTGCCCTGGAACATCAGGTGCTCGAACAGGTGGGCGAACCCGGTGCGGCCCTCCGGCTCCGAGCGGAAGCCGACGTCGTAGTGGACCGCGACGGCCACCACGGGGGCGGTGCGGTCCGGGGCGAGCAGGACCCGCAGCCCGTTGGCGAGCGTCACCCGCCGCAACGGGTAGGAGGGGGACGGCAGGGCGGCCCTCACCGCGCTGGGCGGGGGCGGACCGGCGGTCGAAGGCGAGGACACATCGCCACGCTACTGCCCGCGCCGGTTAGGCGGCCACGTTCGGCAGCATCACCTCACCGCACCGTCCCCGGGCGGAGACGAGAAGACTACGAAAGGACGATTCGCGGCAGGTACGGGACGACCACGCCGTGRCATGGCCACGCCGTGACATCGCCAGGCTGTGCCATCGCCGTGCTGTGACGTCGCCGTGCTGTGACGTCGCTGCTCCGTGGCACGGCCGCTCACCCGGCTGCCCACCCGGCCGCGCCGTCAGCGCGGGTGCCGGGCCCCTGCCGCCGAGACCAGGAAGACGAGCAGCGCGGCGATGGCCACCTGCAGCACCAGTGTGAGCAGCCAGCCCGCGTCGACACCGGAGGCGACCACCAGGCCCAGCGCGGCGCCGAGCAGGCCGATGAGCACCGTCATCAGGCAGCCGATCGGCGCCCGGCGGCGCGCCGGGACCACGAGCCGGCCGAGCAGGCCGATCACACAGCCAGTGATCAGTGCACTGATGATGCCGGTCGGTGTCTCCACGACGTCATTCTCGCTCCCGCGACGCGCCCGCCACACCCCGCCGCCGCCCCTTACACCACCCCCGTGCCGACCGACCCTCCCCACAGGCCGGACGTCCCGGCAGGCGGGCTTCCCGGCGGGCCGGCCAGCCGGGGCCGCGGGACGCAGGCGAGACTGTCCGAGTGGGAAAGTTTCCGCCCGGGCTGAGTGAATCCCTCGCCCATGGGCTGGAACAGCTGGGCGAGGAGATCATCGCGGCGATCGCAGCCGAGGTCCCCGCCTACGCCCGTCCGCTGGAAGGCTCGTTCGGGCGGGGCGTGCGCCGCGGCGTCGAGGAGGCCCTCGCCCGGTTCCTCGCGCTCGTCGAGGCCGGGCCGGGCGCCGCCGGTGACCTGGCCACCAGCCGGGACGTCTACGTCCGGCTGGGGCGCGGCGAGGTGCGCGCCGGGCGTTCCCTGGACAACCTGCTCAGCGCCTATCGGGTCGGTGCCCGGATCTCCTGGCGCCGGCTCGGGGAGGCCGCCCGCCACGCCGGCCTCGACGCCGGCGGCCTCGTGGCGCTCGCCGAGATGATGTTCGCCTACATCGACGGGATCTCGGCCGCGTCCGCGGACGGCTACGCGCTCGCCCAGTTCGAGGTCGCCGGCGAGCGCGAGCGCCTGTGGGACCGGCTGGGCGAGATGCTGCTCTCCGGCACGGACGCGGCGACCATCGAGCACGCCGCCAGCACCGGCGCGGTCCGGCTGCCCGAGCGGATGGCGGCCGTTCTGGTTCCCGAGGGGCCCGACGAGCAGCTGCCCTCACGACTGTCCACCGGCTGCCCGCGGACCAGCCACGGGTCCGACTTCTGGCTGTTCCTGGGAGACGCCCAGGAACCGTCCCGGCGGCTGTGGCTGGCCGAGCGGCTCGCCGGGGCCGGGGCGGTGGTCGGACCGTGCGTCGCCTGGCAGCAGATCACGACCAGCGTGGAGCGGGCCAGCTTCGCCCGGGCGGCACTGCTCGCCGGGCGGCTGCCCGCCGCGGCCGGGCCGGAGCCGCTGTTCACCGACGACCACCTCGCCGACCTGGTGCTGGCCCGCGACCCGGGCCTGCTCGATGATCTGGCCCGGCGCCGACTCGGGCCACTCGCCGCGCTCCCCGAACGCACCCGCTCCCGCCTCGCGGAGACCCTCCTGTGCTGGCTGGCCCTGCACGGCCAGCGCCGGCTGGTGGCCGAACGGCTGCATATTCACCCGCAGACCGTCCGCTACCGGGTGGGACAGCTGCGGGAGCTGTTCGGTACCACCCTGGACGACCCCGAGGCACGGTTCGAGCTGGAGCTGCTCCTGCGGGCGACCATCGGGCTGCGGCCGGGCGGCCCCGCGGAGCCACCCGGCTCCGAGAACACCCCCGGCACCGGGCCCGGCCCGGGGATCAGTCCCGGTCCCTGACGGGTGTCCCGCCGGTTCGGGGCGGCTGACACCGGCGAGCGCGCTACGGTCGGTGTTGTGCGGGTCGGGTCCTTCAACGCGATGCACGGGCTGTCCCTCGCGGACGGCCGGGTGGAGGCGGAGCGCTTCACCACCGCGGTCGCGGACCTGGACTGCGACGTGCTGGGCCTGCAGGAGATGGACCTCGCACAGCCACGGTCCGGCGGCGGTGACCAGGCCGCCACCGCGGCGACGGCGCTGGGGGCCTCCGACGGCGGCTGGCGGTTCGCCCCCACCGTCTACGGAACCCCCGGGCACCGCTGGCGCCCCGCGGACGGCCGGCGTGCCGAGAACGAGCCCGCCTACGGCATCGCGCTGGTCAGCCGCCTGCCGGTGCGCCGCTGGTGGGTGGTTCCGCTGGGCCGGTCGCCGGTCCGCTCCCCGGTCCTGGTTCCGGGGACGTCCCGGCGGGTGCGGATGATCCTGCTCGACGACGAGCCACGGGTGGCGCTGGCCGCCGTCGTCGAGACCGCGAGCGGACCGCTCACCGTGGTGACCACCCATCTCTCCTTCGCGCCGGGCTGGAACGCCTGGCAGCTGCGCAGGCTGGTCGGGCGGCTGCGCGAGGTCGACGGACCCGTCCTGATGCTCGGTGACCTGAACCTGCCGGGCCGGCTGCCGACCTGGTTCACCGGCTGGCGCCGCCTCGCCGCCCACCGCACCTACCCGGCGCACGCGCCCCGGGTGCAGCTCGACCACATCCTGGCCCGCGGCCCGGTCGGTACCGTCGCCGCCAGCGAGGCGCGCCGCACCGCGGTCTCCGACCACCTCGCCCTGCTGGTCGACATCCGCCGCTGACCGCGGGCCGCTACTTACCGGGCTGCCTGAGTCTGCCTGCCACGGCGGCAGCGGGCTCGGTGGCAGCGGGATTCGCCAGGATCGCGACGATCTCGTCCTCGGACAGCAGCGGCGGACGGACCACCTGCCCGGAGGCGACGTAGAAGTAGGCCGCGTCGACGTCGGGCACCGCCACCCCGCGGACCTTCGCCCAGGCGACCCGGTAGACGGCGAGCTGGACCGGATCGGCCGGCTCCGAGCCCGTCTTCCAGTCGACGACCTCCCAGCGGCCGCCGCCGAGGTCGTAGACGGCGTCGATGCGGCCGCGCACCGCCCGCCCGCCGATCATCACCTCGAACGGCTCCTCCAGGGCGAACGGGCGGCGGGAGCCGTACGGGCCCGCCAGGAACGCGTCCTGCAGCGCGGCCAGATCCGGGCCGCTCAGACGCTGGCCGGCCATCGCCTCGGCACCGGCCGCGTCCACCACGTCGTCGAGGTCGATCAGCGGCCGCTGCTCGAACAGCTCCTCCACCCAGGTGTGGAACCGGGTGCCTCGGCGGGCCTGCGGCACCGGGCGCCGCGGCAGCGGACGGGCCAGCTCACGGGCGAACTCGGCCGGATCGGCACGCAGCCGCACGATGTCGGACGCGGTCAGGCTGGTCGGCATCGCCACGTCCCGGAAGGGCGCCCGGGCCGAGCGTTCCTCGGCCAGCAGCAGCGCCGCCTCACGGTCCAGCTCGGCGAGCAGCGCCCGTTCCCGGGCGGTCATCCCGGCCAGCTCGTCGACGGGTGGCGCCTGCCCGGCACCCAGCAGGGCGAACGCCTGCTCGACAGCCGCCGCGGCCTCCCGCCGCCGCGCGTAGGCGACCGGCTCGTAGGGCATCGGCCAGCTGAACTCCGCCGGCACGGCCAGGTCGGGGTTACGGCCCGGAGCCGGTTCCGGCGCCCAGACGGCCACCTGTCCGTGGCCCGCGGCGGCGTGCTCACGCAGCTCGGTGAGGAACACCGAGGGGCCACGCCGGGTGCGTTGGGTCGGCCCCCACCAGTGCCCGCTGCCCAGCAGCACCGACTTCGCCCGGGTGAACGCGACGTAGGCCAGTCGCCGCTCCTCCCGTTCCTGGTAGGCCCGGCAGTCGTCGGTGAAGGTCGCGAGCTCCGCCTTCGAGTCGCTGACGGCATAGGTGGGCAGCTCGGCCGCATCGCCGCGCAGCGGTGTGGGCAGCACACCGGTCGACGTCGTCCACCGGTCCCGCACGGTCAGGTCGGGAAAGACCCCCCGGCTCAGGTCCGGAACGGCCACGACCTCCCATTCGAGGCCCTTCGCCCGGTGCACGGTCATCAGCGCGACCGCGTCCGCGCCGCTCGGACCGGTGATGTCCAGGCCGCGCTCGTGCTCCCTGGCCGCCCGCAGGTAGGCGAGGAAGGAGGCGAGCGAGTTCGGCCCGTCCGGGTCGTCGAAGTCGGCGGCGGCGTCGAGGAAGGCCGCCAGGTTCTCCCGCCGGCGGGCCGCGACCGCCTTCGGGCTTGCGGAGATCTCCACATCGAGCCCGATGGTGGCGATCACCCGGTGCAGCAGGTCGAGCAGCCCGTCCCCGACGTGGACGCGCAGCGCGGCCAGCTCCGCACCGAGCTCGATCACCCGCTCCCGGCCGGCCGCGGAGATCTCCGGCCCCGGATCGGTGAGGGCGTCCGCGAGCGCGACGACATCGCAGGGGTCGATGCCGGCGACCGCCTCGGCCAGCGGGTCCGCGGCCGCCGGCCCGGCCCCGGCGTCCCCGCCGGCCGCGGCAGCCGCGGCCCCGTCCCTGGCGGCGTCGGCGGACAGCAGCTGCCGCGCCCGCCGGCCGAGCGCCGCCAGGTCCCGTGGACCGAGGCGCAGCCGCGGGCCGGTGAGCAGCCGCACCAGCGCCGCGTTCGCGATCGGGGACTCCAGCACCTCCAGGACGGTGACGACGTCCGCGATCTCAGGAAGATCCAGCAGCCCGGCCAGGCCGACCACCTCGACCGGCAGCCCGGCGGTGGTCAGCGCCGTGTGCAGGGCCCGGACGTCGGACCGGGCCCGCACCAGCACCGCCATGCTGCCGGGCCGCTCCCCCGCGGCGACCAGCTCCGCCAGCCGTTCGGCGACCCACGCGACCTCCTGCGCCCAGGTCTCGTGCAGCGCCACCAGGGTGCGCCCGGCGGCGACGACGTCCGCCCGGGGCCGCAGCTCGACGACATGGTGGCGGGCCCGCAGCGGCGCGGCCACGTCGTTGGCCAGCGCAAGCAGCCGGCCGCCGCTGCGCTGGTTCACCGACAGCCGGTACCGGGCGGCCGGCGTGCCGTCGGCGCGGGGGAAGTGCTCGGGGAAGTTGTCGAGGTTCGCGACCGAGGCACCCCGCCAGCCGTAGATCGCCTGGCAGGGGTCGCCGACCGCGGTGACGGGATGCCCGGCGCCGAACAGCCCGGCCAGCATCGTCCGCTGCGCGACGGAGGTGTCCTGGTACTCGTCGAGCAGCACCACCCCGGCCCGGCCGCGTTCGGCGACCGCCACCTCCGGGTACCGACCGGCCAGCCGGGCGGCGAAGGTGACCTGGTCACCGAAGTCGAGGACGTCGCGGGCCCGCCGGGCCACCCGGTAGTCGGCGACGAGCGCGGCGAGCTCGCGCCGGCCCCGCGCGGTCGCCGCGATCCGGCGCAGTTCCTTGCGCAGCGTCTTCGTGCCCGAACGGCGGGCCGCGTCCGCCAGCGCGGCGAGGGCCTGGTCGAACAGCCTGGCGTCGAACGCCATCAGGTCGTCCGCCGCGACGAGATGCTCGCTCATCTCGCCGTCCAGCGCGACGAGGTCCGCCACCAGGGCGGAAATCGATCGGGTGAGCGCCTCGACTCGGCCGCCGTGCGTGCGCACGACCCGGGCCGCGAGCTGGTACCGCGCGGCGGCGACGAGAATCCTCGTGTCCGGTTCGAGGCCGAGCCGCAGTGCGTGCTCGCCGACCAGCCGACCGGCGTAGGCGTGGTACGTGCTGATCGTCGGCTCGTCCGCGGCGCCGGCACCGGAACCGGGTCGGTCGCCATCGCCGTCTCCCGGCTGGCCCTCGCTCTGGCCCGAGCCCGGGCCCCGGCCGGCGTCGGCAGCCCGGCGCAGCGCCAGCCGGACCCGCCCGGCCAGCTCCGCCGCCGCCTTGTTGGTGAAGGTGAGGCCGAGCACCCGCCCCGGCTCCACCTGGCGGGTGGCCACCAGCCACACCACCCGGGCGGCCATGACGGACGTCTTGCCCGAACCGGCACCGGCGATCACCACCGCGGGCTCCAGCGGCGCGGTCGCGGCGGCGAGCTGCTCGTCGGTGTACGGGACACCGAGCAGGTCACGGAGTTCCTCGGGCTCCAGCCGGGGGCCACGGGGCTCGTCGTCGCCACCGGCGCCGGCCGCCGGGCCGAAGCCGGGCAGCGCCTGCTGCGGGCCGGAGCCGGCGAGGCTGGTCAATCGATCACCTGTTCCCCCTCCGGCCGGGCCGGGCAGGATCGACGAAACGAACACATCGTGCACGCATCGCCCGGTGTCGGCCGGAACGACTCGCTGGTGATTGTCCGGACCGCGTCCTCCATCAGATCGTCGATCCACACCCGCCCATCGGTGGGCAGCGCCTCCTGGGCCTGCACCTCGGGTGGCGCCGGCTGCTCGTCCGGCAGCCGGGGGCCGAGGCTCTCGCCACCGGCGTCACGCCGCAGATGAACCAGCTCGGCACCGCCCGGAACCGCCGGCGGGCGGGAGCCGGCCGCGGAATCCGGGTCGGACACGGAACCGAAGTCAGGTGCGGAACCGGAGTCAGGTGCGGAGCCCGGGTCAGGCACGGAGCCCGGGTCAGGCGCCGCGCGGGAACCGGCCGCGGCCTCGTCCAGGACCCGGTCCAGCGCGCCCTCGCGCACGGCGAGCTGGTAGCTGCCGAGCTGGGCATGGGTCTGCAGATCGCGCCGGCTCGGCGCCGCGCGCCCGGTCTTGAAGTCGACGACGTGCACCCGGCCGTCGTCGTCGAGCTCGACCCGGTCGATGAAGCCGCGCAGCCGGACGACCCGGCCGGCGACCTCGATGTCACACGCGAAGCGCACCTCGGAGGCCACAACCTCACGCCGCCGAGCGGCGTGCCAGTCCAGGAACCGGCGCAGCGCCTCGCGCGCCGCCGACCGTTCCTGCTCGGAGCGCCAGCGCGAGTCGAACTCCAGCTGGCGCCACACGAGGTCGAGCCGGGCGTCGAGGGCGTCCATCCGGGCGGGGGTGCGCCCGCTCGACACCTCGTCGGCGAGCGCGTGCACGACCTTGCCGAAGCCCTGCGCCGCCGACGCCGGCTCGGCGGCCTGCGCCTCGTGTTCGAGGAACCAGCGCAGGCCGCAGGTGGCCAGGCCGGACAGCGACGAGCCCGACAGCGCGATCGGGCCGTCCGGCGCGACGACCGGCACCGACGAGCTGGTGACGTCCACCAGGCCCCACCAGCGGTTCGGATGGGCCGCGGGCACCAGCGCCCGGCCGGCACCGTCGCCGGCCGCCGCGAGCGCCGCGAGCCGGACCGCGGCCGCCGAGCGCATCGCCGCCGAGGCGTCCGGGTCGACGGTCAACCGCCGCAGCGCGGCGACCAGCCCGACCAGGGTGAGCGGCCGCACCGAGCGGGATCGCACCTTCTCCACCTGGACGCCCAGCTCGTCGAGGAACCTGCTGGGCTGCTCCCCGTCGTCGTCGGCGCCGTCCACCGCGGTGACCACGAGACGCCGCCGCGCCCGGGTGAGCGCCACGTAGAACAGCCGCCGCTCGTCGGCGAGCAGCTCGTCGCGGGTGCGGGGCGGCCGGATCCCATCTCCGCCCCGGTGTGGTGCGTCCAACTGTTCGGCGCCGAGCAGGCTGTGCCGCTGGCGCAGATCGGGCCAGACGCCGTCCTGCACCCCGCAGACGACGACGACCTGCCATTCCAGTCCTTTGGAGCGGTGCGCGGTGAGCAGCCGGACGGTGGCCGGGCGACCGGCCCTGGTCTCGGTGTCCGGGGCGATCTGCTGGTGGGTGAGCTCGCTGACCACCGATGCCACGCCGAACCCGGGCCCGCGGCGCTCGCCGAGGCGTTCGACCGCGTCGAAGAGCGCGACGACCGCGTCGAGGTCACGGTCCGCCGACCGGCCGGCGGCCCCGCCCGCGGCGGAGGCCCGTTCCAGCCTGGGTCCCCAGCCGCTCGCCGACCAGAGCGTCCACAGCGCGTCCTCGGGGGCGCCGCCGCGGCGCAGCTCCGCCCGCACCGTCCGCAGCAGCTGCCCGAGCCGGTGGACCGGCGCCGCCAGCTCGTCCGGGACCATCAGAAGCATCCGCTGCGGATCGGCGACCGCGGCCCGCAACAGTTCGGCGGACGAGGCGGGCGTTCCCGGCATCCGGGCCGCACCCACGGGCTCATCCCCGTCGTCAGGCGACGGGACGTCCTCCTGGGCCGGTGCGTCGTCGCCTGATCCGTCGTCGGCTGCCGCGTCGTCGGCTGCCGCGTCGTCGGCCGGTACGTCGTCCTGGGCCGGGCCGTCGGGCCGGTCCGGTGAGACCGCCGTGGCCGCGTCGAGGGCCCGCAGCTCACGGCCGAGCGCGCGCAGGCCGGCCGGGTCGGCCCCGCCCAGCGGTGAGGTGAGCAGCGCGCGCGCCGTCTCCGGGGTGAGGTGGCGGGATGGGTCGTCCGCGCACCGCAGCGCCGTCAGCAGCAGCTCGGCGGCCGGCTCCCGCGCCACGGGCAGCTCGCCACCGCCGACACTCACCGGGACCCCGGACGCCGTCAGTACCCGGCGCAGCACGCCGAGGCCCGCCGTCGAGCGGACCAGGACAGCCATGTCGGCCCAGCCGACCCCGTTCTCCAGGTGCTCGCGGCGCAGCAGGTCGGCGATGGCCTCGGCCTCGGCACCGGCCGTCGGATACGTGCGGACCGAGACCTGGCCGGGCCCCGCCACGCCGTCCGCCGGGACGAGATCCCGATGCGCGCGGACATACCGGACGGGCAGACCGGCCGACGGGAGCCGGGCCGCCACCCGCCGGCTCGCGGCGAGCGGGGCCGGGGCCATCCGGCGGCACCGGCGCAGCGCGGTGACCGGTGCCGGTGATCCGTCCCGGCTCGGGAAGCGGGCCGGGAAGTCGAGCAGGCCCCGCACCTGGGCCCCGCGGAACGCGTAGATCGCCTGGTCGGGGTCGCCGAAGACCACCAGGTCCCCGCCGCCACCGGCGACCGCGGCGAGCAGCCGCTCCTGCGCCGGGTCGGTGTCCTGGTACTCGTCGACGAAGACCGCCTGGTAGCGCTGGCGCAGGCTCGCGAGCACCGGCTGTTGCGCGGTGAGGTTGGCCGCGCTGTGCACGAGGTCGGCGTAGTCGATCGCGCCCTCGGCGCCGAGGGCGTCGAGATAGTCGCCGTAGAACTCGGCGACGGCCTTCCAGTCGGTGCGCCCGACCCGCCGGGCGATCCGGGCCAGTGCCGGCGGGTCGACGCCGATCTCCCTGGCCCGGGCCATCAGCATCCGGACCTCCTCGGCGAAACCGCGGGTGCCCAGCGCCCCGGCCAGGGCATCGGGCCAGGCCGGACGGCCGAGCTCACGGGACCCTTCGAGCAGGTCGCGCAGGCGGGCGTCCTGCTCCGGGCCGGACAGCAGCCGCGGCCCCCCGGACGCGGTGTCTGCCCCGTACACCCTCAGCAGCGCCAGGCACCAGGCGTGGAACGTCCACGCCGCCGGGCCGACGGCCCCCGCCCCGAGCCGAACGGCGAGCCGCTCGCGCAGGTGACGGGCCGCCCGCCGGCTGAACGTGAGGACCAGCAGCGACGCGGGATCAGCGCCCGCCTCAACCCGCCGGGCCACCGCCTCGACGAGCGTTGTGGTCTTTCCCGTGCCCGGCCCGGCCAGGACCAGAAGTGGGCCTCCGGCGTGTCCGACCACCTCGGCCTGCGCAGCATCCAACACGATGGGTGACACCATCGGTGCGGGCGGTGCCACCAGGCGAAACGGTCGCCGCAGCGGCTGGCGGGCGGTAGACGGAACACGGACCACACAGCACAGCTCATCACGACAGCCCGTCAAGATCGTCAACGCCTGGCGTAGGCGATCGACGCTGCGCCGCACGGAGTCTCGTAGGACCGACGCAGGACCCTTGGAGCAGCACAAGATGAACACGAATTGCACCAAAGGTGTCGGTATGGGTGCAGCACACGGACAGTCCGTGGCACCGTCAGTCGTTATGAGCAATACCAGGATCCAGCCTGATCAAGGCGTCCGTTCCGGGCCCGGCGCCCTGCCCGTGGACGACCCCGAGCCGGAATCCGCACCAGGTCCCAGGCCGGGAACCGGACCTGCTCCGGGCACGGAGCGCGGAGATCTGGCCGGCCGGGTCGCATTCGTCACCGGCGCGGGATCCGGCATCGGCGCCGCCTGCGCGCGCCGGCTCTCCGCCGCCGGCGCCTACGTGGTCCTCGCCGACCGGGACGGCGACGCGGCGAAGGAGGTCGCCGCGCAGATCGAGGCGGCCGGCGGCGACACGCTGGTGACCGTCGTCGACGTCACCGACCCCGAGGCGGTGGCGGGAGCCGTGCAGACCGCGTTCGAGCTGCAGGGGCGGCTGGACCTGGCGGTCAACAACGCCGGGGTGGTGACCGACCGGGCGCCGCTGGAGGACGTCCCGCTGGCCGACTGGGACAAGGTGATCGCCGTGAACCTGTCCGGAGTCTTCTACAGCATGCGGGCGGAGATCCCGGCGATGCTCGCCAGCGGCGGCGGCTCGATCGTGAACATGGCGTCCGTCCTGGGCACCGTCGGCCTGCCCGGCACACCCGCGTACGTCGCCGCGAAGCACGGCGTGATCGGCCTGACCAAGGCCGCCGCGCTGGACAACGCGACCCGGGGCATCCGCGTCAACGCGGTGGCTCCGGGCTTCATCGACACCGCGATGGTCCGCGGGCAGCGCGGCGCGCGTTTCTTCCAGCCGACCAACCGGCTGGGCACCGCCGACGAGGTGGCCGAGGTCGTGAACTTCCTGCTCTCGGACCGGGCCTCACTGGTGACCGGCAGCGTCTACTCCGCCGACGGCGGGTTCACCGCCCGCTGAGACCCGGTCCTGCCGAGATCCGGTCCCGCCGAGGATCCGTCCCAGCGGGCCGACCGCAGATCGACGCGGTCACCGGCGGGCCGCAGCGGGGTGCCGTCCGCGCGCAGCCGGCGCAGGGCCTCCACCGGCGCGGCCGGGTTCGGCTCCCCGGAGGACCTGATCACCCGATGCCACGGGACGTCCTCCTCGCCGCCGTGGCGCGCGAGCACCGCGCCGACGGTCCGCCCGCTGCCGGCGCCGACGTACTCCGCGATGTCGCCGTAGGTCATCACCTTGCCGACGGGGATGCTGGCGACCACGTCGAGCACCGCGACGGCATAGGGGGTCAGGCCGGGCCCGCCCAGAAGCCTGTGTTCGGGCACCGGCCCGGCCTCCCGATCGAATGTGTCACGAGCTGCTCAGGAGCGGCGACGGCATCGCGCCGGGACCGACGTCGTCGGGGCCTGCACCCCGACGACGTCCGGCGCCGCTGCGCTAGTAGACGGGCAGCGTCTTGTCCACCTGGGTCGCCCAGGCGGTCACCCCGCCCTGGACGTGCACCGCGGACGAGAAACCGGCGGCCTTGAGGGTCGCCAGTGCCTCGGCGGAGCGCACCCCGCTCTTGCAGTAGACGACGACCCGCCGGTCCTGCGGCAGCTCCGCCAGGTGCGCCGGCAGGTCACCCTTGGGGATCAGCCGCGCGCCGGGGATCCGCACGATCTCCCACTCCGCGGGCTCCCGGACGTCGACGAGCTCGATCGGCTCCCCGCCGTCCAGGATGCCCTTGAGCTCGGCCGCGGTGATCGTCGAGCCGGAGGCGGCCTGCTGGGCCTCCTCCGAGACGACGCCGCAGAACGCCTCGTAGTCGATGAGCTCCGTGATGGAGGGGTTCTTTCCGCACAGCGGGCACTCCGGGTCCTTGCGGACCTTGATGGAGCGGTAGGTCATCTCCAGGGCGTCGTAGACCATCAGCCGGCCGACGAGCGGCTCGCCGATCCCGGTCAGCAGCTTGATGGCCTCCGTGGTCTGGATCGACCCGATCGACGCGCACAGCACGCCGAGCACACCGCCCTCCGCGCACGACGGCACCATGCCGGGCGGCGGCGGCTCCGGGTAGAGGCAGCGGTAGCAGGGGCCGTGCTCGGCCCAGAAGACACTCGCCTGGCCGTCGAACCGGTAGATGGAACCCCAGACGTACGGCTTGCCGAGCAGCACGCAGGCGTCGTTGACCAGGTAGCGGGTCGCGAAGTTGTCCGTGCCGTCGACGATCAGGTCGTACTGGCTGAAGATCTCCTTGACGTTGGAGGTGTCCAGCCTGGTCTCGTGGATCACGACGTTCACGTACGGGTTGATCTCACGAACGGCGTCCCGCGCGGACTCGGCCTTGCTCCGGCCGACGTCGGACTGCCCATGGATGATCTGCCGCTGCAGGTTCGACTCGTCCACGACGTCGAACTCCACAATGCCCAACGTGCCGACACCGGCCGCAGCCAGGTACATCAGTGTCGGCGAGCCCAGGCCACCCGCGCCCACGGCGAGCACCCGGGCGTTCCTGAGCCGCTTCTGCCCGTCCATCGCGACGTCCGGAATGATCAGATGCCGCGAGTACCTGCGGACCTCGTCGACGGTCAGCCCCTCGGCGGGGGAGACCAGGGGCGGTAGTGACACGTTGCTCCTCGCCTTCTCAGTGGGCCTTTCCATCTCACGTCCCAGGGCCGGGGAAGCCGAGAGCCCGAGTCGGCGATGGAAAACGCCCAGTGTTCCCACCCGACGATGCCACAGCCGCCGGTGCCGGCAGCCGCGATCGACGGTTCGCGTGCCCTCCCGCACGACCACGCCCGCAGGCGGGTCGCCCGGAATTCTCCACCATGGTGCAGCGCATCCCCCGGCTCCGCTGTTCCCGACGTCGCACATCACCGGGAAGTGGCTCGCGCGACAGCGGACCGGCCCGCGGCAAGGCACACACCAGGCGGAACGGGACGGCCGAACGGACGGCCGAACGGACGGCCGAGGGCGCGGGACACCCAGCGGGGGCGGTCAGGCGGAACGGCGCGTCGGCCCGCGGTCGGTGTCCTCCTGGGCAGCGTCGCGGGTGCGCCGCCGTGTTCCCACGGTGGCCTTCGCGCCCGTCGTGGTCTTGGCGCCCGTCGTGGTCTTCCCGGTTCCCTCCGTCACCTTCGTGACCTTCGCCGTCTTCGCGGTTCCCGTTGTGGCCTTCCCACCGGTCGGGCTCTTCGTGCCCGCCTTCGCGCCCGGGCTCTTCTGTGCCCCACGTGCCCGCGCCGCCGCCCCGTCGAGCGCACCGGATTCGGCGCCGTCCCCGCGCCCCTCCCGGGCCGCCTCGATGCTCGCCCGCAACGCCGCCATGAGGTCACCCGCGGGTGCCCCCGCGGCCTCGCCGGTGGCGGGGGCGACGACCTCCCGCCCGGCGATCTTGGCATCGATCACGGCCTGCAGGGCCTCGCGGTAGCCGTCGGAGAACTTCGTCGGGTCGAAATCCGCGGCCAGGGTCTCGATCAACGAGCCCGCCATGGCCAGCTCCTGCGAACGGACGTCGACCTCCTCGGCCAGGAAGTCGAAGTCCGGTTCGCGCACCTCGTCCGGCCAGAGCATCGTCTCCAGGACGAACACCTCGTCGCGGACCCGCAGGGTGGCGAGCTGCTCACGCTGGCGCAGCGCGACCTTCACCAGCGCGACCCGCCCGGAGCCGGCAAGCGCGTCCCGCAGCAGCACGTAGGGCTTCAGACCCGGGCGGTCCGGCTCCAGGTAGTAGCTCTTCGCGAAGTAGATCGGATCGACCTGGTCGAGAGGCACGAACTCCAGCACATCGATCGAGCGGGACGTCGTCAGCGGCAGGCTCGCGAAGTCCTCGTCGGTGAGCACCACCGTCTCACCGTCGGGCAGCTCGTAGCCCTTGGCGATGTCCGCGTAGGGAACCTCCTCGCCATCGCTCTCGGCCACCCGGCGATACCGGATTCGCACCCCGTCCGAGCGTCTGACCTGGTGGAACGAAACATCCCGCTCCTGGGTCGCCGAATAGAGCCGGACCGGGATCGACACCAGACCGAAGGAGATCGCACCCTTCCAGATCGAACGCATGTTCACTCCCCAACTCGAGTCAACACAATGGTGTGCCACTGGAAGACCACCGGAAAGTCGATCCGGGTCGCGTGCGGACCAGTCCAACCAGCGCCGAGTCGGGTGCGTCGATGGCGGGTATCGGTGCCAGGCGGCCGGAATGCCGCACCGGAGGTGACGAGCGGCCCCGGCAGGCGGCGAGCAGCGAGCCACCCGGCGGAGCCGAGCCACCTCCGGCGGCAGCGGCAAGCGATGCAGCGGCAAGCGATGAGGGGAGCGCCTGATGAGTTCACCGACCGAGCAGCTTCTGGAGGTCCCGGACGCCGATGCCGCCGAGCAGTCCCGCGAGCTACGCCCAGCGGATGGCGCGGACACTCCGACGGCCGACGGGCCCCGGGTGACCCGCCCCGCCGAGGCCGACGAGTTCGACACCGTCGAGCAGAACCTCGTCGTCGACCAGGACGACGAGGAGGAATACCGCTAGGCCGGTCGAGCCGGTCGAGCCGGTCATCCAGGGCCGAGGGCGCCAACGCGGGTACTGTTGGCGAGATGTCGACGTGGCTGGGCACCGACGGCCACCGTGTAGTCGGCGAACGGTGTGGTCGACCAACGTCGGTGATCAGTCAGGAGGTGCGCGGGTGACAGCCGAGCCTGCGGCGCCACAGTCGCGTCCGGGTCGCACCCCCCGGCTTCCCCGAAGCGCGCGCCGGTTCCAGCTCCTGGGCGCGGCCCGGGAGGTGTTCGTCGCCCACGGGTACCACGCCGCGGCGATGGATGAGATCGCCGAGCGGGCCGGGGTCAGCAAGCCCGTCCTCTACCAGCATTTTCCCGGCAAGCTCGACCTTTACCTGGCACTGGTCGACGAGCACACGGAACGGCTGGTCTCGGCGGTGCGCGCCGCGCTGGCCTCTACGACTGACAACCACGTGCGCGTCGAGCGGTCCGTCCGGGCCTATTTCGACTTCGTCAACGACCCCAGCGGTGCGCACCAGCTCGTCCTGGAGTCGGACCTGCGCAGCGAGCCCGCCGTCCGGCAGCGGGTGGAGGACAGCTTCGCGCAGTGCGTGCGCGCGATCGCGGCGACCATCGTCGTGGACACCGGCCTCACCCAGGACGAGGCCGATCTGCTGGCGGTCGGGCTGGTCGGCCAGGCCGAGTCGGGCGCACGCTGGTGGCTGCAGCGCGGCGCCACGATCCCCAAGGAACGCGCCGTGGAGCAGCTGGTGGAGCTGGCCTGGCGGGGAATCGCCGGCTACCCTCGCCAGACGCCCTACGGCGAGGCGGGCGAGACCCCGGTCGAGACCACGCCGGTCGAGGTCGAGGCGGCCGAGCCGGCCTGATCGCGCGGGATGCGCCGACCACACGGGACGCTCCGACCACACGATGATCCTGCGCGCCGCGGCGACCGGCCGCGTTCGGCGTGTGCCCGGAGCCGGCGTGTGCCCGGAGCGAACAGCGGGCCACCAAGCCCGCCCGGCGGCCCGTAGGCCATAGTGTGGGCGCTGATCGTCCCGTCGGCGGCGCTCGCCGTCACGGAGAACGCCCCCAGCCAAACTCGACCACGCGGAGGTCATCGAGTGGAGGTCAAGATCGGGATCAAGCACGTCGCCCGCGAGCTGGTACTGGAGAGCACCCAGTCACCAGAGGCGGTCGCGTCGCTGATCAGCGAGGCGGTCGGTGGCAAGACCGGACTTCTCACCCTCGTGGACGAGAAGGGGCGCCGGGTCGTCGTCCCGGTGGACGCGCTCGCCTACGTCGAGATCGCGGAGTCCGAGGCCCGCCGGGTCGGTTTCGGCACCAGCTGACAAGCTGAACGGGTGCCGGCTGGCCCGCTGGAGAAGCGGGCACCAGCCGGCACCGGCACCGTGTGGTCAGAGGTTCGGGTGGTCCCGAGGACAGGGCCCCCGCCCAGCCCGCACCGCGCGTTCGAAGGTCGAAGAGTTGAGGATGTTGGTCGTTCTGGCGACCAACATCCTCAGATCCTGCCCGGCAGCGGCCGGAAGCCGGCGCGCTTCCGCCGGAAGCCGGCGCTTCAGGCGGAGAGGCCGAGGGCGGCCATGCGCTGGCGGTGTGCTGCCATGATGCGGTTGAAGATCTCGGCGATCTCCTCCAGATCTCCCACACCGGCGAGCAGGCCGGTGAGCGCGTCCCGGTCGGCCGCGACCCGCTGCGCCTGGGTCAGTGCCTCCCCGACCAGGCGACGGGCCCACAGCGCGAGCCGGCCCGCCATCACCGGGTTGCTGGCGATGGCGGCACGTACCCGTTCGACGGCGAAGGCCGCATGGCCGGTGTCGGCGAGCACGCTCAGGACCAGCGACCGTGGCTCGGGCTCGAGCCGACCGGCGATCTCCCGGTAGAAATCGGCGGCGATGTTGTCCCCGACGTAGGCCTTTACGAGGCTCTCCAGCCAGTCCGACGGCGCGGTGAGGTTGTGGAACGCCGTCAGCGCGGACACGAACGGTGCCATCGCCTGCTCGAGGTCCACCCCGAGCCGATGGAGCTCGTTCCCGATGGCCTCGAAATGCGCGAACTCGGCCGCCGCCATCCGACCGAGCTCGATCTTGTCGGCCAGCGTCGGAGCCATGCGGGCGTCCGTCGCCATCCGCTCGAACGCGGTCAGCTCACCGAAGGCGAGCAGGCCCAGCAGGTCGACCAGAGCAGGGTCCGCGCCTCCCGGCGCGACCGGCTCGCCGGCGGGCCCAGGCGAGTCGGCGGTAGGAGTTCCGAGGTGGGTCTGCGAAGTCTGGGCCACGGCGTGATTCTGGCACTTCCCGGCGATCGCGCCGGTGCGCACGTGCGGGCTGGACGTCCCGCGTGACGGGCGAGCACCACGTGCGCCAACATGCGCCCACGTGCCCGCATGTGCCCCGGCCACGTGACCGCGGCCCGGCGGGCCGGTGGGTCGGTGGGCCGCCCTCACGTCCCCTCGGCCAGGTTGACCTGCCAAACCGACCGTAATGTCGCATTTCGATCGTCATGAGCTGATGTGTCGTTGGCATGAAGGTGGGATGTCGGCAGGCCGACGACAGAAGTCCCGCGAGGTGTCGGGCACGTTGCCGAGCAGGGGGTGGCGACAGCGGAACCGGTGCCGCGTGGCGTCTGTGGGCACGAATTCCGACGACGGCCAGCGCCGCCACGCACAGATCAGCGAACAGACAGAACGAGAACATTGCAATATCACACCCACGCAGGGCGGGACCCGGGTTATCCTTGGCTCAGCCGGTGGTCATCACACCACCCAGCCATCAGGCCGCTGTTCGACTGACGCCGCCCCGGGAATCGGGCCGCTGGCGCCGCGCGGCATATCGCGAGCGGGTTCAGCGTAGGACACCGCTCAGAGCAGACCAGGAGCGTCCCGCTGTCCGTCACAAACACACCATCGTCCGACATCGAAGCCACCAGCAACACCGAGCCCACCGGTAACACCGAGCCCACAGCCAGCACAGAGCTCGCCACCAGCACAGAGCCCACCAGCGAAGCCGCAGCAGCCGCCGCCGTGGGTGACGTCCCCGCGCAGGAGCGACCCGAGGCCCCGTTGTTCGCCGAGATCGGCGTCCGGCCCGAGACCGTCGCCGCGCTCGCGGAGGTCGGCATCGTCCGGCCGTTCGCGATCCAGGAACTCACGCTCCCGCTGGCGCTCGCCCGCACCGACATCATCGGCCAGGCGCGGACCGGAACAGGCAAGACCCTCGCCTTCGGCATCCCCGTCGTCCAGGTCGTGCAGGCCCAGGACGAAGGCGCCGACGGCCACCCGCAGGCCCTCGTCGTCGTCCCGACCCGCGAGCTGTGCGTCCAGGTCACGGCGGACATCGCCCGCGCCGGCCTCGGCCGCGGGCTGCGCGTGCTGTCGGTCTACGGCGGCCGCGCCTACGAGCCCCAGCTCAGCGCCCTGCGCGCCGGCGTGGACATCGTCGTCGGCACACCGGGCCGGCTGCTCGACCTCGCCCGTCAGAAGGCGCTCGACCTCTCCCAGGTGCGCACCCTCATCCTCGACGAGGCCGACGAGATGCTCGACCTCGGCTTCCTGCCGGACGTCGAGCGCATCATCGCGTTCCTCCCCGAGCAGCGGCACACGATGCTGTTCTCCGCGACGATGCCCGGGCCGGTGATCGGGCTGGCCCGCCGGTTCATGAGCCGGCCGGTGCACGTCCGCGCCGAGCAGCCGGACGAGGGCCGCACCGTACCGAACACCCAGCAGCACGTCTTCCGCGCCCACGCGCTGGACAAGATGGAGGTCCTCGCCCGGGTCCTGCAGGCGACGGACCGGGGCCTGGCCATGGTGTTCGTCCGTACCCGGCGCACCGCGGACAAGGTCGCCGACGACCTGGCCCGCCGGGGCTTCGCCGCGGCGGCCGTCCACGGCGACCTCGGCCAGGGCCAGCGTGAGCAGGCCCTGCGCGCGTTCCGCGGCGGCAAGGTCGACGTGCTGGTCGCCACCGATGTGGCGGCCCGCGGGATCGACGTCGGTGGCGTCACCCACGTGGTGAACTACCAGTGCCCCGAGGACGAGAACGTCTACCTGCACCGGATCGGCCGGACCGGCCGCGCCGGCGGCAGCGGCGTCGCGATCACCTTCGTGGACTGGGACGACCTGCCCCGGTGGACGTTGGTCAACAAGGCACTCGCACTGCCGTTCCAGGAGCCGCTGGAGACCTACTCCACCTCGCCGCACCTTTTCGAGCTGCTGGCCATCCCGGCCGACGTGAAGGGTTCGCTGCCGCACTCCGCGCGCACCCGGGCAGGGCTGGCCGCGGAGGAGGTCGAGGATCTCGGCGGCGGCGGCCGGCGCGGTACCCGCCAGCGCACCCGTGAGCGTGACCAGGAGGAGAAGGCCGTTCGCCCGGCGCGTACCCGGGTGCGGCAGCGCACCCGCGGTGCGGGCGCGGCCGCGGCCGCCACCGGGCTGACCGTCGCCGGCGAGGCCGACGCCGTCGAGGGCACCGATCCGGCCCCCGTGAGCGACGTCGACGTCGACACCAACGGTGCCGGGCTCGCCGGTCGGGCGGCGACCGTCACCGCGGTCCGGGTCCTGGGCGGCGACAGCGAGGACGGTGCCGGCGAGCTGACCGCCACCGACTCCACCGACGAGCCCGCGCGGCGGCGTCGGCGACGCCGTGGTGGCCGGGGCCGCGGCACCGGCAGCGTTCGCGACGCCGGGGCCGAGTCGGGCGGCGACGGCGACGAGGACTCCGCCGCGGAAACCCACGCCCGCCGCGCCGAGTCAGCCTGAGGCGGGTCGCGTCAGCCTCAGGAAGGTCGAATCGGTCTGTCGAAATCGGTGTCGAAATCGGTCTGTCGGAGCGTCTGAGGCAGGTCGAGACGGGCCAGGGTCGAGACGGGTCAGGGTCGAGACGGGCCAGGGTCGAGACGGGCCAGGGTCGAGACGGGTCAGGGTCGAGACGGGCCAGGGTCGAGACGGGCCAGGGTCGAGACGGGTCAGGGTCGAGACGGGTCAGGGTCGGGTGCGCAGCGCCAGCCTGACCCAGCTCGGCCGCCCGCAGGCCGGGCAGCGCAGCAGCGACGGATGCCGGCGCGGGAGCGGAAGGTGCACGCTCGGCGTCAGCACCCACAGCGCCCGCCGCAGGCTGACCGTGCTCGTCCGGCCGCAGCGGGAGCAGTCGACCGTGAGAACGGCGCTGCGGTTCCCCGGCGGACGCACCCCGCTGTAGAGGGCCCGCTTGCCCTGCGCGTCCCGGCCGGTCGACGCTCCGGATGTGCTCACGCCGGCGACCTGGACCGACCTGGGGGCACCGGGGCTCGCGGGCGTCCCGGGTGGCCCGGGTGGCCCGGTGGCGCGCTCCCGGTTCGTGGGACGTCCCGTGTTCTCGTCCGGGCCGCCTGTTCCGGTGCGGGGACGCAACCGGTCGAAGCCCGCCGACGCGTTCGAGCTCACACCGCTCCTGACACCGCGGCACCGGGCATCACGGCTGCCGGCGTCACGACTGCCGGCATCACAGCTTCCGAGGGCACTGCCTGAACCGATGCGGGCGTCGCCAGCCGCGGCGCGCTTCGCGGCGCACCGCCCGCTTCGCCTTCGCCGCCCGCACGTCCACGCGACGCCCCTCGCCCGGTGGCCTGGGTACCGGCGGACGGCTTCGCGGCCCCATCGGTCCCCCCACCCCCACCCCCACCCGCGATCTCACGGGCGTGTGCGCGATAGGCCTCGGCGCCCTTCGAACGGCCGGCGGTGGTGAGGATCGACCGCCCCAGGCCCGGCGCCTCGGCGAACCGCACCGACCGGGCGATCGGCGGATCCAGGATCGTGACCTGATAGCGGGTCTCCACGTCGAGGACGACCGCCCGGCTGTGCGCGGTGCGCCCGTCGAACAGGGTGGGCAGCACCCCGCGGACCCGCAGCCGCGGGTTGGTGAGCCGCTGGACGTCCGCGACGGTGTCGAGGAGCTGGCCCACGCCGCGGTGGGAGAGCGTCTCGCACTGCAGCGGGATGACGACCTCGTCCGCGGCGGTCAGCCCGTTGATGGTGAGGACCCCGAGCGAGGGCGGGCAGTCCACCAGCACGAAGTCGTACTCGGCGGCGATCTCCCCCAGTGCCAGCCGCAGCGCATGCTCGCGCCCGGTCCGGGAGAGCAGGATGGCCTCGCAGCCGGCCAGCTCGATGGTGGCCGGCAGCAGGTCGCTTCCGTCCGGGGTCGAGCGGATGACGATGCCCGGTGGCAGCCTCCCGAGCAGCACGTCGTGGACGGAAAGCTCCAGCGTGTCCGGGTCGAGGCCGAGGGAGAACGTCAGGCAGGCCTGCGGGTCGAGGTCCACCAGCAGGACGCGCCGCCCCAGCTCGCTCAACGCGGCGCCGAGGCTGGCGACCGAGGTCGTCTTCGCGACGCCACCCTTCTGGTTGGCTACAGCAAGGACCCGGGCCACATCGATCAGTGTGACAACTGAAACCGACTGATCACAACACTATCTGTGACTGAATCTCTCGCGTACATCAGCTGGCGGGACAAACCAGCCCAGGCCGGGCGCACCGGCGGGCGCCCGGCCTGACATGTCGGGCGTACCACGCCGCGGCCCGTGTTGCCGGCATCCCGGACGGGCAGGACCGTTCCCGGCACCGCCGAGCACCGGAGCTGACCTGCAGGCAYCGAGACACCGGACCTGACGGCACCCGGCACCATGCACCACACGGCACGCACCACACGGCACGCACCCCACAGGCACCACGCGACACGCAGGCACCACGCGGCACACGGCCGACCCGAGGGAGCGACCAGCATGCTTGAGGCCGCCGGCTACCTGTTCGTGGCCGTGCTCCTGATCGCCGGCAACGCCCTGTTCGTCGCGGCCGAGTTCGCGCTGGTCGCCGTCGAGCCGCATCAGCTCCAGCAGGCCGTCGACGCGGGTGAGCGCCGGGACCGTACCGTGCTGCACGCCGTGCGATCGCTGTCGTTCCAGCTCTCCGGCGCACAGCTGGGTATCACCGTGACCTCGCTGGCCGTGGGCTACCTCGCCGAGCCCGCGATCGCGACCCTGCTGCGGCCGCCGCTGGCCGCGATCGGGATCGGCCCGTCGCCGCGCGGGGTGACGGCGATCGTGCTGGCGCTGGTCCTGGCGACCGTGACGCAGATGGTCTTCGGCGAGCTGGTGCCGAAGAACTGGGCCATCTCCGAGCCGGTGCGGGTCGCCCGCGCCGTCGCGCCGGCTCAGGTGCTGTTCTCGCGGGTGTTCCGGCCACTGATCAGTGTCCTCAACGGCGCCGCGAACGCCCTGGTCCGGGCGGTCGGCGTCGAGCCCCAGGACGAGCTTCGCGCCGGGCGCTCGTCCGCCGAGCTCGACTCGATCGTGACATCGTCGGCCGAGCATGGCACCCTGCCCACCACCACCGCCGCGTTGCTGAGCCGGTCGCTGCGCTTCGGTGACCGCCACGCGTCGGACGTCATGACCCCACGGGTGCGGGCCGTGCTGGTCGACGTGGACACCTCCCTGACGGATCTGCTGGCGCTGGCCGAGCGGACCGGCCTGTCCCGCTTCCCCGTGCTGCGGGCCGCGCCACCGGCCGCCCCGGCCGCCGATGAGGTGGTCGGCATCGTGCACGTGAAGGACGCGTTCCGGGCACCACCCCCCGAACGGGGGATGCGCCGGGTGGCGGAGTTCATGAGCGACCCGCTGCTGGTTCCCGCCTCGCTGCACTGCGAGGTGCTGCTGCACCGCCTGCGCCGCCATGGTCTGCAGCTCGCCGTCGTGATCGACGAGTACGGCGGGCTGGACGGCATCGTGACGATGGAGGATCTCGTCGAGGAGCTCGTCGGCGAGGTCGCCGACGAGTACGACCGACCAGCCGCACCGGACGTCGTCGCGCTCGGCCCGGGGCAGTGGCTGCTCTCCGGCCTGCTCCGCCTGGACGAGGTCCGGGAGCACACCGGAGTCGACCTGCCCAGCGGGCCGTACGAAACCGTCGGCGGTCTCATGCTGGCCCGGCTCGGACGTCTCGGGCAGCAGCACGACGTCGTCCGGGTCGACGGACACGAGCTTGTCGTGGTGTCGATCGACGGCCGCCGGATCAACCGGATCCGCCTCGTCGCGGCGGCGGACGACCGATGAGCCTTCTGCATCTCACGGGGCACGGTCAGGACCGCCACAGGTCCGAGTCGACGACGGAGAAGGCTCGATGAACCTTCTCGCCTTTCCGGCCGGTCTGCTGCTGCTGGCCGGGAACGCCTTCTTCGTCGGCGCCGAGTTCGCGTTGATCTCGGCGCGGCGCGACCGCGTCGAGCCGACGGCCCAGCGCGGCGACCGACGCTCGCAGGCCGTCCTGGCCCATCTGGAGCATCTCTCCCCGCTGCTGGCGGCCACCCAGCTGGGCATCACGGTGTGCTCGCTGGCGCTGGGCGCGGTCACCGAACCCGCCGTCGCCCACCTGCTGGCCTCGGGCCTGGACGCGGCCGGAGTCCCCCACGACGCCCAGCACGTGATCGCGTTCGTGATCGCCCTGGGCATCGTGGCGTCGCTGCACATGGTGCTCGGCGAGATGGTGCCGAAGAACCTCGCCATCGCCGGCCCAGAACGAGCCGCCCGCTGGCTGGGCCCGCCGCTGTTCGCCTTCGCCCGCCTGGTCCGGCCGTTCATCCTGTTCCTGAACGCGTTCGCGAACACGGTCCTGCGGCTGCTGCGGGTCACCCCGTCGGACGAGCTGACGTCCGCCTACACACCCTCGGAGCTCGGGGCGCTGATCGGCCAGTCGCGGCAGGAAGGGCTGCTGCACAAGGGCGAGCACGAACTGCTGACCCACGCGCTGGAGCTGTCGGTACGCACGGCGCGCACGGTGCTGGTCCCGAGCGCGGACATCGTCACCGTGCCCTGGACGGTGACGGCCACCGAGCTGGAGAGGTTCGTCGCCGAGACCGGCTTCTCCCGGTTCCCCGTCCGCGCCCCGGCGGCCGGGCCCGGCCGGGAACAGGGCACGACCGCGGAACTGGCCGGGTTCCTGCATGCGAAGGACGTCCTGGGGATCCCCGAGGACGCCCGGGACGAGCCGCTCGTGCCGCGGCGGCTTCGGCCCATGGTGCGGATTCCCGTGGACCTGCGCCTCGACGAGGTGCTCCGCCTCATGCAGCGGACGAAGAGCCACCTGGGCCGCGCGGTGGACGCGGCGGGCAGCACCCTCGGCGTCGTCGCCATGGAGGACGTCGTGGAGGAGTTCGTCGGCGAGGTGGAGGACGCGAGCCACCGCGGTGCCGCCGACAGCCGGTCCTGAGGCATCGGTCCCCGGGCCCCACGCCCCTGGCGGTCCGTGTCCACCCGTCCGGTCGCCTGGCAATCCGCAAAAGCGAAGGATTCTGGTCGTTCTGACGACCAGAATCCTTCACTCTTCGGAGTCGCCCCACCGGGCCGCGATCAAGATCCTCAGTTTTTGCCCGGCAGCGAAGCCAACCCGGCGTTCAGGATTCTGTTGCACGCTCCGAGCACCGAGCACCGAGCCAAGTTCGAACACCCCAGGCAGAGGGCTGCCCGCGCCGCCCGTCGCCCGCCACGCGCACAGGACTGACGGCGCGGGCCGCGCCACGAGGACGTGGTCAGCCGGCGGCCGGCGCCGCGCTCTGGACGACCTCAAAAGACCACAGAGTCGCACCGGAGGCGGCTGGCCCACCGTGACCACCCGGTGCGCCGGCCGGCGCACCCGCGGGCGCACCGGAGGGGGCGCCCCCGGGATGGCCGTGGGCTGGCGGCGCGGTCTGCGCGCCGGCGGCCCGGTGCCCCTCGCTGAAGGCCATCGAGGACTGCCACTTCTGGAAGTCATCCTCGCTGCGCCACCGGGTGTAGACCAGGTAGGTGTCGGTCCCCTCCAGCGGCCGCAGAAGCTCGAACCACTCGAACCCGTCCGCCTTCTCGACCATCCCGGCCCGGCCGGCGAACCTCGCTTCGAGGGTCTCCCGCATCGCCGGGGGAACCGTCAGCACATTGATCTTCACGACACTCATGCCCGCAACGGTAATGCGGGACGTCCCGGAGTGACGTCGCCATCCCCACCGGTGGCTCATGCCGTACAGTCGGCCGGCGTGTCCCGTCTTCCCCGTCTGGCCGTGGTCCTCGGCGTCGGCGCCGCAGCTGACGATCCGGCGGTGTATGGGGCCGCCGGCGCGGCCGCGCTCATCGCCCTCACCGAAGGCGGGCTGGAACCGATCATGGTGCTCGCCGCCAGTGGCGGCGCCGGCGACCTGGCAGCCCGCGCGGCCGAGCGGTCGCTGGCCGGGTTCGGGCTGGTCGACCGGCTCACCCGCCTGCCCGGCCCGCTCGCCGTGGGCCCCGTGCCCGCCGATGGTGGCCCGCGCCGCTCGTTCACGCTGTCAGGCACCGGCCCGCAGCACGACGGGGACGGCGCGACGGCCCTCGCGCACCAGGACGCGGTCGTGTTCGTCAGCACGCCCGACCTGCTCGGCAGGACCGGCCTGGCCGGCGTGTCCGACCTGGCCGGCGCTTCTGACCTGGCCGGCGCTTCTGACCTGGCCGGCGCTTCTGACCTGGCCGGCGCGCCCGGCGCCGCGGCGGCGACCACGGGTGAGAGCGCACCACCGGTGGCCTGGCGCGACGATCCGTCGTCGCCGGCGGCCCCGGGTCGATGGGGCGAGAGCCACTTCTTCGGCGAGGTCTTCCACATCGAGCTCGAAGGCCTGTTCAAGGTCTCCGCCGACCCGGACCTGGCCGGCCCGCAGGGCCGGTGGATCGGCGAGTACCTGCGCGGGCGCTACCTGCTCCCGGCGCGCTCGGACATGGTGCGCGATCCGGCGCGGTTCGGCGGGCGGCTCCGGGCGGCCGCCATCGGCCGGGCACCCGGCCGCCGCTATCTGACCGCGCTGACCCGCGAGGTACGACGGGGCCACGCTCGCGCTGCCAGCGCGGGCTACCCTCTGCCTCTCCGGGCCCACTCCCACTGAGCCGCTCCCCCTCACGGGAGCGTGTGGCAAGCCCGAGCTTCGTGCCGCTGCCGCTGCCGCTGCCGGGCAGGATCTGAGGATCCTGGTCGCCAACACGACCGGAATCCTCAGATCTTCGGGCTGCCGCTTCGAGCTGCCACTTCGGGCTGCCGGCTCCGCACACCGGTCCGCCGCGGCGGACACGTTGCGCCGGCCCCGGGAGCGGGACTCTCAGCGCCCGCCACCACCGCCGGGAAAGGGGCGGCCTGGCTGGCCCGCGGCGGCCCGAGTGCTCCACGCTCCCGGCGATGCCGCGGTACCCGATGCCGCGGTGGCGGGCGGTGCGCCGGCCACCACGGCTGACGACTCGACCCCTGGGACGTAGGTGGGCGGCTCGTGATCGTTCTGGCGTCGCCCCACGACCAGCTGGCACAGGCCCGGCTCGACGGTCCAGGTCCGGCGGTCGAGCTGGTCCTCGATCCGGATCGGCAGCCGGGCGAGCGGCTCGGCCGCGCGCCGATGGCCCCAGGCGTGTGCGGCCTCCCAGGTCTCGAAGATGCCCACGAACTGGCCGTCACCGTCGAAGACCTGGAAGCGGCTTTCCTCGCCGACACGCGGATCGGCGGCCGCCTGCCGAGGATCCGCCGGTTGGGCCGCCCCCGCGGCGGTGGACCCGTCGAAGGCCGGACCGCGCCAGCCTGCCGTACGGGCGGCCGAACCACCGTCCATCATGATCCCCCCCGCGCAGCCGTGACGGTCCATGACAGAGCCGCCCGCCGGCCACCATAAGCAATATATCGGACACATAGTGTCAGTCGAGAACCGTGAGCGACGCACGTGCATTCACGATGATTGTGCATCCATTGTTCCCACCCCCAGCCAACTTATGCTGAGATCATGACGCTCAGGCTACATTGGCATGCGAACGGTTATATTTCGTTAACCCTTTTAAATGACACGAACACCTGGTAGCCCCGTGACGGCAGAACTCGCTCTTCCGTTCGGTGTGCTCAGCGCGCGCTCCCCGCCGCTTTGAACCCGATTCGGCGCGCGGGCAGGCGTGGCATGCGCCGCGCGCTCCGCGATGACGCGCAAAGCATCAGCCAAACGGCCATAGAGAGGCACCATGTCCGAGCTCACCATCGGGGGAAGTCCGACAGTGCGCCGTCGGCGGCTCGGCGCCGAGCTTCGCCGACTCCGGGAACAGGCGGGGCTGTCGGCGGACGACGCCGCACGCCACCTCGAATGCTCCCCATCCAAGATCAGCCGGGTGGAGACCGGGCGGACCCCGGCCCGCGTCCGCGACGTCCGCGACCTGCTCGATCTCTACCTGGTGAACGACTCGTCCGAGCGGGGGATCCTGCTCGACCTGGTGCGCCAGTCGAAGGAACAGGGCTGGTGGCAGTCCTTCGGCGACGCGGTACCCGACTGGCTGGAGACGCTGATCGGCCTCGAGGGCGACGCAGACACGATCTGCACCTACGAATCGGTTCTCGTCCCCGGCCTGCTGCAGACCGAGGAGTACACCCGCGCGCTCGCCATGGACTTCGACGGTGAGGGCTCGCCCTCCGAGGCCGAGCGCACGGTGGCCCTCAAGCGGGAGCGGCAGAAGCGACGCGGCCAGACCGGGCGGCGCATCCACGCCCTCCTCGACGAGGCTGTCCTGCGCCGTCCGGTCGGCGGGCCGGAGGTCCTGCGCGGCCAGCTGGAGCACCTGCTGGCGGAGGCGTCCAGCGGGCGGGTCGTAATCGGGGTGATCCCCTTCCGCGCCGGCGGCTACCCGGCTCAGGGCTTTCCGTTCACCCTCTTCGAGTTCCCCGATACCAGAGACCAACCCGTGGTCTATCTGGAGGCTCTCTCCGGCGCGGTGTACCTGGAAAAGGCACACGAGGTTCGCCGCTATAAGGTCGCCTTCGACAAACTCAGAGCCTGCGCTCTCGGTCCCGACGAGGCAGGCGCCATGATCATGCGCATAGTTGAGAAGGTGAAAGTGGAGTGAACGCATACACAAGCGGTGCCGGCAAGGGTGGCGTCGAGTCCCTCGCTTGGCGGACGAGCAGCTACAGCCAGCCGCGTGGAAACTGCGTCGAATGGGCACCCGGTGCGGGCTCGGCGTTCGTACGGGACTCCAAGGACCGCGCCGGGGGCACGCTGGTGTTCTCGGAACGGTCCTGGTCGTCGTTCGTCAGCGCCATCCGCACCGGCGCGCTGAGCTGACGCCGGCGGCCTGAATGCTGATGTCAGCGGCCTGAGTCGGCCAGCCCGCCGCCCGGCTCGCTTCCGGTACCGTCCCGGGACCGCGAACGGCCGGGCGGCGGGCGTGCGGAGACCGCCCCGAGTACACCAGGACGTCAGACGTCAGGACGTCAGGACGTCAGGTCGAACTCGCCATCCGCGAGGCCGGCGAGGAAGTCATCCCACTCCGCGTCGGTGAACAGCAGGACCGTGCCGACAGGCTGGTCCGAGTCACGCATGGCCATGCCACCCGGGACCCTCGCCACCTCCACACGGTTGAGCTCGCCCTCCCCCGCCGCGGCGGAGCGCCACGACGCGCTGGCGAGATCCCGGTGGGTGTAGGAGAACTTGCGCGGCACTGGTACGGCCCCCCGACCTGGTCAGAGCGGATATGGGTTGCGGTCGCCAGGGCAGGCGGGCGACCCGCGCCGACCGGCGCAACCCTGAAGAATCACCACCCTAGAAGCCTTGACGCGGCCCGGCGCGCAGGTTGCACGGCGAGTCACCGCCGGCGACAACAAGCGGCCACAGTCATTCGGCCAGCCCCTCCCAGGGCTCCCGGTCGGGCGATACCGCGCGCCCCTGCGGGCAGTGCCGCCGGAAGTCACACCAGGAGCACAGCGGGCCCGGGCTCGGCGCGAACACGGCATCCGCATCGGCACCGGCGCGCAGCCGCTCGGTCGCCTCGGTGATGTCACTCGCGACGGACTCCGCGCGCTGCACATGCCGCTGGAGCGAGGCGTCGGTGTGCTCGGCGACGGCGACCGTTCCGCTGGGCAGATGGTGCAGCTCCACCCGGCGGCACGGGGTGCGCAGCATCCGCCCGGCGGCCAGGGCGTAGAGCGCCAGCGCGGACGACCCACGGGCGTCGGCCTCGGTGAGCGGGCGCCGGCCGGTCTTGTAGTCGACCACGACGAGCTCACCGTCCCGCTGGTCGAGACGGTCGACGCGGCCGTGGAAGGCCAGCTGCTCGGTGCGGGTGGCCACCTGACGCTCCACGGCCCGCGGCTCGGCGGCGGGGTCGAGCCCGGCGGTGTATCCCTCGACCATCGCCGCCGCGCGCTCCCGCCAGGCCGCCGACTGCTCCCGGTCACGGAAACCGTCGGTGACCCAGGCCATGCGCAGCAGCCCGCCGGCGCGTTCCGGAGTCCGCGCCGGCAGCGGGACGTCCCACCAGCGGTGCAACGCGTTGTGCACACTGACGCCGACGGAGGTGTGCGCCCACGGCGGGCCCTTGGGCGGCGCCGGGCGATCCAGGTAGGTCATCCGGTATCGGCGCGGGCAGTCCTCGAACGCAGCCAGCCGGGACGGCGTGCAGGAGAACAGCCGGCGGGGCATCCCGGCCAGCTCCATCTGGTCCATCTGCCGATCATGCCACCGGGGGTCACGAGCCCGGCTTCACATCCGTACCTTCTGGACTGCGCGGACCACGCCTGGCATGCTCGGTCCATGCAGTTCGGTGGGCCTCAGACGCGCGCGCTGGAGAGCACAGCTCTGTCAGCGGCGATCGGGGCACCACAGGCCAGGATCGGGCGGCCGGGTGTCGGCCGGGTCGGTCTTCGTCCACCGCGAAGGTTTTATGGGGGCCGGGTTCGGTCCCCGCTCTGCCGCTGATCGCACGCGGCTCCGCTCAGACCACAGCCCGGCAACACCCGGGTCCTTCGTGGCGCGGGCCGCGCCGAGCCCTACCGAAGGGCCCCACCCGTGACGAACGTCGTCGACGCCGCAAGCTCCGCCACGACCTCACCGGCCGCCGAGGCTTCCGAGTCAGCCACGCCCGCCACCTCCGCGCCGACCATCGCCTCCATCGACGAGGGTCGTCAGCTGATCGATGACATCGACATCAGGATCCGCGCCCTCGTGGCAACCCGCAAGGATCTGTCCGCCCAGGTCCAGGCGCTGCGTGCGGCAGCCGGCGGCCCGCGGGTCGAGCACGGGCGGGAGAACGCGATCATCACGGCCTGGGCGGACGAGCTTGGCCCGCGGGGCGCCGAGATCGCGCTGGCTGTACTGACCCTCTGCCGCGGCAACCTGCCGTAGGCCCGCCAATATTGATCTAGGTCGCCGCACGCCTCGTCAATACGGACAAAACGGGCGTGGAGTGCCCGGCAGTCCGCGTGAAGCAAGGATTTTGACCATCGGAGCGCCCGTCACAGAGTCCCAGGCCTCGGGCTTCCACTGCCGCCGCCGCTTCCGAGCAAGGAGTGAGGATTCTGGCGCCTGCAGCAACCAGAATCCTCACTTCTTGCGGATTACCAAGTGACTCCGCGCCCTTTTGTCGCTATTGGTGTGAACTGCGGACGCTGCGCGGCGGCGCGGGTCAGCTGCTTTCCCGCGGGTCAGGCGAAGCGGCGGGCTCCCCCGGGCCGCCCGCCGCGCCGGATCCACCGGTGCCGCCGGATCCACCAGTGCCGCCGGAGCTGGACGTCCGGGCCGGGCCTGCCGGCCTGCCAGCCCCGTTCTTCCCTCCGGCCCCGTTGTACGCGCTGGGCACGCTCTCGCGCTGGCGACGGCGCTCCCGCTTGTCCTTACGGGACTTCTCCGCCCGGGAGCCCCCGCCGTCCAGGTCGGCGAGCAGCGCCCTCAGCTCGGACCGCAGGAAGTCCCGGCTGGCCAGGTCGCCGATGGAGATCCGCATGGCGGCGAGCTCCCGGGCCAGGTAGCCGGTGTCATCCTGCAGGCGCACCGACGCCTCCCGGTCCTGCGCGAGGTTCGCGCGGTCCCGGTCGTCCTGGCGGTTCTGCGCCAGCAGGATCAGCGGCGCCGCGTATGCGGCCTGCAGGGACAGTGCCAGCGTCAGGAAGATGAACGGGTAGTTGTCGAAGCGCACCGAGGCCGGGGCCACGATGTTGTAGACCACCCACATCACGATCACCACGGTCTGCACCGCGATGAAGCGGGCGGTGCCCAGGAACCGGGCGATCCGCTCGGCGACGCGGCCGAAGGCATCCGGCTCATAGCTGGGCCGGACCTTCACCCGCCGCGACGCGTGCGGCTGGTCGAGCCGCCCCGCCCGCCTGCGCAGCAGCCCGATCATGTGGCCGCCGGCGCGCTACCCACCTCGCCGCGCCCACCCGGCTCCGGATCACCGGCCGGCGGAACACCCAGCAAGCCCGGTGACGCCCCGTCCGTCTCGTCCGCGCCGAGCTGGTGCTCGCGCCAGTCCGACGGCAGCAGGTGGTCCAGCACGTCGTCCACGGTCACCACCCCCACCAACCGTCCCGCGTCATCGAGGACGGGCGCCGCGACCAGGTTGTACGAAGCCAGATGGCGTGTCACCTCGGGCAGCGGCGTATCGGGACGCAACGGGGTGATGTCGACGTCGATGACGCCGCCGACCAGGGTGCTGGGCGGCTCCCGCAACAGCCGCTGGAAGTGGGCGAGGCCCAGGTAGCGCCCGGTCGGTGTCTCATAGGGCGGACGGACCACGTACACCTGGGCAGCCAGCGCCGGTGACAGCTCGGGGGCGCGCACGCGCGCCAGCGCCTCGGCGACCGTCGCGTTCGGGGCGAGGACCACCGGTTCGCTCGTCATCATGCCGCCCGCGGTGTCGTCCGCGTAGACGAGCAGGCGGCGCACCGGAGCCGCCTCCTCGGGCTCCATCAGGCGCAGCAGCCGTTCGGCCTCATCGGTCGGTAGCTCGCCGAGCAGGTCGGCGGCGTCGTCGGGGCCCATCGCCTCCAGCACGTCGGCGGCACGCTCGGCGGCGAGACCGCCCAACAGCTCCACCTGCTCGTCCTCCGGGAGCTCCTCGAGGACATCCGCGAGCCGCTCGTCGTCCAGGGCCGCCGCCACCTCGGCCCGCCGCTTGCTCGACAGATGGTGCAGCAGCGACGCGAGGTCCGCGGGGCGCAGCTTCTCGAACGCGGCGAGCAGGTTCGCCGCGCCCTGGCCCTCCTCCGGCAGGGAGAAGCCGGTCACCTCGTCCCAGCTGACAGTGCGGACCTCGCCGCGGCGACCCCGGCCGACCCGGACCGCGACCTGGTCGAGGATCCAGTCGCCCGTGCGGGTCGGCTCGATGGCGGCGTCGACGACGGTCACCTCGCGCCCCTGGTCGGCGGCGCCGCCCGCGGACCGGTCCGCGGGCGGCGGGAGCAGGGTCACCCGGCGGTCGAGCAGCTCGGCGAGCACGCGGGTCTCGTTCGGGCGCTGCGCGAAGCGACGCCAGCTCAGCCGGGCCGACGACAGCACCACGGCGCCGGACTCGACCCCGGTGACCCGCGAGATCGGCACGAAGATCGGCCGGCGCTGCACCTCGACGGCAAGACCGAGCACCCGCGGGGGCTCATGGCCCAGCCGGAGGGTGACGATCACATCGTGGACCCGGCCCACCTGGTCCCCGTTCGGGTCGAGCACCAGCAGGCCGGCGAGACGTCGGCAGTAGACCCGGGACGGACCCGGCCGGGCGGTCATCGGTGGCCTCTGGCCGGGGGGCTGGCAGGGACAGACACAGCGGTCACGGGCGGAGGCTACCCGCGTGTCGGGGCGTCGCAACCCGCGGGCCGCGAGACCACGCGCGACACACCACTGGTCGCCTCACCCGTTCGGCGTTCGGTAACCGCCGGACACCAGGCGCCACCGACCGCTCGGCGCTGCCGACCGCTCCAAGGCGCCAACCGCTCAGAGGCGCCAACCGGCCAGCAGGGCCGGCGCCGCTCAGAGGTACTGGCGCGCCGGGCCGACCATGGCGCGGACAGTGCGCCCGTCATGGAACTCGCCGATCGCCGTCATCGCCCAGGTGGGCGCGCCCGGCTCCCGCTGCAGCCGGCACATCACCAGACCGGTCGCCGGCTTCGACTCCGAAAGGTCGAAGCGGACCAGCTCCTGGCCTGTCTGATCGTCGATCAGCCGGCAGAACGCGTTACGGATGTCGGTGAACGACTGCCCCTGGAAGCTGTTCACCGTGAAGATCAACGTGATCACGTTGGGCGGCAGGGCCGCGAGGTCGACCATGATGGTCTCGTCGTCGCCCTCGCCCTGACCGGTCAGGTTGTCCCCCGAATGGCGGACCGCCCCACGGGCGCCCTTCTTCGACATGAACCAGACCTTGTCCACGTCCTTGCCGCGATCATCGAACAGGATGCACGAGGCGTCGAGGTCGATGGACTTGCCGAACTGGGCGGGATCCCAGCCGAGCCCCATCCGGACCCGGACCAGCGGGGGCGCACCGGTCTTGACCAGCGACACGCTCTGCCCCTTGCGCAGCGAGACGCGCCCCTTGTCGAGGTTGATCTTCCCTGCGCCGGCGGCCGCACCGGCGACCGGGGCCGGCCCGCCCTGCGGCGGGCCCCACTGCTGACCCCCCGCGGGTGGCGGCGGCGGACCCCACTGCTGGCCCGGCGGCGGAGGCGGCGGGCCCCACTGCTGCTGGCCGGGCGGGGGACCCCACTGCTGGCCCCCGGGAGGCGGCGGCGGAGGCGGACCCCACTGCTGGCCCGGCGGCGGGCCCCACGGCTGACCGGGTGGCGGCTGCTGGCCGGGTGGCGGCCCAGGCGGCGGGCCCCACGGCGCTCCCCCGGGCGACGACGGCACGACCTGGGTCGGGGCGTCCCACTGCGACGGGCCCGCGGGCGGCGCGGGAGGTGCCGGCGGCGGAGGAGGCGGCGCCTGTGAGGCGGCGGGCGCCGCGGAACCGGTGTTGYCGGTTCCCGGGTCGTCGACCGTGATGCCGAAGTCGGTGGCGATCCCGGCCAGCCCGGAGGCGTACCCCTGCCCGACCGCCCGGACCTTCCAGGCACCGGAACGGCGGTACAGCTCGACGAGCACCAGCGCCGTCTCGGTGCTCAGCCCGGCCGGGTCGAAGCGCGCGATCTCCTGGCCGCCCCGGTCCCGGACCACGACCGTCAGACCGCGGACGGCGGCGAACGTCTGCGGCCCTGATCCGTCCAGGCTGCCTGTGACGACCACCTTGTCGATGTCGGCCGGCACGGCGGTGAGCGTGAACTCCAGCGCGGACGGCGGTGCGAGGCGGACCCCGGGACCGGCCGGCTGGTTGAAGAAGACGAAATCCGCGTCGCCGCGCACCTTGCCGGACGCCGTGAGCAGCAGCGCGGCGATGTCCAGCGGGGTGGACGACGAGATCTCGACCCGCAGGTCCGTCGCCGGCAGCGCGGCGTTCGCACCCTTGCCGAGCACCTGTGCCATCTGACTCTCCGATCCGCCGTCACACCAGGCCCGCCGTGGAAACGAACAGGTGCGGCGTCGTGATCCTACGATCGACCGCTATGAGCGCAACCGACGATCCGATGCATGACAACCTCGCCTGGGCGGGGCAGCCGCTCGGCGGTGACGACGTCCTGCGGCGGGTCGAGGGCCACCTGACCGGATGGTTCGGCCCGGACAGCGGCCGGGCCAGCCTCACCTTTCTCGGCACGGACCCCATCGAGGTCCTTCGGTTCGGCCCGGACTCCGACGGCGTCGTCCGCTACGTGACGCTGGGGATGGCGCGGGAGCCCATGACGCCCGCGGACGCGACCGTTCGGGACCCCGCCGGCCCGCGGGCCGAGCTCGTTCTCTCGCTGCGCGGACGCCGGGACAGCGCCGCCCGTGCCCTGGCGGTTCTCGCGTCCGTCCCGGTGGTGGAGGGCCGGCCCGTCGTCGCCGGCAGCGGGCTCGATCTGGGTGAGCCGCTGTGGGAGGGCGGGCGGTTCACCGCGGTCCTGGTCGGCGAGCCGGGCGGGTTGGTTCCCGACGTCGAGCTCGGGCGTGGCGGCCCGGCTGGCGGCGACGGTGAGCCGCCTGAGACAGCCGGCGGGCCCGCGCCGGTGCGTTTCCTTCCGCTGCTGCCGATGACCGCCAACGAGGCGGCCTACAAGCGTGTGCACGGCGCCACCGCGATGTGCCAGCGCTGGTTGGACGCCGGTACCGACCTGCGCGACCCCGACCGCGCCGAGGTCGACCTGAGCTGACCGTCGCGCCGCCCGAGGCTCAGAGCTCGACGCCGGCCAGGACCATCACCCGTTCGACCGTCAGATCCGCCATCGCGGCGCCGACGCCCTCCCGCCCCAGGCCCGAGCCCTTCACGCCGCCGTAGGGCATCTGGTCGGCGCGGTAGGACGGCACGTCACCGATGATCACGCCGCCGACCTCCAGCGCGCGGTGGGCCCGGAAGGCCGTCCCGAGATCGCGGGTGAACACGCCGGCCTGCAGGCCATAGGAGCTGTCGTTGACGCGGGCCAGGCCATCGTCCAGGCCGTCGACGGGCTCGAGCACCAGCACCGGCCCGAACACCTCCTCGCTGGCCACCGTCGCGTCGCGCGGCACGCCGGTCAGCACGGTCGGCGCGAAGGCCGTGCCCTCCGACCCGCCGCCGCAGAGCACGGTCGCACCGCGGGCCACCGCCTCCCGCACCCAGGCCCCCACCCGCGCCGCGGCGGCGCCGTCGATCAGGGGCCCGACGTCGGTCGCCGGGTCGGTGGGGTCCCCTCCGCGCAGCTCGAGGACGGCGGCGACGATCTCCTCCCGGGCCCGGCCGTAGAGCGTCCGGTCGACGAACACCCGCTGCACGGCGATGCACGACTGGCCGGCCTGGTAGTTCGAGAACAGCGCGATCCGCCGCGCGGCATGGCGCAGGTCCGCCGGGTCGGAGTAGTCCGCGGCGACCAGCACCGCCGCGTTCCCGCCGAGCTCGAGGACGACGTGCTTGCGCGGGACGGCGTCCCGGATCGACCAGCCGACCCGGGCCGATCCGGTGAAGGACACGACCGGCAGCCGCGGGTCGGCGACCAGGGCGGGCATCTGGTCGTCGGTGACGGGCAGGACCGACCAGGCGCCCTCCGGCAGGTCGGTGCCGGCGAGCAGCTCACCGAGCAGCAGCGCGGACAGCGGGGTGCGCGGCGCAGGCTTGACGATGATCGGCGCGCCGGCGGCGATCGCCGGCGCCACCTTGTGCGCGACGAGGTGCAGCGGAAAGCTGAACGGCGCGATCCCCAGCACCGGGCCGATGGGGAAGCGCCGGGTCAGCGCGATACGTCCCTCACCGGTCGGATCGGTGTCGAGCCGGTCCACCTCGCCGGCGAACCGCCGGGCCTCCTCCGCACCCCAGCGGAAGGTCGACGAGGCCCGCGCGACCTCCGCCCGCGCCCAGGTGATCGGCTTGCCGGACTCGCTGGTGATCAGGTTGGCGATCTCGTCGCCGCGCCGCGCGATCTCACGGGAGATGCTGGTCAGCGCGCCCGCGCGGACATGGGCGGGCAGGGCGGCGCAGGCTCGGGCGGCGGCTGCCGCGGCGGCCAGCGCGTCCTCGATGTCGGGGGCCTCCGGCCGGGCGACGGTCGCGACGAGCCGCCCGTCGTAGGGGCTGCGGACCTCGAACGTCGCGGTGGAGCGACGGCGACGCCCGGCGACCCAGAAGCCGGTGACCGACAGGCCCCCGCCACCGCCGCCACGGCCGCTGCCGCCACCGGCACCGCCGGCACCGCCAGCACCGCCGCCGCCCGCACCGCCGCTGCGGCCCCGTCCGGCGCGCCGCGAGCCTGGCCCGATGGCGGACGGGCCGACGATCCACGGCCCGCGCACGGCGCCACGGGCCCCATCACCGGGCCCGGGACGCCCCGGATACCCGGAACCGCCGTCCTCGATCACACCGACCACCATCTCCTCGCCGAAACGGACAGGCGTCTCGCGTCGGCCGCCACGGATTTCCCACCCGTCGAAATCCACAGGACAACAAGTAACCACGACGGAACTATCACGACTCATCCGGTCCCCGGAACGGGCCACGCAGGCTCTCCAGCACCGCGACGCACACCCCCGAAGCGGGGGGCACTTACACTCGGCGTCCGTTCGCCTGCAGTGTGCAATCTACGGGTTGCGGACAGTGCCGTTGATCGGGAGGAGCCCTTGCGCGGAACCGACGGCGCCTCCCGCCCCCCCGACAGYGCCGCCCCCCGACAGCGCCCGCGCCCGCGCCGGCGCCCCGCCGAGGCCCACCACCGCGGRCTGGTCCTGCTCAGCGAAGGGCCGGACCTGCTCGACACGGTCTTCTCCGACATCGCCGAGGAGTCAGAACCCTCCTGAGCGGGCATCAAACGTCCACCAGCCGCGCAGGGAGGCGGAGGATGCCTGTGGACCCCGATCTGACGGACAGCACCACCGGTCACCGCATGACCGGATCGCGCCGGAGCCCCCGGTGACCGCCCCGCCGGTCTGCCCGGCCTGCCTGGGCCCGCTCGACCCACCGGACGTCTGGAGTGACCGGTGGCGCTGCGGCCGGCACGGTGACGTCGAACCGTTCCACGAAGCCCAGTCCTCCCGCGAGGCGCTGCTCCGCTCGCTGGGGCGGACCAGCCAGGTGCCGGTGTGGCTGCCCTCGCCGATGCCGGTGCACTGGTTCGCGAGCGGTGTCGGCTGGGCCGGCGACGACCGCTCCGGCGCCCACGCGACCGCGCTCTCGACGAGTGGGCCGTCGCCGGTGGGTGGGCCCGCCGAGATGGTTCTGGTGGCCGAGGCCCCCCGGATCGGGCTGGGTGCGCGCCTCGCCGGCCTGTCGGGATCCGACCCGGCACGCCTGGACGCGGCGCCCGAGGCGAAGGTGGAGGCCGCGGGGCATCCGACGGCGCTCTGGCCGGTCACGACGCCACCCGACCGCGCGGCCTTCGTCGGTGAGGCGCTCGGGGTCTGGCTGTGGTGCGTCCTCTGGCCGGCCGACGCGGCGCTGCTGCTGCTCGAACAGCTGGTCATCGAGGACATGCGCGACGACGCGACCCTCGTCGACCGTCTGCTCTTCGGCGCCCCGGGCTCGCACCTCTCGTCGCTGTAGCGCCGAAACGGTTTCACCACGCCTTTTGGTATGCATTTCGGACGTCTCCGCGGCACCGCTCGCGGGAACGCTCCGCAGATGTTCTTCCACGGCGCAGTGGAACGGCCTGGCAGACCGTCCGTGCGCGTTAGACTCCCTCCCGCCCACTCGTTCGCCGAGCCAGAGCCGGGAGCTGGAGTGACTCTTCTACGCGAACCATCCGGCCCTGCCACCGAGCATCCGCGGGATCAGCACGTCCGGCAGCGCGTCAACATTCTCGGGTACCTCCGCACCACCTCGCACAAGGACATCGCCGTCATGTACGCGGTGGCATCCTTCGCGTTCTTCGTCATCGGCGGGATCCTGGCGATGATGATGCGGGCCGAGCTGGCCCGGCCCGGCCTGCAGTACTTCTCGAACGAGCAGTACAACCAGCTCTTCACGATGCATGGCACGCTGATGCTGCTGATGTTCGCGACGCCGCTGGCCTTCGCGTTCGCGAACTTCCTCATCCCGCTGCAGATCGGCTCGCCGGACGTCGCCTTCCCCCGGCTGAACGCGATGTCCTTCTGGTTCTTCCTGTTCGGGTCGCTCACCGTGATGGCCGGCTTCCTCACCCCGGACGGCGCGGCCGCCTTCGGCTGGTTCGCCTACGCCCCGCTGAACAGCATCTCGTACAGCCCCGGCATCGGGGCGGACCTGTGGATCCTGGGCCTCACGGTATCCGGGCTGGGCACGATCCTCGGCGGCGTCAACATGGCCACGACGATCATGGTCCTGCGGGCGCCGGGCATGACGATGTTCCGCCTGCCGATCTTCTGCTGGACCTTCCTGGTCACGTCGATCCTGGTACTTGTGGCCTTCCCGGTGCTCGCCGGCGCCCTGCTCGCACTGGCGGCGGACCGTCGCTTCGGTGCCCACGTCTACGACGCCCAGAACGGCGGGGCGATCCTGTGGCAGCACCTGTTCTGGTTCTTCGGGCATCCCGAGGTCTACATCATCGCCCTGCCGTTCTTCGGCATCATCAGCGAGATCATCCCGGTCTTCTCCCGAAAGCCCATCTTCGGCTACAAGGGCCTGATCTTCGCCACGATCGCCATCGGCGTCCTGTCCGTCGTGGTCTGGGCACATCACATGTTCGTCACCGGCGCGGTGCTGCTGCCGTTCTTCGCCATCATGTCCTTCCTCATCGCCGTTCCGACCGGAATCAAGTTCTTCAACTGGATCGGGACGATGTGGCGCGGAAACCTGAGCTTCGAGACTCCCATGCTGTTCTGCATCGGATTTCTCGTCACCTTCCTGCTCGGCGGCCTGACCGGCGTCCTGCTCGCCAGCCCGCCCATCGACTTCCACGTCAGCGACAGCTACTTCGTGGTCGCCCACTTCCACTACGTCGTGTTCGGAACGGTCGTCTTCGCTGCTTTCGCCGGCACCTACTTCTGGTTCCCGAAGGTCACCGGCCGACTGATGGACGACCGGCTCGGGAAGATCCATTTCTGGACGGTCTTCTTCGGCTTCCACCTGACCTTCCTCGTGCAGCACTACCTGGGGATGCAGGGGATGCCGCGGCGGTTCGCCGACTACGGCCCGAACGACGGGTTCACCGACTGGAACACCCTGTCGACGGCGGGCAGCTTCCTGCTCGGCGTCTCGACACTGCCGTTCATGTACAACGTGTGGCACTCGTACCGGCGCGGCCGGCTCGCGATCGTCGACGACCCCTGGGGGTACGGCAACTCACTGGAATGGGCCACCTCGTGCCCGCCGCCCCGGCACAACTTCCACAAGCTGCCGCGCATCCGCTCGGAACGCCCGGCCTTCGACCTGCACTACCCGGAGGTCGCCGGCGCGGCCGACTATCACGCCACCCCCGAGCTGCGCTGACCTAGCCGAAGGCCGGCCTTCAGGAACGCGGCGGCACCAGCAGGCGCAGCGCCCCCGGCCGGATGACGATCTCGGCCGGGAGGTCCGCGACCGGGTCACCGTCCGCGTAGACCTGGAAGGGCCGGTCGGCCTGCACCACCAGCCGCTGGGCGCGGCGGACCTGGACGTAGGGCACCTCGACGTGGCGCCCGGAGAAGATCCGGGGGAACAGCCGCAGGAAGGTGAGCCGCCCCGCCTTCGCGATCAGCACGATCTCCAGTTGGCCGTCGGCGATGTCAGCGGCCGGCGCGAACTTCATCCCGCCGCCGTAGTAGGGGCCGTTGGCCGCCCCGACCGTCCAGCCGACGTGCTCGAACGGTGTGCCGCCGTCGACGGAGACGGTGAACCGGGCCGGCTTCCAGGCCAGCAGCGCCCGCAGCACCGCGTAGGTGTAGACACTCTGGCCGGACAGCCGGGTCGTCCGGTTCGCGATCACCTGGACGTCGGAGTCGAAGCCGAGGCTGGCGATACCCACGAAGGGCACACCGTTCGCCTCGGGCAGGTCGACCCGGCGCTCCACCGCGGCGGCGAGCGCGGCGGCGGCGACCGCCGGATCCCGCGGGATACCCAGCCCACGCGCGAAGTCGTTACCCCGCCCACCGGGCAGGATGGCGAGCACACCCCCCGCCCGGGCCACCGCACCAGCCACCCGTCCGACCAGCCCGTCCCCGCCCAGCGCCACCGTCACCCGTCCCTCGGCGACCGCCGCTCGCGTCAGCTCGTCGGCATGCTCAAGGCTCTTCGTGGTCTCGACGGTGACGTCATCGGCCCAGCGCTCCAACGCGGCCCGCACGTCGCCAAGAACCTTGGCCGCCCGGCCGCCGCCCGCCTTCGGGTTGACCACCACGGTCAGCCGGCGCCGGTCAACCGCGGCATCCACTGGCGCCTGTGCCATCTCGGGAACGCCATCCACGCCGGCCATTCGCCCTCCACCCGCGCCGCCACTGCCGATCACGGCACAGCCTACGGCCAACCCCGCCGGGCTCCCGGTTCCGGGGCGCTGGCTACGCGACGGCTTCGTGGTCCTGGAGGAGTACGAACAGGGATTCGCCGAGGTTGAGCCGGCCGCCGTCACGGGTGGTGACGGCGGCCGGTGCGACGTGCCCGGTTGTGTCGGCGAGCGCGGCGGTGGGCCGTTCCCCGGGGGTCACCGGTGGTGCGGGCAGGAGGGTCCGGCCGTCGGGGAGCAGCGCGATGATCGTTCCGTTGCTGGTTCTGCGGAGCACGATGCCTTCCTCGTGGAGGTGGCGGTGGTGGGTGCCGCAGACGAGGGTGAGGTTGTCGAGGTCGGTGCGGCCGCCTTCGGCCCAGCCGGTGAGGTGGTGGATGTTCAGCCATCGGGTGTGGGCACAGCCCGGGTACTGACAGGTGCCGTGGTCACGGGCGTGCACGGCGGCCTGGAGACGGCGGGTGGGGAACCGGTGTCGCCGGCCGAGGCGGAGCGGGTTGCCGTGCGGGTCGGTGAGCAGTGCCTGCACCAGACCGTCGCAGCCGAGGCGTTGCAGGACGGCCGGGGGAAGCGTCGCCGGCGTGGCGGTACCGGTCACGGTGGTGCCTGACCGCAGGTCGGTGGGGCGCAGGTGCAGGACGAGAGAATGCGCGGGCCGGAGGAGCCCGGGTGCGCCGTGGTGCAGGAAGCTTTCGGCAAGCGCGACGAGACCGTCGGCGTCACGCTGACACCCCGGCCCCGATCTCTCTTCCGGT